>JBKHIT010000054.1:0-35259 GCA_046538485.1 Candidatus Brocadiia bacterium | reverse complement strand
AAAAAAGGCTTCTGAGGGAACAGGGAGAGTGCGCCTTGACTTTCTCTTTCATATGTGTTTAGCGTGCGTTACATCAGCCAGTCCACGCTCACGATGTCTTTACGAGGTGTTCCGCACAGCGGGACGCCGCGGCAATCTCGCTGTTGAGTTGAAAAACGACGAGATTGCTTCGCCTATCTAACGATGGGCTCGCATTGACCCGTGAAGCGGTATCTCTGGGCTAAACAGGTACGCCGAGGCGGAGCTGCCGTTGGTCGTTCTGCTGTTTTGCTCCGAGACCTGTCGGTTTATGGTCCGCGTTCTGAACTCCAGTCTCCGGCTGAAGTCCAGTCCGCTCGCGGGGGGCCAATGGGGTGAAAAACCGCTTTTTCAGGCTAAACCATTTTCTCAACGGCTCTCAGAGCCGGATTTTGGGGTAAAAAATTTTTCTGGCTATGCTAAGTCCCAACTGTGCCAATATTTCTGATCAACGCAAATGGCTCGCCGTCGGTCAATAGACGGGTTCTATCTGGCGAAAACAGAGCTTCCGGAGAGAAAATCCACCAGGGTGGCGGTGCTATAATACGCGGTTGTCATTCAACCGCGATTTTTATTTTGAACGGTAGCCGAGGCAACGCGGTCGGCCAGCCGGGAGAAAGGCAAGGTTTGAAGGTAAACATCGCCGGGGCCCGTCAGGTGAGCGAAAAATAGCCCTTCCCCGCCAAACAGAGCTGTTTTAATTCCCCCAACGTACTTGATGTTGTAATCAACTGTCGCCTGGAGAGCCACGAGGCAACCCGTATCCACGCGCAAATCCTGGCCCGGGTCCAGGGACATCTTCACCACCGCCCCGCCGGCGTGAATAAACGCAAGCCCGTCACCCTGAAGGCTCTGGAGGATGAATCCTTCGCCGCCGAAGAATCCGGCCCCCAGACGTTTTGTAAAGGCGATATCGAGGTCGACTCCCGCGGCGCAGCACAAAAATGCATCTTTCTGACAGAGCATCTGGCCGGTCTCCGCGAGATCAAGAGCGATAATCTTCCCCGGGTAGGGTCCGGCGAAACTCACCTGACCTTGCTGGCTCACGCACTTGAAATTGGTGATGAAGAAACTTTCGCCGCTGACAACTCGCTTCAATCCACCAAAAATCCCCCCTTCCGCGCCGGTATCCATCTCGATCCCCCGGGTCATGTACATCATGGCCCCGGCTTCGGCCCTGACGGCTTCATTCTCATCCAGAGTTACCACAACAGCCTGCATATCGTCACCAACGATCGTGTAATCAATTTCATCAGCCACTGGCATTCTTCGCTCCTTTCTCACATTTCTTCCATTTTTGGGAGATCATTTGAGTCAGAATCTCCCCTGTCACTGTCAAAATCCGCTCGCTCAGCCCGGCCGGGTTCAGGCGTTTTTTTTCGGCTGGACAGCACAAGTCCGATTATCAAGCCATAAAACACGAGACCACCAATCGGCACAAGCAAAACCAATCCGCCTATCCCCAAAAATATGATTGGGAACCATTTGTAAATGCCTCCCGGATTCTTATCAAGAACACTCTTCGTCGGATCTGCTGGATCATAGAAGACAGCACATTTTTCACCTGCCGGATAATTATTAACGATTTTCCGTGCGCCCCCGCTGGAACTGGAGGAGATCGACCCCAGATAGGCGTAGCGATCGCTTTCGTATTTTTCGCCATCCACCACATAAACATATTTAATCTCGGGTTTGTACATCTGATCGCCGTCACTGTCGGTATGCGAATCAATCCGGGACGAGATTACTTCGCCTTCGGTTTCCATATATTTTTTGATGGCACTTTTCTGGGACTGCATCCAGAAACCAACGCCAAAAAGCGCAGCGCCGATCACAAACGCGATGAGTCCACCAATAATCTTACCACCCATGCAAAATCCTCCTTTCAGTAACGACTGGACGGGGCTAAGAAAACGACTTTCGTTGCGGCATTTAGGTCGGGATCTGTGAACAGCCGTCATTCGGCCGATATGAGTTTTAGTTTTGGGATTTCAAACAGCAGCAATTTCTGAGGCGGGGCTGGCACATTCCTTTTCGCCTCCGCCGGAGATACAAAAAACACATCGCCAAAACAAGATGAGAGGATACGCCGGGATCCCCCTGGACGCTACGTTTTGCCACAATCAATCCGCCTCACCCTTCTGCGGGGATCTGGGAAATATTCTTAATCTGTGGATTTCATGCCATCAATCCGGCTGCACCCGCAAATTCACTGAAAGAATATACAACAAATCTCAAATTTGCAACACCCGTGGGGGCGAACACGTTCAGAGCCGCGAAATATAATTCGCGCCTCTTTATTCCTCGTCCGTGCTTTCCTCTCCGGGTTCTTCTTCTGAAAACACTTCGGCCGTGAACAGCATCACCTCTGTTTTTTTATCTTGCCAGGCATTCGCCGGCAACCCCGCTTTGTGCGAACAGCAGCTGCCAAGAAACTGTTCTTTATTCCAACCGGTTTCTTCAGCAACCTGAGGCAGAAAACAACCGGTTCGCATTCCCCGTCGGATATATATTCCGTGTTTACCCAGTTGCATGTCTTTAAGAGGTTGCTCGGTCTTTTTCAGAGTGGAGAGGACGGAAATCTCGATATCCAGATTCTCACATTCATCGGGCTGGATCCGATGGCCTCTGAACCGCGGGTCCTGGGTGGCCGCAGAGACCGCCATCTCACGCACGGTTTTCCAGAGGGGCTGATCCGCCGTAAAACGGCCAATACAACCCCGCAAATTGCCATTCGTTTTAAGGGTAACAAAAGCGCCTTGTTTGCCCTGCAGGTTTTCGTTTTCGATTTTTTCTTTTGGGACCTGTTTGCCCGCCACAGCCGCTTCCACAGCTTCTCGTGCGATTCGTAACAACTCCTCACGATCCTTCTCTGACAACATACGGTTTCCTTTCTTCTCGTTGTTCTCGTTTCGTGCGGATTTACCCTCTGCTTCATCGCGGACGTTTGACTCATTTTCTTCGGCATTCGGTGAAACATCGCCGTTTTTTTCTGCCCTCGGATTCATTTTCGAACGCCGGCACCCGAAAGCCGTAAACATCAGATAAACCGCCAGCACAAACACTATGGCCGTTTTTTCAACGCCCACTTTCGTCAGGATGTGTCGAATTGCCACGGGGTTTTGCCTCCGTCTTCTGCTCCTCTTTGCTCGTCGACTTTCCATGGTTCCCCCACAAAACCTTAACAAATACGAACCCGCCGACTAAAAGTATCAGGAAAAGGATAGTCATTAAATTGAAATAGCGATCGATGAATTCCTTGATCTTCGGACCGAAAAATTTGAAAAGTGCCCCGACACAGAAGAACCGCAGGCCTCGCCCGATAACCGAAGCCGATGTCACAACCAGAAGGGAAATGCCGCAGAAACCGGAAGTAATTGTGAAAACCTTGTAGGGAATGGGTGTCAACGCCGCACCAAATACGTAAAGGAAGCCCTGTTCGTGAAAATGCGCTCTGAAACTCTCAAACGATTCTTCCAATCCGTAAAACTCGATTATGGCGCTGCCCACGGAATCGAAGAAGAAATACCCGATGCCGTACCCTAAAAAGGCGCCGAGCACAGAGCCGAGCATGCAGATACCCGCGTAGCGGAGCGACTTCTTGGGGGCGGCAAGCGCCATAGTGATCAACAGAACATCGGGAGGTATCGGGAAAAACGATGATCCCGCAAAGGCCAGGATAAACAATGCCCACTCGGCGTGGCGAGTCTCCGCCCAGTGAATCGTCCAGTCGTAGAGTCTGCGAATGGGGCCCCGCTTCTTTTTCACCTTCAGTTCACTCGCCCTTTTATTCGCACCGGCTCCGTCACTCGATTCCCTCAATATCGACCCCCTTCCGTTTCAGGAGCGCTGCTGCCACCCCTGAACCGGCCACATCCGCACCCTTTCTTTTAATCCGAGTCAGCCCACAGGCCGGGCTCCCTTCTTTCATCACGGCTTTCCGCGCTCCTATCAATTCCGCCAGCCGGGCAGTTTCTCGGGTCCCTCGCAGGAACTGTTCCGTAACATCCACGCTATCTTCACGTACAACTTTCGCCTTTCCCTGGAGGACAGTTGCCCCGTCTCCTTTATCAATTTCCGCTGGAATTCGTGGAGTGGATAAACCGCCGAGTTGTTCCGGACAAAAGGGGATCAAACAATGATCCTCGGCAAGTTCTACAATCTCCTCGCGCCTGCTATCCTCACCATCGTATCTGGTTCGAAGGCCCAGGAGGCACGCGCTTACAAGGATTGGGGATTTGGATTTTCCGTTATCATCCGACAAATGAGATATTCCTTTCAACGGCTTCTAATTGAGAAAAACCTGCCGGCATCCAGAATTTTTCAATCCCACACTCCCGGGATCTCCGCTCCGCAAAATTCACACTTTCCATCCTTAATATGGACTTCGCCGATGTGGAATCCGTAGCGGGTGATAATTTTGGCGCCGCAAGAATGACAGAATGTATTCTCATATTTGTGACCGGGAGCATTGCCGACATAGGAATAATGGACGCCTTCATCCAATGCGATGCTTTGCGCACGCTCAACTGTTTTAATGGGCGTCCGGGATATATTCTTCATTTTGTAGCATGGATGAAAACGGCTGAAATGCATGGGGACATCCTTGCCCAGATTTTTAACGACCCATCGGGCCATTTTCCCGATTTCTTCGTCGCTATCGTTGAGTCCGGGGATCAGTAGTATCACCAGCTCGAGATGCATGCCAAGTTTTTTTATTAATTCGATCGTTTTTAGAACCGGCTTTAGCTCGCCATCGACATATTTTTTGTAAAACTCATCACTAAACGACTTCAAATCTATTTTTATCCCACCGAGCTCTTTGCAGAGAGTTTTCATCGGCTCGAGATTCATATATCCGTTCGAAATCATGACGCTTCGCAGGTTTTTCTTTTTCCCTTCACGGGCACAATCAAGCATAAATTCGCAAAAAATCGTCGGCTCGTTGTAGGTGTACGCAATGATATCGCAATTTTGAGAAACCGCTTCCGCAGCCACTTTCTCGGGCGGCATACGGGTGGTCTGCAATTGTTCAGGTTTTGACTGGCTCAGTCGCCAGTTCTGGCAGAACAGACATTCTACATTGCAACCAGCGGTTGCAATAGAGAAGGCCGTGTTCCCCGGTAGAAAATGGAACAGGGGTTTTTTTTCGATAGGATCCACGTGAGCGGCCCCGACCCGTCCATAAACCAGCGATTTGTATGTTCCCCCCTGGTTTTCTCGGACGCCGCAGTATCCTCTTCGCCCGTCCGGCACCACACATCCACGGGGACACAACTTGCACTGGATAATCGTTCCCTTCACCTTGGCGTAAGCCATGGCCTCGTGATCGCCGAGTTCTGAGCCCTGGACCTTGGCCGCAATGGCATCTGTTGCAAACGGACAGCTGGTAGAGGTGAGCCCGACTGCCGCCATTTTCACAAAATCTCTCCGGCTCAGTTTTTTCATAGCTCAGTCAAATAGAGGGGATCGGCACAAGAACAATTATAAATGCTGTTTATGGCAACCGGCAACTTCGGGGCCCCCCCACCGGGTATCGGAACAATTCTTAGCTATAACGTTGACGTCTTCCAAGCAACACAGCATCTCGGAGCGCTTCCGCATTGCGAGCTTCTCGCCATCTATCCAGAAACGGCTCCTGCTGAACAATCTGGGCAATCGCCGCCAGGGCACGGAGGTGGAAATTTCGCTGATCTTGACTGCCGACAAGGACAAAGACGGCCTCGACTTCCGGTGCATCGTCGGAGAATGACACCCCCTCTCGGCACCTGGCAAGCAGAATATCAAACTTTTCTTCCCCGTCCACAATTACGTGCGGTACGGCAACATGAGGGCTTATTGCAGTAGAACTCTGCTGCTCTCGCGCTGCAAGTTTTTCCTTAATTTTCCCGGGCTCTAAATCGATTCGCGGCGCCAGCGCAGAAGCCACTCTCTCCAGAAGCTCATCCAGTTCAATGTCCCTTTCGAGATCCAGCACCGGGCAACTTTCGATCACAGAATCAAAGCGGTCTTTCTCGATGTCGTCACGTTCCCGAATAATCTCCTTCAGTTCCGATTCCAGGGAACCACCGGTCAGCGCACGCGCAGTGATTCGCTCAATCAAGTGCAAAAGCGCGTATTCTTTGTCCGCGGTTTGGCGGCCATAGAAACGATAGACCAAAAACCCCACCAGTCCCATGAGCAACGTCAGCAGGAGAGCTTCCATTCCCATTCCGAAAAGCATGAAAGAATAGCCCGCTATACCCACCAGAGGAAGCCATGGGTAAAGCGGAACGCGGAAAGAGGGCTGATAGTTCTGCACTCGCCCTTCCCGCAAAATGATCAGGGAAAGGCACGAAAGAAGGTAGCTCAGTATCAGAACGGTTGAGGCTGCCTTCACCAGATAATCAAGCTCGACAAAAACAGCAACGATGATAAAAAACCCGGTTACCAGAATGGAGATAATTGGGGTATTGAAACGCTCGCTCAATTGTTTGAGGAAAGACGGCAGGAGTCCATCACGACTGAGAGCGAGTGGATAGCGCGATGCGGAAGCGATACCGGCGTTGGCTGTGGAGAAAAAGGCTAAAATGGCGGCAAGGGAGAGGGCCAGAAACCCGGTCTGCCCCAGGATTATCCTCCCTGCATCCGAGATGGGGGTCAGAGACCCCTTCAGATCGTCGGCCGGCACCACACAGATTGTCACAAAAACCATAAGTGCATAGAAAATACCAACCACGAGCAGAGAGAGAATCATGCCCATGGGAATAACCTTCTTGGGGTTGCTGATTTCTTCGGCTACACTCACGATTTTCAGAAGCCCACCGTATGAAATGAACACGAACCCTGCGGTTGAAATAACCTTGAACCCGCCACCAGGAACAAACGGGTCCAGTTTCTGGACATCAACCTGAGGGAAACCGGCCACCAGATACAGCACCATAAGGCAGATCAGTCCCCCGACGAGGGCCACTTGAGCCCGGGCGGCCTGTTTGATACCAACGATGTTCAAGATCACAAAAACGACAGCAAAAGGGACTGCGAATTGCCAGAGGGAAAATCCCGTGAACCAGGGGATTAACCGTGCAAAAGCGGCCATACCGACCAATGCAAAGGCGGCTTTCAGGGAAAGCGAAAACCAGCTCAAAAGACCCGAAATCGTCCCAACCGCCGGACCCAGACTCCGAGCAATGTAAAAATAGTCTCCCCCCGCTTTCGGCATGGCTGTTGCGATCTCCGCGATGCATAACATCCCACAAAGAGCCATCAACGCGGCCAGAACATAGGAAACCACCACGGCGGGGCCAGCCTCAGCAAAAGCGTACCCGGGGAGAATAAAAAGGCCGGAACTGATCATTGCTCCCGAAGCAATGCAGAAAACTCCGAGCAGTCCCACGTCTTTCTTCAATTCCACGGTTTCTAAGTCCTTTACTCAGTTTGGTGCCACGGGTGCAGCATATTCTTATCAGTCCTCGTCACTTGATTCGCTCTGATGTCTTCCTTCACCATCGGATTCAGGAGTCTCGCGGGGAAGTTTCCATCGAAAATACAGGACCATTCCCACCACAAAAGCTACCAAAACGACCAACCCGATGATGGCATGTATCGGCCCGTAAGGTTCGCCGAGTGGCTCGACCCCTGGAATAGCAAGCTGGTTGCCGGCCACCGTTTTCCTCCCTCAAATATCTCAACCAAATATCTGGACTGTGCTGAAATACCGATCAAAAAACCGCTCAACTTCCACATCCTCGGCAACTTTACAGTGTGCTCCGCTTCGTTCACTAAGGGCAGTGTACCCCAGATTTTCGCGGTCATAAAGTTCCACGTGGAGATCTCCCCTTTTGTACGAACAAATCTCAGGCTCGAACATGCAACAGGCGGCTAATGGATCGTGAAATGTCACGTCCTCCCGCTCACGGAACCAGACCTCCGCCATCTCAGCAACCAGGTCAAGGGGCCCGCCCTGGAATCGTTCCCGGCATTCGTGCGCATCCATCGTACACTGGGTGGTAACATCCAACGGATGGACCTGAATTTCCCTGACCGGAGCCGAAAAGACAATTGCAGACGCATATGGATCGCAGACGACGTTCCATTCTCCCTGACGCGATTCCCGAAAATCTCCCCCCATGACGACAAGCCGATCAAGCATCCGGGGGATCTCCGGATCCAGCGCAAAAAGCAGAGCGATATTGGTCAGCGGACCGACCGTGAGCAGCGTTATATCGCCCGGATATTCTCGAATTGTGTCTCTCATCATCCAGACAGCTTTATTATCCTCCACGTCGGCTTCGTAATCTCTGTCCTGGAGAACTTCAGCCTGCGGGGCAGTTTTTTGCCTTTTTTCTCCTATGAGAGGTGATTCGCTTCCGCTCCAAATCGGCACCTCGATCCGGTCGGCAGCACGGCATATCGCATCAGCAAGCATCGCTCGTTTCGGAGCTTCCCCGCTCACCGTAGAGATTCCCAGCAAACCGCACCGCCGCTCGGCAAGCAAATAGGCGAGACACACTGCATCGTCTATGTCTGAACCAATATCCGTATCCAGCAAAACATGTGTATCTTTGGACATGGTCTCTCCTCAATTCCTTCGCATTCTATGCTATAGTTTCTTTCTACCATACCCCGGCCATTTTTGAAAGTGCTTAAGCACAATCACACCTCCTGTGGAGCCCTTGAATCGCCCACGACCGTTGACAAAACCCGGATACGGTCCTTACCATAATGCGACTGAGTACCAGATGTTCAGATATAATTTATAGCGAGCTGCAAGGGCGAAAAAATGATCAAAGATATCGAAAATCTTGATGGCGCAACACTTATAAAGCTTGAAGAACGCCTGGATGCCAATTCAGCCCCGGAAGTCAAGTCTGGTCTGCATGAACTCATCCAGGAAGGTAATGGCGTTCTGATAATAAGTCTGGAAAATCTCGATTTCATCGATAGCTCAGGGCTTGGCGTGCTGGTGGGGTGTCTACGCCGATGTGCCGCAAAAGGCGGCGACCTGTGCCTGGTCAACGTTCCGGAATTTGCAAGATCTATCCTGGAACTAACCCGCTTAACGCGGGTCTTTCCCATTGCGGATGATCTTGAAGATGCCCTTGAACTGGTCAAAAAAAATACCGAATAAAATAAAAATCATAATAAAATGAATCGAAGCGGTCCATATGTCCGGGAGGGGAAAGCAACTTTTGATTCCTGATCGGTTCGTCTCGGCCCAGTTGTAATCGCGAGGAAAATGAGATGTCGGATGAAAATGACACAGAAGCAAAGCTCCTTTATGGCCTGGGACCAATTATAAGAGAGCAACTTCCACCAAATGAGGAGTTGGATGGTTTCAGGGTTGTCCTCTGTAATTCCCGTGAAGATCTCCGGCAAAAAATGGCCGAGGCTGTGCCTGATGTCCTGCTGACGGATACTTCGGCTATCGCACAGGGACAAAATATCCTTTCAGATATGAATCGGCGTTTCCTCCGGCTTCCCGTTGTTGTCCTCACCAAAAACCCCGAGGTGGAAACGGTCGTCCGGTGCGTACGAAACGGCGCGTACGACGTTATCGATAGCCCGAACATCCACGAACGACTTGAATCTACTCTCCGTCAGGCCGCCGATGAACACCGGATGCTGATGCAAATCGATCAGCTTGAAGAGGCGTACAAACGCTGGGGCAAATTCGGCGGGAAACTGGTGGGAGTCAGCCCGGCACTCCAACGCATTTACTCCACAATCGCTAAAGTCGCCAAAACCGATGCCACTGTTCTGCTATTCGGAGAAAGCGGAACCGGGAAAGAGCTCGTTGCCCACACTATCCATCGGCTCAGCGCACGGGCAGAAACGGGGAATATTATCTCCGTCAATTGCGCCACAATCCCCAAAGATCTGCTCGAAAGCCAGCTTTTCGGACACGAAAAAGGCGCCTTTACCGGTGCGGACAGGCGGCGGATTGGACGTTGCGAGCAGGCTCATCTCGGCACGCTCTTCCTCGATGAAATCTGCGAGATGGACGTCGATCTGCAATCGAAACTGCTTCGGTTCCTGGAAGAGCGGCAATTCACACGGGTCGGCGGGTCCGAACCGATTCACGTTGACACCCGTCTTCTGGCTGCCACAAATCGCGACCCCCTTCACGAAGTCGAACAGGGTTCTTTACGGGAAGATCTATACTACCGGCTCAACGTCGTCCCCATCCATCTCCCTCCACTGCGGGAACGCCCGGAGGATATTCCCGTTCTGGCGAAACATTTCCTCGAGACCTTCGCCGAAAAACACAACAAATATTTCTGGGATTTTTCAGCTGACGCGATGCGACTGTTCTTGAAATACCCCTGGCCAGGAAATGTCCGGGAACTGCGCAATACCATCGAAAGGATCGTTGTTCTCGCAACCACCGATACGGTAACCGCCAATCTCATTCCCGAACCAATACATGACGGGGCAGAAAATCGACAGATGCCCGACCTCTCGGTGGAAGAAGCTCTGGAGACGGTGAAAGAAGCCCTCAGCCCCCCGCCCGTAGAAACAAATACCTCAGGCGAGATCATTCCGCTTGAAGAACTGGAAAAAAGAGCCATTGTCCAGGCTCTCGAACAGTGTGGAGAAAATGTCAGCGAAGCCGCCCGCCAGCTCGGATTGAGCCGCGCCACAATGTATAGAAAACTGGCAAAATACGGACTGAAATAAATTCCGCCCAGAACCCACCACGCGGAACCAATTCACACCAGAGAACAGAGCAACTTCGTCCCTTTTTCTATCGTCTCATCTGGTGCTGCGAAGGACAGGCGAAAGTGGGTGCCTGATTCGCTGAAAACACTGCCGGGGATCACCAGACAGCTATGCTCAATCGCTTTTTCGACAAACGCGTCCCCGTCTCCATCCGGTGCCCTGACAAAAGCATAAAAAGCGCCCTGAGGTTCGGGAAGATCGAATTTCTTTTTTAGCCCTTCGTATGTCAGATCCCGCTTTCTTCGGTAGGCCTCAATGTACGGCTCAATATCAATGTCCAGCGCAATAATTCCCGCATGCTGAGCTATAGAAGGAGCACACACGAAACTGAACTGCTGCAGTTTCGTCATCTCCCCGATGATTTCTTCTGGGCCGATGGCATAACCTAATCTCCAGCCCGTCATCCCCGAACTCTTGCTGAAACCGCTCAGAAGCAAAACGTTCTGGGCAAATGAAGCAACGCTCACACAGTCTCCATCGTACACAAAGTCGCTGTAAATCTCGTCGGACAGAATAAGAACCTCGTTTTCTTCGGACCATGATGCAATCCGACGAAGTTCATTCTCGGGCAAAATCTGGCCGGTAGGATTATTGGGGCTGTTGAGCAAAAGCAGTTTCGCACGACCAGCACCGGCATCCTTGAGACGTTCAACGGTAAGCTGGAAATCCGGATACGTATCTACAAAAAGAGGTTCCCCGCCGAGCAGACGGCACAAATGTTTGTACATCACAAAATAGGGATCGGGGATCACCACCTCGTCGCCCGGATTTACCAGAGCCATCAAAGCCAGTAGCAGACCGCCAGAAACTCCACTCGTTATGAGAACACCTTCGTGCTCTATCCCCGTCCGCTCCTTTTCAGTCTCCAGCACCCCTTCTCGAAGTTCCTGAATGCCCTGAGTAACCGTGTAGCGGTTTTGGTTGCTATTAATAGCCTCGACAGCCGCGTTCTTGACGGGCCCGGGGACCTCAAAATCCGGCTGACCGATGCTGAGATTGACGGGATTGGAAATATTTTTGGCAAGATCAAAAACTCTACGAATACCCGAGCTATCGATTTCAGACATTCGTCCCGCAATGAGATGTTCGAAACCCAAGGAGAGAACCTCCAGACGGAAAGTCAGTGGGGAATCGCTGCCTGCTACTCGGCGACTTCTTCTGTCTCTTCCTCTTCTTTTCCTTCACCCTCGCCTTCGAGCTCACCTTCCATCCCCTCTTCAAGCTCTTCCTCCTCTTCTTCCTCGGCAGCTTTCTTGCGTGGGGTCACCGTCTCGATCTTGACTTTAGGAAGACCAAACACCGACTCATCTTCCGACCAACGGTCTTCCTCTTCTTCAAGAAGACGTTCAATGCGCTCCTCGCGCGTCAAAACATTCCTGGAGCGCGTGTATTTGCTTTTCGATCTTAGACTTTTGTGCATAGACATATCAGTTACCTGCTTCTTTGGAAAACCATCAACGAAAGCGATCAGCTGTGAAAGCGATCAAAGCAGCAGACCGAAAAGGGCGTTCATCTCCACGTTCATAATTCCTGATTCGCTGGAGAAGTTTGTTCGCCCGGGGAGACTCTTTGGACGCGAAATCACCGGCGCAAAGGACGAAAGAACCATCGGGTTTTTCTTGCAAATGTATTCTGTACTGCCCTACGAGTTCTCCCAGCTCCGCCGGGGGGTTCTCCGCCAATCGTCGGGCCTCCTCAGCAAACTTTGAAGGTACGACTCGAAGCCTTACCGCATAATGAGCACGGGTAGTAAGAGCAACTTCATTCCCACTGTCCAAAGCAGAGGCAACAAACCACCCGGCAACGGCAACCAGTATCGCCACCAGAATTCCGAAAAAGGGAAGCCTTAAGGCCAGCTGATGTTCTTCACTGACGCCGTTATCATCCGGGCTCGCCGTCTGATAACCTCCACGTTCTGCGGGCATCGAATCCGTCCAGTCTGCTCACTTATTCACTGTCAAATAAACATCTCACGCAATTTTACATTATAAATGGCGATTTCGGTAAATGTCAAGTTCGATGGCCTTAAACTGGACTTCGCTCTCTTACAAAGCGCCACCTTTCGCACCGTGTTGGGCCAGCAATTTTTCAACGCGATCCTGGGCTCGCGTGAAGGCAATGTCACGAGGGGTTTCTCCTTTTTGGTTAACCAGGTTCGGATCGGCTCCCTTCTCCAGAAGTTTTACGGCACACTTGTACCGTCCTTCTTTTGCAGCAATGTGGAGCGGAGTATTCTCCTCCATATCCCTCACATCAGGGTTAGCATCGCTCAAAAGCAACTCAGATACTACGTCCACATGCCCCTTTTGGACCGCGACGTGCAGAGGCGCACGGCCCCTCAATTTCTTTTCAACATCCACATCCTCCTTCAAATCCGGGTTCGCCCCATGGCCCAATAAAACACGTACAACATCGTCGTGCCCCTCATACGTCGCCATCATCAGGGGGGTTAAACCATCGTCATCCTGAACGTTAAGATCCGCTCCTTCCCGTGCAAGATACCCGGCTATTTCCTCATATCCTTTGAATGCAGCATCATGCAGCGGAACGCGGCCGTCCTTATCCCGGGCATCCTTCTGTTCCGGCCGAAACATAAGTATTAGTTTCAAACGGCCGAGGCTGCGGGAATACACCGCACGATGGGCGCCCTGCGGCTGCAACAACACACCGATAAGAAGATACGCTGCAAGAGCCGCAACAACAATAATTGCACCTATTACTACAAGTCGGCGCCGGCTCATCTCCTTGCCTTCGGGCTTTCCGTAAGCACGATACCTGCGGGTTACCCCCGCAGATTTGGGAACCGGCACTTCCTCTTCGTCCGCCGGTGGAGGTGGTAACTCTTCCTCTGCCCCCGCAGCCGGGGGAACCAAAGGCTCACCCGGTTCTTCTTCGTCAGCCGGGGGCAAAGGTCCTTCTTCCGCTTCCTCTTCATCGGACGGTGGAAGAGGCGCCTCTTCTCCCAGTTCTTCCTCATCGGCGGGCGGCATCGGGGCTTCTTCCTCCCCGGGAACTACCGCATCTTCTTCAGGAACAGCCATCCCCTCGCGGCTCCCGCCAGCCGCCCCTTCGGTTTCTTGGTCTTCTTCCCCCGGTTTATCGGGTATCTGAATTCGGTGACCACACTTACACACGGCACTCTGCCCCGCCATGGCCGCCGGGACCTTGAAAGTGCGTCCGCAGGATTCACATTCCAATTCTATCTCGTCCATAATGATTTGTCCTGATCAACAAAAATTTATCTTCCTCACAAACCAGCTCGACGCCCGCTGGTTCATGGTCGCAATTCATTCCAAAATCAATGAACATACGGTAACTCCTACCGCGGAGTTTTGCAAGAGCCCGCAATCACGATAAGGAAACAAGTTCAGCGACCTTCCCGGCAAAAATCGAGGCCAATTAACCCGCTTTTCTCAAGCCGCCCCAATGCTGCAGCTGCGCGGAAGCCAAACCCAGGACGAGGACCGCACCACCGCGAAGCGAGGAGCCCCCCAGCCAGCGGAGCGAAGTGTTCACTTATACTTCAACTACAGGCTGACAAAGCAGATGTAATGCTGGCGCCGCTCCCTTCAGATTACATACTGTGTACTCAGAATTGCTACACATTGCGTTGTAATGTCTATCTGAAATGCCGTTTATGGCAATTTTTCTTTAAGCTTCGTGCGATAAGGCGGGCTAACGCGCACCACGATCTTCGGACTGCGGTCGAAAACTCGGGCGGCCGAGCCAGTATCGGGCTCCGGACGCATTTCCCGAAAATCCTGCCAGAAGATATTTGTTATTTGAAACATTCCCGACAACAAGACTTTCTAATTGCCCTTCCCCGGCACGAAAAGTCTCGCTCAAATCAACGGTAACTTTCCCGTCCCCAATCTGCACCTGGTCGAGGAAATGTTCCGAGTCCATTTGGGGGGCCTGCACGACATGATAAAAAAGTTGTTTCCTTTGCATCTGACGCCATCTGGGACAAAGCGCAAAGGGCGTCTTGTTCCGGGGAGCGGTCAGTGGAACAACATAACACCGACCTGAAATCTGGAGATGTAGATTGACTTTGGCGCCACGGGCAGCCCGGAACGGCAGTTCCATGACCGGTGTGTCCGAAAGATCCCGCGGGGCGCCCTGCCAACGAACAGCAAAAACCCCTCCCCCTATCCGGTTTCGAACTTCTGTCATCTGCCCGCTCTGCGAAACACCCACGCATCCAGAGTCCAACGCCTTCCATTTCTCATTCCCCGAATTTGGCACATACTCAAACTTTTGCGGGAGGTCGGTGCGCCTTGCTGCTGCGATTCGCACACGCGCCAGCAGAAACCCGTCGCGCAGACTCCAAAATGCCAGGTGCCCCCCTGATATCGGATCCTCATCATGGACATCAAAAACTTTTCTCTCGTCCGCAAAAACTTTTATATGCCCACCTCGTTTCTCAACGCGAAAATGCCACCACCTCCAATGCACGTCATGGTGAGTTCCCGGGAACGATGGCATTCTCACTTTGCCCGTTGACGCA
Source organism: Candidatus Brocadiia bacterium (assembly GCA_046538485.1). Lineage (GTDB taxonomy): Bacteria > Planctomycetota > Brocadiia > SM23-32 > SM23-32 > JBKHIT01. The sequence goes on along the minus strand of JBKHIT010000054.1, from coordinate 20,033 downwards.
AGGACCTCACCCCCCTTCAAAAAGTACAGTTTCCCGCTGCCAAAACCTCCAAAGACCAGCGAATAACCACTGGCAATATTCCGTCCGTCGGTGCAAAATGAAAAATTCAAATCCCGCCGCATGTAACGCCGCTTGTTGATGCCCTCCAGCAAATCTTTCATGCAGACATAGTATTCGACCGATTGGCCCCCATCGTAGCGAGCTCGAGAAAAGCCCATAGCCAGGTTATCGGACCACCCTCCCATCCAATTCCAGCGTTTTTGGCACCCCCAGCGGTACTGCATACCGAAACTTCCGCACTGCCATACCCATTCAAAGGGTGAAGTCTCAAAAAATTCATCCCAGAGTTTATAGGAAGTAATTTCATGCTTTTCCTTTTCAAGCTTAAGCCCCGGGGTGGCAACCGTCAGATAAATCGGTCTGTCAAGATTCAGATGCCGCAACGGTTTTTTGGGCTGTCCGTCCATGTAGATCGCTCCGTTCCGACAATACAATCTCAGCCTTGGAACGTTTACTTGCCCGCCTCTGGTCAAATGCCCGCCGACCTGTTCCCCGCAGTACCACCAGCGTTGCTTTTGTCGTATGAATGCCATTCGCACGTCGGCCCCCTTTTCATCTGCCAGTTTCAAAAGCACACGATTGCATCCTTCTGAAGGTCCTTTGTAGGTAAAATCCCCGTATAGAGGAATTCTGTACCGATTGGCCGGAACGGTCCCCTCACTGGTCTTAAACCTCGTCCTTTTGCAACTCAACGTATCGTGCGCCCATTTCACAAAACCTTCATCTTTTTTCTCATTGACCTTTTTCCCGGCGAACGAACGGCTTTCAACATGGAGTGGGGTGGCTCTCACCGCGGGGATGTCTCTTCCCCGTAGCTGGAAATCGTCAAAATATACGGGGGCGTTTTCTGCTCTTATACGCACCCGCCCAAAAACGGGCCCCGGCAAACGTTTACCCTCCAATTCTCTGCCTCCACGCAGCGGGACAACTTCAAAAGGGCTTTTGAGCCGGAGGCCGAAGCGCTGCCAGTTGCCCGGTGGCAAAACGACCCGGTCGTAATCGTATGTCCATGTCCGGTCATCGGGTCCGAAATATTTCAGAGTCCAGACCCGCCGGTCGCCGTCCCATCCGAAACTGACCTGCGAGCCCTCTTTATTTCCCACCATGAATCTGTATGTTGCCTGAGGGGAAGCCGGGCGAGCACTCACCAGAACTGTATAGTTCGCGCATAGTTTCCACCCGGTTCTGACAGTGGGCCGCAAACCGCTTTGGTGTCGCGCCGTCAAGACAAAAGCGTTCGCGGCATTTCCCTCCCCTCCTCCTCTCATGAGCGTATGCCAGCTGCCCTCCTCAACCATCCAGCCATCATTACGACCAAAACTGCGACGCTGGAATCCGTCTTCCTTGAGCACCGAGCGAAAAACAGAAATGCGTTCTTCTCCGGCGGACAAATTCTTCCCGATGGGCGCAACCAACCATCGCCAATTTTGCGGCGCCCGAGCCCTCAGAATGTGTTCGCCACAGTAGAAGTCCAGCCGCGCTTCGGTGCAAAAAATTTGCAACAACTTTTTTTCAGTCGGCAAATCGAACGTTCGAGTTCGAAACTCAAGCCCGTCCGTGTAACTGCGAAAAAACATTTTAGCGCCTTCGCAACCCACGACAATCCAGCGTCGCTGTGAAGGCGAAACGCAAACCAGCAGATCCTTATCTTCCCCGACAGGGACCTGCAAACGACAATCCGATTCGCGTCGCAGTTTTTCCAACAAACGGCCCCTCTCAAGCAAATCAGCGAGGTCTCCGTAGGATTTCTTTCGCTCCAGTGACCGTCTCACATGGGAAACCGTCAAAGTTGTTAAGGTCACCCCCCCCGTCGTCGCGAGCAAAATCACTATCGCCCAGAAGGGAACCTTAATCGGCGAAATTTTCATGCTACTCATGGCTATTCACACACCAGCAGAAACAACCCCCATTGTTCAAGTATATCTGCCTGAGCGTATTCGTTCAAAAAAACACCCTCCACAAGAGTTCCGCCCGCCGTGCGGAGATTTCAAAACACCCCAGCAGCCGCAGGCCAGAACATTGCGAGTAAAGCCTCTCTGCATTACACTTCATTCCGTGTATAAAGCTGCCTTTTAAAGGAAACATACAAAATGGATCTGTTCGCGGTGACAGGCGGAGCTGGTTTTATCGGCTCCCATATTGTCGACCGATTGCTGGAAGAGAAAAAACACGTTCGGGTCATCGACAACTTTGCAACAGGCCGGCCCGAAAACCTCCGGGAAGCGGAAAGACACATCGAATTTTTCAAGGGTGATATCTGCGATGGAAAACTTTTAAAGGAAGCCTTCGCCGAGGTCGAAATCGTTTTCCACCAGGCTGCATTGGCCAGCGTGCAGAGATCGGTCGAAAACCCTGTCGCAACCAATAGAACAAATGTCGAAGGCACGGTTCAGGTTCTTGAAGCCGCCAGAAAATGCGGGGTTAAACGTGTCGTTTACGCTTCCAGCAGTTCGGTCTATGGCGACAAACCTACCCTGCCGAAACGCGAGGATATGTCTCCGTCACCCCGCAGTCCATATGCCATCAGTAAACTTGCCGCTGAACAGCACTGCACAATTTACCCCGAAATCTACGGGCTCGAAACGGTCGTCTTGCGTTATTTCAACGTGTTTGGGCCGCGGCAGAACCCGAAAAGCCAGTATGCCGCGGTGATTCCGATTTTTATATCAGCTCTGCTTTCTGGTGAGCAACCGGTTGTCTTTGGCGACGGTGAGCAGTCACGGGATTTTACTTTCGTTGAAAACGTGGTCGAAGCCAACCTCAGGGCGGCCGTCGCGCCTGCAGCTTCCGGGGGAATTTACAATGTCGGTTGTGGAGAAAGATTTTCCTTGAATTCTCTGCTCGAAATGTTAAGTAACATTATGGATGTGGAAGTCAACCCACAATACGAGAGTGAACGTTCCGGCGACGTGCGCCATTCGGAAGCCGATATAACCAGAGCGAGCGAGGAGCTCGGCTACGAGCCGCAAGTAACCTTCCAGGATGGCCTTCAGCAAACAGTCCACTGGTTTCAGCAAAACATGTGAAACCATTGCCCCGTGGAATAAAAAGAAAAATGAATGCCACAATTCGAAAAGCAAATGTCAATGATCCTCCGGCGATTGCTGAACTTGTCAACCACTTCGCCGCTCAGGAGAAAATGCTGCCCCGCCCTCTGAACGAAGTCTACGAAGCTCTCCGTGATTTCTTCATCTGGGAAGAAAATAATGAATTTCTGGGGTGCGCCGCACTCCATGTAACCTGGGAAGGGCTGGGGGAGATCCGAAGCCTCGCCGTCCGAGAAGATGCTCAGGGACGTGGTATCGGGAAAAAGCTTGTCAATGCCTGTCTTGAAGAAGCACCCGAGCTGGGCATGAACAAGGTCTTTGTGCTGACGTATCTCCCGGGCTTCTTCCGGGAGTTTGGTTTTGAAAACTATGACAAGAATAATCTCCCCCATAAAGTATGGAGCGACTGCTTGAAATGCCCGAATTTCCCGAATTGCGACGAAGTAGCGATGATCCTCAAACTTTCTGAACAAGCGTGAACCAAATACCCACCAGTTCTCCCATTGAGCGTGACGAAAAAACACGGCGCGAAGCTATTTCTTCCGACCGCTCACTTTTGATCGAAGCTGCCGCGGGCACCGGGAAAACAACGCTTCTTGTGGAAAGAGTTCTTGACGGTGTCCGGAGCGGGCAGTTCCGGCTGAAACACGCCGTAGCAATTACATTCACAGAAAAAGCAGCGGCTGAAATGGAGTTTCGGCTCAGGACGAAGCTTATAGAAGAACTCGCCAAAGAAGACCTCACCGATAGAGAGCACCACCGACTCCACCTTGCCGTTGAGGAAATTGATCAAGCACGGATATCGACAATCCATTCTTTCTGCGCCAACCTACTGCGCGCTCGCCCAGTGGAAGCCGGGATCGACCCTAATTTCGACGTTCTGGACGAAACCCGGGCCCGAATACTGCGCGAAAGATGCTGGGAAGAATGGATCAGCGAACAAAATCAAAATCCAGCCGGGGTATTTGCAGAGGCACTGGCCGCCGGAGTTCGTGCTGGGGGCGTTGGTAACTATGGGACGGGACTCAAAGATCTCGGCCTTGCGCTTCTGAAATCTTCAGAGATCCTGGAACAAAATCGTTTTGAACTGCCGCGCCCAGAGTTGTCGCCCAAAAAACTCTATCGCGAATTCCAAGATGCCGTGGCTCCGGGCGCCGACTACATCAGTGCCCACATGAAAAGCGGCAACAAAAATTCGCGAAAAATCCGTCGGGCTGTGCGCGATTTGTCCTCGGGCGCCGAAATCAACCGGTTTCAACTCATCGGAGCGGCCTCCGATCTCGCTGACACCGACCTTCAAGGGGCGCTAAAAAGTTTTGACAAGGATTCGCGAGACGCGGGGCAAACGGTACTCGGTACGTTGGTGGATGCGGCACGAAAAATCATCGGTTATTTCGCTTGCGATCTCTTCGAGTGGCTAAGCGGATTCGCCGACTATTACCGGGAAGAGAAAAAACGAAGATCGGTCGCCGATTTCCACGATTTACTTCTTTTGTCCGCCCGAATGCTTCGCGAAAACATTCCCGCACGGAAATTATTTCAAAAACAGTTTGATGCGATTCTGGTCGATGAATTCCAGGATACCGACCCCCTGCAGGCCGAAATCATCGCTTACCTCTGCGAGGATTCGACGACCGACCCGGCCCAATCGCTGGACGAAGTTCAACTGGACCCCATTAAACTATTCGTCGTCGGTGACCCTAAACAGTCCATCTACCGCTTCCGTCGCGCCGACGTTCAGGTCTACGAGAAATTTAAATCACTCTTTGGCAATTTATCTGACAAAACGGGCCGGATCCAGAACCTGTTTCGCAATTTCCGTTCCACGGCAATGCTGATAGATTCGCTGAATGATCTTTTCGAACCGCTCTTCGCCCCCGCCGAAGAAGACGGTGTCTATCAAGCTGAATACGTTCCGCTGGTCGCATCCGAGAAACCCTCCGAATATGAAGCTAATCCAACTATTTGCCTGTACCCGCCACCTGGACTCGCACGCAAGGATTGGAGCGCGGAAGACGGGCGCCGTTGCGAAGCACGCCATATCGCACATTTCATCAGAGAGGTCGTGGAAAAATCCTCGGTTGGTTCATGTCCCCTTTACTCTGACGAGGGCAAGGCAGATTTCGGAGATTTCGCGCTTCTGTTCCGGGCCCTGACCGACGTGGGAATTTACGAGGAAGCTCTGGAGGAAATAGATATTCCCTACAGGGTGGTGGGGGGAAAAAGTTTTTACCGGAGGGAAGAAATTGTCGAAACAATATCCGTTCTCAGGGCGTTGGACGACCCGCTTGACTCGGTATCTATTATTGCTGCACTTCGCAGCTCTTACTTCGGGATATCCGACGAAGATCTTTTTCGCTATTATCAATCCACAGATACCTGGAATTATACGGAAACAACAGGGTCCGAAGCCTGTGTGACCGAACCGATGAGACTGCTCGGGCAATGGCACGAGCAAAGGAACTCAATTCCGCCGCAAGCGCTTCTTCGAAAAATACTTGATACAACGAAAGCCGTCGAATCGTTTCAGCTAAAACCCGGTGGCGAACAACGGGCAGCCAACATTGAAAAACTTTCCGGGCAAATGCGCATGCTTTGGAATGCCTCCCATACCACTTTCCGTAGCGTGGTAGATTATCTGGCAGATCTCCAGGAAAGAGAAGAGGCAGAGGAAGAATCATCGCTTGTTGAGCCGGGGGAACCGTTCGTTCACCTCATGAGCATTCACAAATCGAAAGGCCTTCAATTTCCCATCGTTTGCCTGCCCGACCTGTCCCGGCGTCTGTCTTCCTCTCAGCCACCTCTCATTGTCGATCACGTTCGCGGTCGCGTTGGCCTGCAGGCAGGAGCCGGGATCCGATCTATTAACTACAATGACCTCGCAGAAATAGAATCGAAAAACGAACTGGCCGAGCAAAAACGGGTGCTGTACGTGGCGGCAACCCGGGCGGAACGTTCTCTCGTACTGCCCCTCTTCTGGCAAAAAAACGACAAAGTCGGTGATTGCTTGCTGGGATTCCTCTTGCAATCGGGTGGGTTTCCCGATCCCGATGAGGTTCCTTTCGGTGAAAGCAGAAAAAACCTGTTCTTCTGGGACACACCGTCACTGAATGTCTCAAAAACAGCGCCCTCCCCGCCGGTGGCCGAAACCATAACGGGCCGGAAGCCATCGCCTTTTGAGCTGCTTGAGCAACGCGAAGAATGGATTAAGCAGCGAGACCTATCGACTGCTGCGGCCTCGAAAGGGATTCGGATTGTGCTTCCCAGTTCGCTCGAAGGCCCGGGTCCGGCAGCATTTGAACCCGAGGGAGATCGCAGTGGGGGACGCTTCCTGGGTTCACTTTTCCACCGGATTCTGGAGCGCATCTCGCTTCGAAATGACGCCGTGAAAAACAATTTGGCATCACTGGTTCGCAACATAGCACGAGCCGAAGGAGCCGATATGCAGCTGGACCAGGAGATTATCCAGGGGGCCGCCGAGCTCGCCCGAAATGCCCTCCAGTGCGACGATTTCCTCCAGCTCGTAAAGAAAGCTGATCGCGTGGAAAAGGAAGTCCCTTTTGCAATACCTTTGAAAAATCTCCCCGTTCTGGATCCCGACGCCGGTTTACTCGAAGGCACGATGGATCTCGTTTGCGTCTGCGGTTCCGGTACAACAATACTGGATTTTAAGACCGACCTGGTCCCCGAACACAAAATGAAGTCAATTGCCAGTCGCTACTGGCCGCAGCTCTGGCTTTATGGGCTGGCGGCAAAGGGTTGCGGATGGCCAGACGAGACCATCACGCTGGCACTGTATTTTGTGCGAGAATCAACGATTCTGCGGCGAATACTGAACCCGGCAATGACAGAAGAACTTGCCCAAGTTGTCAATCAAACGCTCAAAAAATGAAACCAGACTGGGCGATTCCAACATACGGGCGCGCCAATTAAGGTTGACAAACCATTCCAAGATGGATAAAGTTATGAGGTGAAATCTGCTTTTTTGAATTACAGGGATGTTGAAAAGTATCCGGTTGGGGGACGGTAACCGGGGGCTTGGTCCCAAGGTAATGGGAGGAAAAAAGGAATATGACCGCTAAACGACGCAGTTCAGGATCAGGAACCGTTGTCGCGCTGGTGATTTTCATTGTTCTGTCTTTCATTGGTATCGGGGCAGCCCTCTGGCTGTACCAGCAGAACACAATCCTGCAGTCAGCCATCGACGAGAATCAACTTGCCTTTAAGGGCACTATAGGCAAAAAATTCGAAGAATACAGGAATGAATTCACCCAAAAAAGATGGGATCTGGAAGCATCAGAAGGAGCGGAATACGGGATCCAGTACAGGGAAGATTCGCTCCGGAATGTCGCCGACAAACTGGAGGAGTCGGCAGAGTACGAAAGAATGGTTGATAAACTGCAGTGGGATTCGGCAAAACAGGTCCAAACAAAACTCGAGGAAACTCCGGCCAAAGGCTACAACAAAATGGCCAATCTCGTGGGATATTACGAAGAAGAGTATGAACGACTCAATGCGAAAGTTAAGGAATTGAGTGGAACCCTCAAAGATAAAGAAGAGCTCCTGACCAAAAAAACAGAACAGATGAAAAAATTCGAACAGCGCTTAACACAGCAGAAGAATAATCTGATCAAAAGACACAAGGAAAAAACGGCTGAACTTGAAGAACAGTATTCCGAAATGACAGAGCTCCGTCAGGAGGCTCGTGAAGACTTCAAGGATATGAAAAAGCAGAAAGAACAACTGGAAAAACAAGAGAACAGGAAAATTGACGACCTCAGAGATCGGATCGACAAGTGGGAGCAAAAGTATCAGATGGCAACCGCTGGCGGGCCGGTAGAAAAGACGATGGAATCAGCCGGCCAGGTGTTGGTGGTTGAGCCGAGCGAAGAAATTATAATGCTCGAAGGCGGTGAAGACTGTAACCGTGAAAAAAATAAACGTTATGTCATCTATGCTGAAAATCCCTCCGGAGAAAAAACCGTCAAAGGAGAAGTTATTCTGAGTCGGATATATGATTCAACTTCACAAGCAACGATCCTGAGCCAACAGGAACAAATGGTAAACGGTGACCTTTTTGTCGCTAAAACTGTTTGGGAGCAGTTCCAGAAAGCAAAACAAGTGGCCAAAGCCCCTCAATCCGCGCCTGAAAAATCCGAGGGAACAACGGAAGAGGAACCTGAAAAAGGCGACGAAGAAGCCGAAATCGATGAAAATGAAGAAGAGCAACCGGCCAAAGATGTGGATACTGTTGGTTTCTGAAAATCCTTGTCTCCGATCCCTTCTATCAAGCGCAAGAAATTTGGATTCCGCGCGCTCCCCATGTATAATTACACCTACATCTGAGGTGTGCTTCCCGGTGGTGTAATTGGTAACACAGCAGGTTTTGGTCCTGCCATTCCAGGTTCGAGTCCTGGCCGGGAAACCAATATTGTGGCCGTCGGGCCCTTGAGCTCGACGGCCTTTTTTCATTCGCCTGCCGAATCGGAACTTCAACAAAACTGGGATTTCAGGAAACTGCCGTTTATGACCATTTTTCATTAAGGTTCATCAGAAATGCGGGATAAAAGGCCTCGTGGAGAGACGTTATCTGTAAAATCCGAAGGGCGGGGCGGAATGCAAATCAGTTCTGTGCTCAAATGAAACGGGCTTTTGGAACTGGTAGAATAAATAATACATCCATGTTCGTGTTCCATCTTTCGACTTAAACACGCAGGGCGCCCCTTCTCAGCATCCGGAACACTCGCGCCAAAGCCGGATTCGCTTCTGAATCGCAGCGATACCAAACATGAAAAGAATAAATAAAACCGCACAGGTCATACTTGACAGCGTTGCCGATGGGGTATTCACCATCGACAAAGAAAGGCATATCCAATCCTTCAATAAAGCGGCACAACAAATAACTGGTGTACCTCGAGAGCAGGCGATCGGGGAACCCTGTTGGGAAGTATTCCGTGCCAGCATCTGCGAATCGGAATGTGCGCTCAAGCATACCCTGGAGACGGGTCGGCCAGTAGTCAACCGAGCAATCTATATCGTTAACGCTTCCGGCGAACGCATCCCTATCAGCATTTCCACGGCTATCCTCCGCGACGAAAACGGGGAATTTCTCGGTGGTGTTGAAACCTTCCGCGACCTGAGCCTCGTGGAAGAACTGCGCCGCGAGGTCACAAAACACTATACTTTTTCAGATATTATCAGTAAAAATCACCGGATGCAGGAAATATTCGATGTTCTTCCCCGTATCGCCGATAGCGAAAGCACCGTTCTTATCGAAGGTCAAAGCGGAACCGGGAAAGAACTCGTCGCCCGCGCAATCCACAACCTCAGCCCCCGCAGCGAAGGCCCTCTTGTGACAGTCAATTGCGGGGCACTCCCCGATTCACTTCTGGAATCAGAACTTTTTGGTCACGTCGCAGGCGCTTTTACCGACGCCAAAAAAGATAAACCCGGTCGCTTTGCCCGCGCCGAAGGTGGAACAATATTTCTGGATGAAATCGGCGACGTCTCACCCGCCCTCCAGGTCCGCTTGCTGCGTGTGCTGCAGGAAAAAACATACGAACCCCTTGGAGGAACGAAACCCCAAAAAGCCGATGTGCGCGTGCTGACCGCAACAAATAAAGATCTCTCAGAACTGGTTGAAAAAGGAGATTTCCGAAAAGATCTTTACTATCGGGTGAACGTTGTGAGCGTTAAACTCCCCCCCCTGAAGGAGCGGCGCGACGACATTCCGTTGCTCATCGACCATTTTCTGATCCATTTGCGCAAACTCCAGCGTAAAGAAGTGAATGATATCTCTCCTGAAGCACTGAACATATTGATGAACCACGACTTCCCCGGAAATATCCGTGAACTGGAAAATATCATTGAACATGCGTTCGTCGTCTGCGATGGAGCCATGATTGAGCCACGCCACCTCCCTGAGAACCTCCGCGAATCGGAATCTTCCGCCTCTCTCCCGACCGGTAAAACACTGAAAGAGCTCGAAGCCCACTGGATCTATCATGCCCTTGAGCGAAATGACTGGAACCGCACGAAGACCGCCGACGAACTGGGGATCCACAAAACAACACTCTGGCGTAAAATGAACTCCTACGATATCTCCCCCCCGGAAAACCGGTGAACCGAATTTCACCAGCACCGCCCTTTTGCATTATGCAACACGCCAACCGGCGAATAGATGCACAATGCAACGCCTCGAGGTGGAGTGGCTACGCCACAATTCCTATTTATTATTCTTCATCCTCTTTCACTGCAGTGACTTACGTTATCCAAACAACTCTGGCACGCTCTGCTGGCATGTAATATGCATTATATAACCTGAAAAAGGTTAAATGTGGCGAAAACGATTGCAATTTCCAATTGGAATGGACGAGTTTCTCCTTTATTCGATACCGCTCTCAGCGTTACTCTCGTCGAAATTGAGAATAACTCTGAGGTCGGAAGGATGACGGAGAATATTCAGAGTCCACGTCCTGAACAGCGCGTTGAGCTGCTGGTTCAATTCGATGTGGAAACGCTGATATGTGGCGCGATTTCGCGCCCGCTCGCTCACAGGGCTCAAGTTTCCGGCATTCAGGTTATTGGGTGGATCACCGGTCAGCTTGAGAAGGTTCTCGCGGCGTATTTAACCGGCCAGTTGCCTGCCGACCGGTTCATGATGCCCGGACGCATAACGGAGCCCTGGCGACAGCATCGTTCGCGCAATATGCGGAATTAATATTGGCTGTGTTTGAATTTAAAATAAAATTTGGCAAATTACGGAGGACGAATCATGCCAGGTGGTGATGGCACAGGGCCCGCAGGATTCGGGCCGATGACAGGACGTGCGGCCGGTTATTGCGCCGGTTACTCCGTACCCGGCTTCATGAATGCCATACCGGGCCGGGGATACCGGGGTTGGGGTCGCGCACCGCAAGCCAGATGGGGCAGTTACGCGTATGGAGCTCCCTATGCGGCTTCAGCTCCATATGGCGCTCCAAACTCTTACGGAATGATGGCATCCAGTAATGAATTGGATTATCTCAGACAACAAGCCGAATACCTTCAGACAACACTGGATCAGATCCAGCAACGCATCGAAGAGCTTGAACAAGCCGCAGATTCCGAAGATTAACACCCCAAATCGTCGAAGTTGGCCGGAACTGGCCTCCGGCCGCTCGCGGGGATGAGAGGTTCTTGCGCTCCCCTGCTCATCCCCGCGTATTTATTTTAAGGGAGGACACTCAACCGTGGAAATTGCTGTTACAACGACTGGCCCGAATTTGCAGGATGATATTGATCCCCGTTTTGGCCGTTGTTCTTACTTCCTGTTTGTGGATACCGACACACTGGATTTTGAAGCTATCAACAACCCGAACGCAACGGCTGGTGGAGGAGCAGGAATTCAGTCCGCCCAGATGATGGTCGATCGGGGGGTAAGCACCGTCCTTACCGGGAATTGCGGTCCCAATGCTTTTCAAGTCCTTAACTCCGGCGGAATCGATGTGATCGTTGGCGTATCCGGCAATGCAGAAGACGCCGTTCAGGAATTCAAATCGGGAGCTTTATCTCAGTCAGGACAGGCAAATGTGGAATCTCATTTCGGCGTCGGAGGAGGAACCGGTCGTGGGATGGGGGGCGGAATGGGCCGTGCGGGCGCAGGGAATATGGGAGGAGGAACACGACAAAATATTCAGCCTTCCGCATCTCAAACGCCTGCTCCTCAATCGCAACCCCAAAATTCCGGCTCCGAGTTGCAAAGCCTCCGGGACTCTGCAGAAAAGCTTGAAGATCAACTGGAACAAATCCAGGAACGAATTTCCCAGTTACAACAATCAGAGCCCTCGGGCGCCATCGCCGTCGTCAACAAAGGTGAGTGTGATGCTTGCGGAGCCTGTGCGCAGGTCTGCCCCGAGAATGCGATACAAATCAACGGAATTGCCCGCATCGACGAAAATCTTTGCACCGGCTGCGCTGCATGTGTTCCCGAATGCCCTACTGGCGCCATTTCGCTACAAAAAAGATGAAAGACCGGCGGAACAACCTATCCAACAGTAAAAATCGCCAGGGGGGAAATACAGATGCCGACATATGAATATAAGTGTCAGAAAACCGGCAAACACTTTGAATTCATCCAAAAAATGACAGACCCACCGCACGAAAAGTGTCCCGAATGCGGTGCTCCACTCAAGCGTATTATTACCGGTGGCTGTGCAGCTGTTTTCAAGGGCAGCGGTTTCTACGCAACTGATTACGCAAGTTCCTCACCCAAGAAACACGAGTGAACTCCTCACAATGCGGGGGAAATTGAGGCTATTCCCCGCTTCCCGGTAGACGCTAATACAGCTTTTGCCTATACTCTCTGATAGGGAAGTGGAGGCCTATTATTTTTTCATCTGCGGTTTATTTGTGTTCAGAAAACCTTTCGCCAGCAAAAGTTGCTTCTTTTTTATACAAATTATCACCGTTCTGAATGACTCTTGATACACCTTACGGTCCGAAATAATGTCTGACAAAGATTTTCGCAAAGACATTCGGCGCGACCAAAAAGCCCGGAAGGCTGCCCGCCAAATCCTCGGTGTGGGCGAAGATGCTTCCAGAGAGGAAATAAAGGCCGCCTGGCGGGAGAAATGTAAGGAATATCACCCGGACAGGAATTCAGAAGATCCGGATGCTAAAAAAAGATTTGTTGTTCTCAAATGTGCCTACCAGTTTTTAACTGCGTCGGAACCCTGCGAAGAAATTCTTCTTCAAGCTGCAGGTAAATCAGGAAATGATAGTGAGAATAAGAGCAATAAAAACAACGAGTGGGCTTTCTTCCTGTGGTGGCGCGACAAATTCTTCTGAGCATCGTGTAAAACCCGCCACTGCGCTAAAATGATACAATCCTCCCTTCCGCAAACGAATGCTCATGTCTATGAATGTCAAAAAAGCCAGAAGAATTGCCGGGTTCGCAGTGCTTCTGGTGATTTTTATGGGGGTTACCAAAGGGATTGTTGGCTACCTGGCCGGTTCGCTCGCCCTCCAGGCCGATGCGGTGCACACGATCGCGGACCTGCTGGCGATCCTTGCCGCCTGGTTCGGTCTCACGCTTGCCCTTCGGCCTGCCAGCCGCAAGTTCCCGTACGGATACTACCGCGCCGAAACGCTCGCCGCTCTTGTTGCGTCCGGAGCCATTACCTATATGGGCAGTTCCTTGCTCTGGGAGGGCATCCAGCGAATCCAAACCCCCTCTACCATGGAACGTCCCTGGCTTACAATAAGCATGGGCTTTTTTTCGGCCGTTATGGCCTTTTTTATATCTCGATGGGAAAACAAAGCCGCCCACGCCAGCAACTCTCAAAGCCTGGGAGCCACGGCCGCAGAGACCCGGATGGATGCCGTCTCTTCACTTATGGTTCTTGTCAGCGGCGTCGGTGCTCTCCTCGGCGTTCACTGGCTTGATGGCGTGGTCGGGGTTCTCATCGCCATCGTTATTATCTGGATTGGGATCAAAAACATCTCGCAGGCCGTCCTGAGCCTCATGGATGCTTCGGTAAATCCTGAACTCGAAGAAAAAATCAAGCGCCGGGTATCCGAAGCAAATGGGGTGCGGAACGTTGAAAAAGTGCTGCTGCGACGCGCAGGGCCGTTCTATTTCCTTGACGGTCACCTTCGCGTGCCGCCTTCCATGGAAGTCGTCCGTGGACATGAAATCGCGCACCGGGCCCAGCGGACCGTGCGTGAAGAATTCCCCCAAATCGAAGGGATCATGTTCCACATTGAGCCCGATCGACCCGAGAAACCCAGACTTTTGCTTCCCCTCGTGGAAGATGCCGGGCTCAATTCCGGCATATCAGAACACTTTGGACGGGCACCTTTTTTCCTGATCGCAAGGACAGGGGAAGACGGAGCCGAAGACGTCGAAATCATCCCGAATGAAATGCAGGATAAGGAAGTGCGTGCCGGGTTGGCCGTCATCAACGAATTGCTCAACGACAAAGCATTTGATGCCGTGATCGTACGCGAAATCGGCGAAATCGCTTTCCATGCGCTCCGAGACCACTACATCGAGGTCCTCCGGACAAGTGCAACAACAGTCGAAAAAGCCCTCAAAGAGCACGCAAATGGGCAGTGTAAGGTGCTGGAAGAGGCCACACATAGCTCAGAGAAAAAACTGGGGGATGACCGGTAAATACTCCGGATCCATCCGACGGGTTTACCCCGGCGTGCTTAAGATTTTAACCTACAAAAGCCGGCTGCCACTCCATCGAATCCGCCGGGGCTTGTCCTGGCGATCGTTAGCCCGCATTTCTCACGAACCTAAAGGTATAATTATTATAAACGGCAGCCCAGAAAGAGTTTGCACTATATTTCGCATCTGATCTCGGTACACAGCCTGTAATCTGAGTCTAAAGACAGCGGTTGGCCCTCCGGGAGCGGTGTAGGTCGAAACATAACGATCTCCACCACAAGGGTGAGTATTTTTCCTTACCGTGTTTCCGGGAACGGGCTAAGGGGGTGTTTGGGCCAAGAGAGCCAAAGCCAGAGATGTGGTCTGAAAGGCCGTTTTAAATCCCCACGGCCTTCAGCAGCAGATTGAGCAGCCCCCCCGTTGTGAACGCCACGAAAATCATGATAAGGGCCGACTTCGCCATATCTTTCAGGCCGAGTTCCTTAAAAAGCACGACGAATGTCGCCGCACAGGGAAAATAGGCGGCAAGCACCACGCTGGCAACGATCAGCTGACGCAAATTCAGCGAAAGCGGCCGCAGCATGCCCACGGCGATATCTTTCCGCAAAAATCCCATAATGAGAGCTCCCACAGCCCCGGGGGGGAGTCCCAGCACACGCGTAATGGCCGGTCCTATGGCCCGGCTGAGCACATCAATGATTCCCAGGACGTAGAGCAGGTTGATAATGACCACACCCAGCAACACATACGGTATGGCCTCCTGCAGGAACCAGCGCACCCGCATCCAGAGTTTTTTCAGCAGAGATTTCCAGTACGGAAACCGATACGGGGGAATCTCCACCAGTATCTCGGGAGTTTCGCCTTTTACATATCGTTTCATAATTATCCCGAGGACTAACCACAGAAGAAATAGCGTTCCAAAAACCGGGAGAAATCCGCGCACACCGTACTGGCCCAGCAGCCCGGCTATCATGGCTATTTGAGCCATACACGGAATGCAGATTGCCATAAGAGTCCCGGCAATGAAACGCTCCTTTCGCGTCTCCAGCACCCGCAAAGCCAGTGCGCCCGGCACATTACAGCCCAGCCCCAGCAACATCGGAACCACCGATAGACCGTGCAGCCCCACCCGATGCATCAAATTATCGATCACAACCCCCAAACGAGGCAGGTAACCAACATCTTCGAGAATGCTCAGTATGAAGTAAAAGGCAAAAACGTAAGGTAAAACCTGAGCAACCGGGATATAAAGTCCGGTCGTCAGAACGCCAAAAGACTGCCCCCAATCGACTTTTCCCTCGAAAAGGGTCCCGATCAATAGACTGTGCCAGAAACCGCTTTCCCCCAGCAAATGGCTTATCCACTGGACGACGGGACGCCAGACGGTATCGAAAAGAGGATCTGCCGCATAACTTATGACCCCTTCGCCAACCAATCGCACGATTTCAAAGGAGACAGCCAGGACCACAAGCGCAAAAACCAGGCCCCAAAACGGGTGTACACTGGCGTGACTTAATTTTTCCCTGAATGTAGGATGACGGTGAGTTATCGTCAGCGTCGAATCAAGAATTTCGCCTATCACGTACCATTTGTTTTCATCCTCAAATTTCATGTTGCGCGCCTGCGCTTCCGGCAGACGCCTGCGCAGTTCTTTAAGACCCTGCCCGCTCAGCGCACAAGTGGGAACTACAGGAACACCGAGTTCGGCCTCCAACCTGTCAACATCGATTTGCACTCCCTTCGCCACGGCCTCATCCCACATATTCAGAGCAACAATTACCCGGCTGGAAGTCCGCAACAGTTGGACGGTCAAGTTGAGATCGCGTTCAATGCTGGCTGCATCAACCACATTGATGATTATGTCCGCCTCCCGCGTCATCTCGACGGCAACCTCTTCCGCGCGACTGGAAGGCTCGAGAGTGTACGTGCCGGGGACGTCGATCACTTCGGTCTTCTCCCCCTCGATTTCCATCTTTCCTTTCGTATATTCAACAGTTGTCCCCGGGTAATTTGATGCGATGACGTCAGCGCCAGTGAGACGCGAAAAAATCGCACTCTTGCCGACGTTTGGATTTCCCATAAGGAGGACAAGCATGGCAGGTCCTTCGAAAGCAATTATTTCAGGTGGGTTTCAAGCGATTCAATTTCCTCTCGGCTCTACGGTTACTTTCGCCGCCATTCCTCGCCCCATCGCAACGTATCGACCGTCGATCATTACAGTGATCGGCCCTCCCATAAACTGGGAACTGACCTTCGTTATAAGTTTGCCGGGTCTAACACCCATTGCCTCCAGCCGACGCAGCACACCTCGGCCACCGTTTACCCGGTGGACAGATGCGCTCTGACCGGGTTGAAGCTTGTCAAGCTGAATCGGCATCGGCTTCTCCTGTATTCATCTCTCGCTTTCGCACCTTGCGCTCGAATTCTTTCATCCAGAGTCCCAATTCCTGATCGTCCTGCGGTGGATGCCCTTCATGTTTGCAGTAATACCGAAACTTTTTCAACCAATCCTCGCCAGCGCGCGGACAATTTTGTACAAATTCAGCAAAAAAAGAAAGCCTTTCCAATACATCCGCATCCATAACGTGCTCCATACGACAGGCATTTGCCTCTGCTGTCTCTTGATCTACCGATAAAACGTTTTCCAAAAACTCACGTATTACCTCGTGTCGACGGCGTATCTCGCCTGCAATCCTTTTCCCGTCTGAGGTTAGCGTAATTTCTTCATAAGGACTGTAATTCACCAGCCCCTTTTCGGCAAGGCCTTTCACAGCCGCACTGACTGTCGATTTGTGCACGCCCACCAGGCCGGCAATCTCGCCGACGCGCGCGCCGCTTTTGTCAACCAGCAAACGCGCTATCGCCTCAAGATAATCCTCATAAGCCGGGCTGAGAGAGTATGTTTCAGTCATGTCCAACCTGGAAAACGCGAAATGTTTGATCTACCAAACATCTTAATCCATCCTTCTATCCTTTGCAAACCATATTAAAAAAGCCTGAAAGTCCTCCCGAAAAACATATATATCTCCCTTGCATAGCGCATAAATTTCTTTCATACTCCGATCGTTGCTGGAAACCTTCTCTCCCTCGGAGCAAAGGATCGACCCATGTTTCAGTCTGTGTTCACAGATGAACTTGCTGTCCCGTTTGAAGAAGCACTTGATACCCTCGTCGACTGGGGCGTGCAATACGCCGACCTGCGAGGCGGAATCTACGGAAAAGCTATCCACGATTTGACTGAGGAAGAACTCGCTCGCGTCCAGAAAGCTCTCAACGACAGGGACCTGAAAGTCGGAACTCTCGAGTCATCCCTGGCAAAGGTCCACCTGCCTGACCAAAAGCGTCGAGAAAAGGAAGCCGAAAAACTCGAAGGGCTCATCCGCGCGGCCGATGCGCTCGAATGCCGCCTCATCCGCTCTTTCTTCTTCTGGCAACCTCCCGAAGAAAAGCGGGGACAGCTGGCGGTCAGGCCCGATGAAAAACAGCAGGTCCTCGATGCTTTTCGCCCGCTCGCAGAACGAGCAAAAGAAGCCAATCTCGTGCTGGCATTCGAGAACTGCGGCGTGAGCACGGAGGAAGTCAATGCCGTCCTGGATGCCCTCGCCGAACCGCGCTGGGGGCTGGCCTGGGACGTCTCAAACGAGTGGTTGGGGGACAATAACCCTCCAGAAAACGTGGACCAATACATCGACAGCTGTGCCAAACGCACCCGCCTCGTCCACGTCAAAGCTCAGGGTTCAGTCGAGGAGCTCGGTGAGACGGCCCCCTACGATCGAATCCTGCAGTCGCTCGATAACCACGGATTCAACGGTCCGGTCTCCATCGAGACCCATAACCCTGATCGTTCAGTCAGCAATGCGGAGATGACACATAACGCTCTCGAAGCGATCCGATCGGCCTGGCCCAGCGCCGCCCCCGGAATGCTGAAACAACCCGAAACCGAGAAAAAAGAAATTGTCCGCGAATACGATCCCGTCCGTTTTGTCGTCGTGGGACTCGGAATGGGCAAAAGCCGCGCTAAACTCGTCCAGGAAACCTCCGGAACCGAACTGATCGGCGTCTGTGACATCGATGAAGAACGCGCCCAAAAAGTCGGTGAAGAACTCGACGTTCCGTACACGTTCGACGTCAAAGAATGGCTCGAAAACGACGATGCAGAGGTTATCTACGTCATGACCTGGAGCGGCGCCCACGCCGATGTCGCCGTCCAGGCTTTGGAAGCCAATAAACATGTCCTCACCACAAAACCGATGGACGTGAGCCTTGAGGCCTGCGACCGCATGATTCGGGCCGCCGAAGAGCGTGATCTGCTGCTCGCCGTCGATTTCGGTCGCCGTTTCACATCCGATCTGCTGAGCACCCGCAAGTTCGTGCAGGATGGCAAGTTGGGGCAAATCCTCGGCGCCCAGGTATCTCTCAAAGTTCTCCGTCCCGATTCCTACTTCGAGGGGAAGGGCAGCTGGCACGGAACTCTGGAACTTGATGGTGGCGGCGTGCTGAGCAACCAGTGCATCCATCACATTGATGAAGCCGTCTTCGTGCTCGGCGTCCCCGAAGCCGCCCGTGCGGATATCTGGACGCAAAACCATGACATCGAGGGAGAAGATCTGGCCTGCGCCAACTGGCGATACGAAGACGGAAGCATCGTCAACCTCTACGCCACCACCTGTTTCCCGCACAAAACATGGTACTTTGAATTCGAAGCTTATGGGACCGAAGGGGCGCTCACCCGAGCCAGTGGCGGCCCACTGGAAGAAAACAGGGAACGTTATTTCATCGACGACGTCTGGATGGACGAACCACCGGAACGCATCGAATCGGAATGGCTCAACGCGGCCGACAACTTCGCCGACGCCCTCCGAACCGGTGCCCCGCTCGTATGCGACGGACGCGATGGGCGAAGAACCCAGGCCGTCCTCGACGCCATGTACCGCTCCGGCCGCGGCGATGGCGATTGGGTGGAAGTCCGATCCGAGCTTGATTAGTTTCCCGGAACAAAATCAGCACTACAACACCTCAGATACGGCTCGGACCCGAGCCGACTTTCAAGCTGCCGGTATGACCGGCCCAGATCCCAATCCCGTGAGCGGACTGGAGTTCAGCACCCTGCGGAGCTGGGGTTCAGAACGCGGACGATAAACCGACAGGTCTCGCAGCAAAACAGCACAACAACCAACGGCAGGTCCCCCTCGGCGATCGGTTGCGGGGAGAAGGGACGCAAGAGACCAAAGGGACTCGTTGTTTTCTATCGCGTTCCGTGACTTGACACATAAGCAGGCTGGAGTTCAGAACGCGGCTCATCAACCGACAGATCTTCCAGAACCAACAAAGTGGTCCGTTCCACTTGATTTTGTGCGTTCAGCCGTTCGTCGGCGGTTCAGATGCAAGGCGCAGTGAGAAGTTCGACCCAAGTGGGTCCACGCCGAACTGCAACGCCGCAGATGGGCCGCCGCCGTCCGGCCCGTAGGGAGCAATTCTGCCGGGTCATTTCTTCGTTGCGGCTTCGCAGGGACCCGTCTGGGTCACCTTTGGCGCCGCGCCTCGAACTGACCTCGGCAGAATTGCTCTGAACCCACAACATCAAGTGGAATGGACCACCAGATCTCCACGTATCCGGGATGCCACGCAGATGCAAGGGGGTTATCGCCGAGCGCGCCCTGCCGTTCATTGCCCTGAAAGGGCAGTATATGACAGCCCAGGGTGCAGACGCCTGAAGGTCGTCGGAGCCCTGGGGTACAGGTGTGCATTGAGAAAAAAGTGGGCTGAAGGCC
>JBKHIT010000053.1:0-35285 GCA_046538485.1 Candidatus Brocadiia bacterium | reverse complement strand
AGGTCCGAACAACGGGATGGAGGCCTTGATTTCAGGTCTCGAAAGGGGTAGCTTGTGCGTAAAGCATAATGAAGGTTAAAAGGTACCTGTTATGGCAACCAAAAGAGTGAACAATTGGCAAATGGCCATTCGCATTGGCTACTTGGGCCTGCTTGTGTTGGCATCCGTTCCATGGTATCTCTCAGGTTCGAAGATACCAATCCTCTATGGTGTCGTAGGCGCTCTTGTGGGCATTAGCATCGCCAGCCTGCCAAAGCGAGGATTCATGATTGCTTTGGCCGTGACCATTGTTACGTTGGGATTGCTGGGATTGGACCTCCTTACATCTGGTCCAGGTATGTGTCCCCTTGAAATTGATGGTATGTCCCTTGGTGGAATTCGGTACGGTCTACCAATTGCGTTGCTGTTCGGTCCTATTGCCGCGCATTTGGCCAAAGTTACAGCTTCAGAAGAAAAGCCATAACAAACAGGTGCTGCTAACTCCGGTTCCGCTGGCGCTCCACCGGAGTAGCAGACCTTTGTCGTTAAGTGAGTAGAAAAATGGAAGAGCTTTCACGATCAACAGAGCCAAGTAGATGGAGTTACAAAGCCCTATGGTGTTTCTTTTTTGTCTGCTTTGCGTTTTTCTTTTTCGGATTTCTCAACACTGCCAGCACATCTCACACGCCAAAGCCGTCGGCAGTGTTCTTTTCTGTCGCCCAACTGCCTGCCGCAATCGCCTTAACCCTTTATTCGGCTATCTTCCACAAGAAGCTCCCTGTCGCTATGCGTCTGACTGGAATTATTGTAGGAGCATTTTTTCTCGTTCTTATCGGCGCCCCACTTATTTTACGCCTGGCAAGATAGGAGATCGTCTCCAGAACATGAAATCACTTAACAATGGAGTCAAGCCGACCACTTGGGCGCGGGGCGCCCAAGTTCCCTCGGGGCTTCGCCTCTCGGTGGCGGCTTACAGGGGACTGCGGGTAGTAAGGAAGGAGCGCTGGCCGTAGTGGCTGCGCTTGATGATCCTGCGTACGCGGATGTAACTCCGCTTCTGTTCAACGTCCTGTCCTATTGGACCATTGGAAGATGCTTTCGAAACAGTCGCGGTATTGAGGTCGGGCCAGAAACGGACGCAAGCTCTGATGCGAAGCAACTTGCCAGGGATGACGTTGGGGTTGAGCCAATATACGGCAGCTCTTGAAATTACTTGACAAAAAGCGAGCAAAACGCAAGGATAGATAACAGAGCATAACAGCGCTCCTTTTTGAGTCGCCGAGTCCCAAAGGCTTTCAAAAAAGGCGATATGATGGGGCGGCGGTTGTCAACGACGTTTTTATGTCGCATTTGCTCCAATCGTTCCAAGATTGCGTGCTTCTAACAAACGGAGAAGGCAGATATGAATCGCTCCAATGTGCCGGGTTGGCTGGTTCTCGCGCTCGTTTGTTTCATCCCTCTGCTCGGAGCGGCCGAAAAAGGGACGGCTACGGTCTCGCTGTTCGAGACGACTCCTCAAATCGATGGCCGGATCGCCCCGGGAGAATGGGATGGGGCGGTGCGGATCCAGGGGTTTCAGAAACACAGAGGGGCGATGGCCGACAAAGTGGGGGCCGCCTGGCTGGGGTACTCCCGCAAGTGTCTCTACATCGCGGTGGCCAGCGAATTGCCTCCGGACGTACAGCTTCAGGCTCTCAAAAAGAAAGAACAATCCGCCCACGATAAACTTTACGGGGCGGGCGGCATCGAACTCTGGCTCGACGCCCATCGCGGCCGGAGGTCCAAAACAAAACAGAAACTTCCGTACGTCCAGTGTATCGCCAACGCCACTGACGCCATCTATGACAAGAAATACGGAATAATGGGGAAACCCCCGAGTGTAGCCTGTGACGGAGACTGGGATTTCGCCAACGGTATCCATGAAACAACCGATGAAAACAGCCCCATCCAATCGGAAAATGGGATCTGGGTGGCCGAAATCAGCATTTCTTTCAAAGACCTGGGGCTGGAGGGGGATCCGGTGGGAAAAACCATCGGAGCGCTGATTGTGCGCAACTGGAAGCGGAGCCGGGGGGGGGGCAGATGTCGTGGTTTCCGAAAGGGGGCAATTACAGCAACTGGGCCGGTTACCCGCGGATACGACTGACCGAAGACGACCCATCCGTGCAGATAACGTCCCTGGGCGATCAGCTGTATGCGGGCAAGTTGGAACTGGAAGCGCGCATCTACAATCCGTCCGACCGCGCGTCGAAAGTCAAGATCAGCGCCGTGGCGATGTCCTCCGATATGCCACGAAAAACCGACACCCGCTCCCTGGAGTTGAAGCCGGGTGGTTACACCCCTTACCAGTTTAAAGCCACCAGTTTCCACGAACACAGCAAACACAAGTTGCATCTGGTGGTGGCGGATGCCGATTCGGAGACAAAATACCTGGATTACACCATGGATTGGCGGAAACCGAAACGCGAGAAATGGCGTGCGGAGGAAACCGGCCCCCAACCCGAAAAAGCCGTTCGCCTCGAATACTACCCGAGCTACGGGTTCATCCGGTTGCAGGTCGATCCCCGCAAGCTCAACCTGGACGGGGAGTCAGCCAAAACCGCCGAGGTGAAAGTATCGGGACCGGACGGGCAGGAACTTCTGGCCGATGCCATGGAATGGGAAACGGTCCCGGCGCGCCAACGTTTTGAGGTCGGTAAGGATCTGAAAGCCGGAAAATACACCGTGCGCGTCCGTCTCAAGGGTTACGAAGACGTTCTCGAACGCACTTTTGAACGTCAATATTTCGCCTGGGAAGGCAATGGACTGGGGATAACCAGTAAGGTGTACCCGCCGTTTGAACCGGTTCAGCAGGACGATGAGGTGACCTCGGTCGTAATGCGCCGGTACCAATCGGATGGTCTGGGACTCTGGAAATCCGTTCGCGCCCGGGGGAACGATACCGGGAGTCAAATGCTGGAACTTCTCGCAGGACCGGTTACGATCAACGTCAACGATGATACCGCCCTTACGGGCACGGGGAAATTCGTTGAAAAGAACGCCCGGCGCGTTACCTACAGGGGCGAGGCGAGCCATCCCGCGGTGACGGTGAGCACCACCTGCACAACGGAATACGATGGTATAATGAAGGTGGAGATGACCCTCGGCCCGGGCCAGGATGAACAGGAGCTTCGGAAACTCTGGCTGGATATCCCCATGAGAGATGATCGAGCCCCGCTTTTCCACACGACCCTGGTCGGCAAGATTCGCGACAACCCGGCCGGAAGCACCCCGACAGGCACGGGGCGGGTCTGGGATAGCCGCGATCTGCCGTCGCCGCGTTTTTACGGTAACTTCCATCCCTACCTGTGGGTCGGAGCCGAAGAACGGGGGATCTGCTGGTTTGCAGACAACGACCGCGGATGGGTGCTCAATGCCAATCCGCCGGGCGATCAGAAACCCGTGCCATGTCAGGAGCTGATCCGGATGGACGGGCGTCTCATACTGCGCGTTAATCTGGTGCAGAAGCCGGTTAAGCTGCAGGAACCGCGGAAAATTGTCTTCGGTCTCATGGCGACACCGGGCAAACCGATGCCGGAAAACTGGCGCAACGTTTTCTTCCGAAGTTGCCCCCCAAATTCCAAACGAATCCAGTGGATGGCGGCCCAGTACTGGGGTTCTCCCAGCGTGATGTATTCCAAACTGCCCATCGATCAGGATACGAGCGTGTTGAGCAAGCTCCAGGAAGCCCGTCTCGGCGGGGGCGGCTGGGGGCAGTTCATGAAAGCGTGGACCAACGAACACCTCTCGGGCGATATCAGCGACAAGACTTACAAGAGCAAGAAGAAGGTTGTGGGGCTGCTCCATCATGCCCACCGTATCAGCCGTGGTGCGGATGATTACCTCACGGCCTACTGGGAAGAGTTCCACGCCACACACGCGTATCATCCCGAGGACCGTGTGTTTGGTGACGAGTGGAGCAGCCACGCGTATCCGCGAAGCTATCTCAACTTCGCTCTGTGGTGCGGCGCGGAATTTGTTCGACGGGGCATCGGGCTGTATTTCGATAATACGTTTCCCAAGCCGACCCACGATACGGTCACGACGGCGGCCTACGAACTGCCCAACGGTCGAATCCAGCCGTCGGCGAATATCTGGCGGCACAGGGAATATCTCCGGCGGATCTGGGTCATCCACCAGCAACTTGCTCCCCGGACCACAAAACCGCTCATGATGTTGCATATGACCAATTCCCACCTTCCACCATACATGGTTTACGGTCAGGCCAACCTCGATCTTGAATGGCTCTATGGTGGCGGGGCCGCGCAGGCCAAATACCCGGCAGATCTGCTGCGGACCGAGTCGCTTGGTCTCAAGTCGGGGAACATACCGACAGCGCTGGGCGGAGGATCGCACCGAACCAAATTCGGCGCGCTGATGGTGCATGAGATCCGCGGGAAGTTCAAACGTGTCAATTTGCTGGACGTTCTGGGAGAGTTCGGTTACACCCGACCTGACGCGGAGGTCTACAACTACTGGGACGACGTCGTGCCCATGAAAACCAGCGATCCCCGCTGCAAATGGCTTCTTGTCAAGCATCATGGGGAAATTATGGTACTGTTTTGCACGTGGAACCCCCGGGACAATAGAGTAAAAGCGCAGTTCGATTTGCAAAAACTCGGCCTTCAGCCGGGTGAGGCCGTTAATGTTGAAGACGACAGGAAACATCCTTTGAAAGAGGGGGCATTCAGCTTTGCGATGCCCGGTTACGGGGTCCGCATGTTTCGTCTCAAATAACCTGAGAAAGAACTCATAATGCGAGAGCCGAACAATGGGACCGGAGGAGTTAACTTCTCGGTCATGGCCACCGCAATAATCTGTCTTCTGATGTGGTCGGTGGCGGATGTGACCGCGGGTGAGGATGACTCGTTCCATCATACCACGCCTTCGGGCCTGACATGTATCATTACGAAAAATGGTCTGACCGCCATCCGCGTCGGGGACCGAACGATAGCGAAAGGTCGGTGGCGATTGGACAGCAGTCCGATGTGGGCGGCGGAAAAACCCGTGCCATCAGTCACACCGCCAACCCTGTCGCCGGGCCCCATCGAGTCGAGCGATGTGAAAAAGCTCAGCGCGGAGCAGGCCCGTGTCCGTCACGTTCACGCCAATCTCACCGTCGTGTATGATTACATATTCGAGGGGGATGATCTCCGTATCGCCGCGCGGGTGGAAAACCCGAACCGGCAGACCGATCTCCGCGCTGCGGCGTTTGGGGGTCTGGAATTCGTTTCGCCGGAGGAACTCAACGGTCTGATGATGCACCACCCGACCTCGCGTCTTCGCAAAGAGCGACTGGCCCTCTTCCATCCCTCACCAGAAACACCCATTGGCGCCAGCTATGTCACCGGTAAGAGTTTCGGGATAGGATTGTGTCCGGTCACGCGCGAAACCACCCCCACGCTTCTGAGGTGGCAGAAATCTCGGGGGAACGAAACGGTTCAGCTCAGCTATGTAGTCTCCGCGTCGGCAAAAGCCGAAGGAGCTCGCACCTATCAGCTTCTGATTCGTCTCAGCGATCAAACCGATTGGAAATATCTATTGGGACCCTGGAGACGCCGCCTGGCGGCTATGTTCGGCGAAGTCCGTTATCCGTATGACATTCGACCGATTATCTATCATCCGGTCCGTACCCAACCGGTGAAGCCGGGGGAGGGGAGCGGAACGACGTTGTGGAACTGCGCTCCCGGTCCCTGGGGAGAGTCGAAGACCCCGGACAATCCGCTCGGATATGCCCACGGGGAGGTGCGTTTTGATCGTCCACAATATGTTCGGGATTACGTTGACGGAATTCTTCCCGATCTAAAAAAGGCTAACGCTCGCGGGCTTGTTTTCCGCCAACTCGGTGGATACGATCCCAAGGGGCTCGAGTATGCGGCCATGTTTCACATGGCACCGCCGAGCGTTCATGAGAACGTCAAGAATTTCATTGCCGGACCGCTGAGAGAGAGCGGGTTGATAGTAGGAGTGACCGGCCGACCGGATCGGTGGCCCGTCCACACCACCATACACCGGTGCGAATGGCTCGATGCTGCGCCGCATATTCAAAAACATCTCCGGCACATGTGGCATTGCCGGTTGCGCGAGTCGATCCGCAAACTGGGAGCCGGAATGTTCCTCATGGAGGATTTTGGCACTGGTGTGGGCGACCTCAGGATGATGCAATACTTTCGCCAGGTTCTCAACGAACGGGAAGAACATGTGCCCACATACGTGCCTCATCTCAGCGACGCTATGCTGTTCTACAGCCCGTGCATAATTCCGGCGCAGATCAAGGATGGACAGGTACAACTGGAACCGGATTTGTCTCTGTGCCGCATCGTACGGTGGCTGGTTCCCGGAGCGGTTTTGTACGGAAATGTCGAGTCGGATGAGAGTAAAAACGTATTGAAAGTGACCAATTTCCTCGACTCCCACCGCATGGGGGCTATGATCAGTGAGGACGTTCTGCCCGAAGTGGCCAGCGAACTCGGGGAATTAAACATGAAATGGGCCGGGAAACCCGACGTGGAACCGGTGAAAACTCCCCTGCAGATTTCCTGCGTGCCTCCGTCAGCGACGGCCGATATCGATTCCGGGGATCCGGATGCTGAGTTCACATACAGCACCGACGACGGTATCAGTTTTCTGGTAACCGCCGATGGCTTGAACGAGGTTTCACTGGATGACCGGACGCTGGTGGAAGGTGAGTGGAAGACGCTCAGTCCTGGAGACTCATTTGGTAAGACCCCGATTCAGAAAAAAGGCCTCCGCAGGATCGATGATCGGACATGTCGCGTTACTCACGTCCATGAATCAATGCGCACGACCTTTACGTATCGTTTCGAGGGCGAAGATGTCGTAATTCGCGCCCATGTTGAGAACAACCACGCCTCCGTTCCGATCGACATTACAGCTTTTGGGCAGCTGACGTTTCATTTCCAGGGAGAAGCCGACAGGGACCAACTGTCCAAACACAGCAAGTGGGGCTGGCTTGTGCATCCCAAAGGGCGAAACGATCTCGGGCACATGCACCCGGGATGGTCGAACCGGATTGCCGGGAGCTATGGAGCGGACGAACAGTACGGGGTTGGTGCCACACCGCTGCATACCGGTCTTACCCGCACGTTGACCAACTGGCAGGGGGGCTGGGGAAGCAAGACCCGGCGTCTGCGCTACAGCGCTCAGAAACCCATTCCTCCCGGCGGAGCGCGGACGTTTTATCTAAAACTTCGTCTCAGCACCAATCGCAACTGGAAACATCTTATGGAACCGTACCGTGAATATTTCGATGCGTTGCATAGCACGAAACCTCACTACAATGTCGACCATCGGCTTGCGACCCAGCAGATGATTTCCACTCCGGGTGGTCCATGGCGGTCAGATACCAATCCGCTGGCATACCATCGCCATGGACGCATTGACACGCCCGAGGGCGCCCGAAGATGGGCCGAACGAACAGTTGCCATTATGAATAAGGCCAATGGTACAGGGCCGATCGTATGGGGTCAGTGCGGTTATCAACCGCGTGGCATGCTGTTCCGGAGCGATTTTGATCTGCTACCCCGTTGTGTAGCGGAAAACTGGGAAATCATCGATAAAATTTTCAAACAGGCCGGTCGGCAATATGGCGTGACTGTGGGACGCGCAGGAGTGATGAATTACCGGTGGCGCTGGGAGACCGACAATATTCTGGTCCTTGATCCCGAAAACCTCCAGCACCTGAAATCCATGGAGCGGCGTTACCGCCGGATGATGGACAGGGGGGTGACGATGTTCTACCTGGATGCGTTCGGGCGGCGTCTCCGCTCCGTCAAAGCCATGCGGTATTACCGGCACCACGTTCTCAGCCCGGATATTCTGACCTACTGCGAACATCCCTGCGATGCCATACTGCCGTATTCCGGCGTTCGTTCGGGCGTCCGACACAGTGGGCGGAAAGGGTTGCACATCATGTGGGGCCTGGACCGGTTCTGGTACATCATGAACTGGGTTATGGAAGATTTTGGGAGTCAGAATTATGCCCATCTAAAATCGTGGCCGCCGACGGTGAAGAAAAAAGTCGGCGAAAAGTTCGGCAACCCCGTGTACGAACGAGTAAGAGCGCTCAACAAAGAACAAGAATACCGCTGGATGTTCCGACACCGAATGGGCGTTCTCGAGGCGTCCCACAAAGTATCTTCATATGCTGAGATGTACCGCAAGGTGCAGGACGAATTCATGACACCCGACGGTAAATGGCGAGAGGATATTGAACCCATCGATCTCCCCGGGGAGGACCGCTACAAACAGGAGAGGAAGAAACGTCAGCAACAGAGGCAAAACACCGAAGAGGATAAACTTGACACTCTGCTGGGTGAATGAATCGTCGACGGGCCTGGCTTTTAAGGGTTTTTTGTCAGTATTGGGAAGCGGGTTCGGATAAGCCAATTATCTCTCCTTGCCGCAGTAGCTCATCCCAATGAAAACCTCTGTGTTGGACTTGAGGAACCAGGCTGCACCTGGGGCTTAGTTCGTCTGCCAGTCACACATGTGAGGCTTACTCCATCTTTATCGGTCAGCCAATCTGGAGCGGCCTATGGTTCCAGGGGGGCGTGGACGCCGGGGTCTAACCAGGTACTGAGATTATTCCCGATTTGGCTGTTTCGGAAACATCTATCGTTTAGCTTGAGACTCTCCCGGCACCCAAGTCCGCCTTCAGTCTTCCGGGTGCTGAGCCTGACGGCAGGGAAAGGAATCTATCCGATCTCCGCCACCATGCTGGAAACTTCAGCCTCGGGCGCGATTTGTCCGCCCGGGCATACTTGCGGCGGGTGACGCAGTCGTAAAGTGCGGAAAGGTTGCTCTCCCGTATTTGAAGAGCAAGAAGGCGGAGAGCCACCACGCACCAGGACTCATATGATTGATCGAGTCGAGTTGAACGACCGGATTATGGGCAGCCAACAAAACCCTGGAGGTTACGGCGCCAGCCGGCATCTTACGAGGTATGCGTTTACTGTGCGTTACACTCACCCATTCAGGTCTACATGTCATTGCGAGGCGTTCCACGCACCAGGACGCCCCGGCGATCTCGCTGCTGGGCTGAAAAAACGACGAGATTGCTTCGCCCATCTTGCGATGGGCTCGCAATGACCCCTGAAGCGGTATCTCTTGGCTAAACAACTACTTACGGATGCAGGCGATGTAAAACGGCGCATTCCGTTTAGATGTAGTAATTTACAACAAGAATTTATCCATAAAATCCGGACTAAGCCGTGTGATCACCGAACGTTACGTTCTTTGCCCGGTCTGCCGGGACCGGCTAAAAAATAGGGAACTCTTGCACGGGCGGGTATCAACGCCTATGATACGAGGCTTTGACCGGAGATGAAATCTTTCATAATGATTTTCGGTAAGGTGAGAAAATGGCCACTGAAAGACCTAATGTGATATTTGTTCTGACGGACGATCAGGGTCCGTGGGCGGCGGGTTGCTGCGGGAACCCCGAAATTCGTACGCCCAATATCGATCGACTTGCCGGTCAAGGGATGCGGTTTGAGAACTTTTTCTGCAGCTCCCCGGTCTGCTCACCGGCCCGGGCCAGCCTCATGACCGGTCGTATCCCGAGCGCGCACGGGGTGCACGATTGGATCCGGGAACGAAATATGCCGCCGGATCCTGCCCGGTATATAGAAGACTGTACATGCTACACGGACGTTCTTGCGGAGAACGATTACACCGTCGGTCTGAGCGGCAAATGGCATCTGGGCGACAGCCTCACTCCTCAGCATGGATTCAGCTACTGGTATTGTATGCCCCAGGGGGGAAGTCGTTATCAAGATGCGGAAATGATATGGGAAGGCGAAGTTCAGGAATTTCCCGGATACCTCACCGATAGGATCACAGATTACGGGATTCAGTTCATCGAACAGAGCTGGGACGATGGGCCATTTTACCTGAGCCTTAATTATAATGCGCCGCACAGCCCATGGACGGGACATCCGGAAGAATTGACGGAATTTTACGACGATTGCCCGTTCAAAAGCTGTCCGCAGGAAGCAATGCACCCGTGGGCTCGGGGGCTGGCTTATGGCAATCTCGGGAACAGAGAATCCCTGAAGGGTTATTTTGGTGCGGTAACGGGACTTGACATCGGGGTCGGCCGGGTTCTGGATAAACTGGAGGAACTCGGAATCCGTGACAATACACTTGTTGTTTTCAGCGCCGATAATGGTTTTTCCTGCGGGCACCATGGATTCTGGGGAAAAGGGAACGGAACATATCCCCTGAACATGTATGAGAATTCTGTAAAAGTCCCGTTCGTCGTTAGCCACCCGAACCATATTCCGGAGGGTGAAGTTGCCGGGGCGATGATGAGTCAGTATGATTTCATGCCAACACTGCTGGATTATCTCAATCTTCCTGCGGTTGAAGGAGATAAACTGCCGGGCGAGAGTTATGCGCCGGTGTGGGAAGGCGAACGCGATGGTGTTCGGGACGAGGTCGTTGTGTGCGACGAGTATGGGCCGGTTCGTATGATCAGAACGCGCGACTGGAAGTACATCCACCGCTATCCCTACGGTCCTCACGAGCTCTACGATCTGGTCAATGATCCCGACGAGCGCAATAACCTTGTAGAAGAGCCGGAGCAGAGCGACCGCGTGGAGGAGATGTGTGGTCGGTTGGACAAATGGTTCCGTTGTTACGTGGATCCTGCTCTTGATGGAACACACTGTGGTGTAAGTGGAAAAGGACAAAAAAACAAAATTGGCCTTGATTGCGCGCCGGAAAGCGCGTTTTATCAAGTTGAGGAATGATGAGGAGAATGCACAATGAGTGACAAGTTGCAATGGGGAATCATCGGCACCGGTACCATTGCCAGCGAACTTGCCGATGCGATTGCGGAATCCACGACGGGGGAAGTCCTGGCTGTCGGCAGCCGCGCCAGCAAAACAGCGGATGAGTTCGCAGATGAGTACGATATCCCGCGCCGTTATGAGGGTTACGACCATCTGCTGGATGATAATGACGTGGAAGTTGTTTATGTTGCGGTGCCTCACCCATTTCATGCCGAGTGGGCCATGGCTGCTGCCCGGGCCGGGAAGCACATCCTCGTAGAAAAACCCATCGGAATGAACCAGGCGGAAGCACAATTGATGTTCGATACCGCCCGGGAAAATGACGTTTTTCTGATGGAAGCTTTTATGTATCGTTGCCATCCTCAGACAAAACGGATTAGACAAATTGTGGCGGACGGCGTCCTGGGTAGGGTGCAGTTGATACGAGCCGCATTCAGTTTCCGCAGCGGTGGCGATCCCAAATCCCGAACTCTGAATCCGGAACTGGGAGGAGGTGGGATTCTCGACGTGGGTTGCTATCCCGTCAGTGGTTCGCGTCTCGTTGCAGGGGCCGCCGCCGGCGATGGTTTTGCTGAACCCATTGAAGTCAACGGGTGCGCCCATATGGGTGAAACGGGGGTCGATGAATGGGCAAGCGCTTTGCTGAAATTCCCGAACGACATCGTGGCGGAACTCACCACAGGCGTTCGGTTGAGCCTGCCAGATGGCAATAGTCTGAAAATTTATGGAACCGAAGGTTACCTGAATGTTTATAATCCATGGACTCCTTCGCGACATAACCGGGATCCTGTGCGGATGATGCTTCATCAGTATGCCGAAGAAGAACCGCGGGAGATCGCCGTGGAGGCACCGAAAGATCTCTATACTTACGAGGTTGATGTTGTGGCGGAATATATCCCGAACCGGCAGGCACCCGAGATGAGCTGGGATGATACGCTCGGAAACATCCGTGTGCTGGACATATGGCGTGAGGAAATCGGGCTGACCTATGAATGCGAGAAAGTCTGAAAGCAGGAGTCAATGCCGTGCATCCCAACTACGCGCTTGTGAGATACGCCGATAAAGAGCGAACGGCGATTCTCAGCGGAGACGAGAAAGCCGCAACCGTCGACAAATTCAAGACTATCGGCGCGCACATTTATCAGGGAACCTATTTCCCGGGAAATCGTCCCGGCGAAGCGGACGTCAATACTACTTGCGATATCAAATTGAACGGCGGAAATCTTCTATTTCATCTCGTTATGGAAGAACCGGTTTTGCAAGACCTTGAGACGTGGCTTCCCGAAAAGCAGACCGGTGATTTTTGGGAAACGGACTTTGTTTCGCTGAATTTCATTGCAGCAGGTCAGGATGTCGTTCAGGTGGGAATGAAACTGACGGGCGAGGCCTTTGTCGCGAAAAATTGGAGGAGAAAGGAAGAGAACCCGATCAGTTTTGATGTGGAATCCGGCCAGAACGAATGGATGGCGGATGTGGAGATCCCCCTCGAATTTTTGAAATATAGTGTCGATGATCTGCATTCCACTCCCATTCCGTTTGATGTCGTACGTTTCCACAGTTCCAACGGTGCGACGAGCGCGTGGGCGCCGATTCCAAGCCAGTTGCCCTTCAATGAGAATTGCCGGTATCCCGTTTTCTGTTTTGGTTTGCTGTCGACGACGGATTTGGAGTGGGACCGCTACACAAGTAGCGAGGTCGATCTGGGCGAGCTCAAATATTGTGGTCCGGGGCAGATGAGGGTGGGTGGGTTCTATGGATTCCACTTCGAGTATACTGTTGGCGAAAATGGACTGCCGCCGGGGGCGGGTTTGAAATTCAATCTGAGCAACGAAGTGATCGAGTGCAATCGGAGATCGCGACGGAAACGGCCGTTGCCGGAGAAAGATTGGTCCCCGCTGCAGTGGGATAACCCGGGTGCGGCGGGCTACCTTGAAATCGAGTGTTCACGGGAAGGGGCTGAGATGTCCCTCGAACGCGAAGAGCATTTTTCCCCAAAAGCAGTTTTACAAGATCGAGAAGCCTTGGAGCCCGGCGATACTGTCACGATCAAAGTTGGCGAACATCCGCACGGGCCCGGTATCCGCAGCCAGTTGCTTTCGCAGAAAGACTTTCCATTCAAATTTTTCTGCGACCTGGCGGGGAACGGTATCTACCTTGCTCCGCGCGAGCATCTTCGAGTCGATATCCTGGGCGGTGATGCGGGGCATTTTATGGTACATTGCCCGCCGACGCCCGATCCGGGGGAAGAATTTCGAGTGGTTGTGACGGCCATCGATCATTTCGGGAACGTTGCCGATGGCTACACGGGCGCGATCAGCCTTTTTGCCGATGCCAGAGACTGTGATTTGCCGTCCGCTTGTGAGATTTCGGAAGGCGATAATGGGATGGCGATTTTGACCGCTCGGATAGGGGAGGAAGGAGTCTTTCAGATCCATGCCCGGGATCAGAACGATCCATCTGTGAGCGGATCGAGCAATTTAATCGTGACGGATGGGTCATTTGGCCCGGGGAAACTCTATTTTGGGGATATTCACACGCACTCGCAGCTTTCAGATGGACGCCTTCATCCCGAACACAAAGCGATTGAGGTGAGCTGCCATCGTGGCCTTGATTTCTGGGCACTGACGGATCATGGTCACGATTTTACGGAAAAACGGCTGGCACAGCTCAACAGCACACTGGAGAAGCATAATAAGCCGGGACAGTTTGTGACGGTTCCCGGTTATGAATGGACGAACAGCATGGGCCGCGGCAAACATATGCGGAAAAATTACGGTCATCGAAATATCTATTTCCGTGAACCGATCGACATGATTAACGATGGGGTTTCGCCCGAGAGCGATACGCCTGGCGGTGTTTACAGAGAATACGAAAAGGAGGGACGCGATTTTTTCTGCATCAACCATTTCCACTGCGGAGATCCCGAAATGTGGCCGGAGGTGGACAGCGGAGTGGAGGTGAGCGGGTGGTGCGGTGAATTCCTCCGTGACGGGCTCCCCGGGGAAAACCAAAAACAACCCTGGAGTATCTTTGAGGCGTTTGATGATGGTTTACACGTTGGAGTTACGGCCGGGACCGATCACGGCACAGAAGCCTACTATTCGTTTCTGCCCGCTGAGATGACCGCTGTCAACTGCGATCAGCTAACCCGGGACGAAGTTTATGAGGCGTTGAAAGAAGGGCGCACTTACGCGACATCCGGGCAGAAGACCCTTCTGAAATTTACGGTGAACGGACAAAGTCCTGGAAGTGGCGAGGCGGTGGACGGAACTGAGCGACAGCTTGAAATTATAGTGGGATCTGCGATGCCAGTTCAGCGGATTGAAGTGATTAAGAACGGGGAAATCTGGGAGAAGCTACCCGGCCACCGTTTTGGGGTGGAGAAGCATACGCTTGACGATTCCGAACCGGGTCCCGGGTATTATCTCGTCCGTGTTCTCACCGCTCAGGGCCACACCACCTGGTCCTCGCCGGTTTTCTTCAAGTGACGTGGTTTTGTTTTCTTGTGCTGCCCGGTGCATAGCATTGGTCCCCATTTGTGAGAGAAAAGTGAAAGTCAAAGACATCCAGCAGTTCCTTAATTCTCTTGGGCCAGGGCCGTACCCGGAAGAAAAGATCTACGTCGGGTCGGAGGAAGAGACGGTCACAAATATACTTGTCTGTTGGATGGCCGGTTTGAGGGGATTGCGGGCAGCGGCGGAACGGGAATGCGATCTGGTTGTGTGCCACGAATCGCCGTTCCTCGGCGTCACACGTGACGGCGATTATGAACGGTTTATGAGCTGGGATGTTAACGAGCGCCGGAAAGAGCTTGCGCAGGCAAATGGACTCACCGTGCTTCAATGTCATCGCACAGCAGATTCTTATTGCATAGCGGATGTGATTCAGGAAAAGCTGAATCTGCCCGAGCCGGCAATTATGGAAAACATGGCTGGACACGAGGCTGTGCGGATTTTCAAAGTTGCAACGGCGCCGCTGAAGAAACTGGTGGAAGGTTGGAAAGATGCTGTGGGAATGAAGACTGTCAGGGTTTATGCTCCGGATCTGGAGCGCCCCGTCAGTAAGATTGGCCTCTGCTGGGGCGGTATCGGCCTTCACCTGAACATGGGAGTGATGAACCGCCTGGTGAGACTCGGCGTGGATGTTTTGCTCGGCGGGGAGACCGAGGAATTCAGTGCCACATTCTGCGCGGATATGGATGTGGCTTTCGTCGAATTGGGGCATTTGAAAACGGAGCAACCGGGGCTGATGGTGCTCGCCGACGTGCTGGAAGAGCGATTCCCGGAGATTACGGTTCATCGTTTCAGGGAAGAAAGCCCCTGGGATTTTGTGTAGGATCTCGGTTACGTGCCGCGTTCTGAACTCCAGCCCCCGGCTGAAGGCACGTCGGCTCACGGCCATGCAGACTCGAGTTCAGCTGAGGCCGCCGCGAGGCGGGCGAAACTGGACTTGAGGCGGACGAATCTTGCAGAAGTGCCGGGGAAGGAATGGGCGCCAACAAGAACACTTTTCTCCTCGCAGCCGGGCACTGCGCGGGGACGACGTTATAGTAGCGCAGGTATCTTGCCTGCGACCTTCTCGTTGTAGCGGATCGGTCCGCGTTCTGAACTCCAGCCCCGCAGTCCAATGCAGAAACCCGGTCCGCTCACGTGCGCTGCAATCGCCCTTTATTAGCAGGCCAGTGTTTCCGCTTCACGCGTCAAAAACAAACCGGATGACGTCTCCATCCTGCACCTGGTAGTCATGACCGACGGTCCGCACGACGCCGGCGGCGCGGCATTTTTCTTCCCCGCCGTGGGCTACCAGATCATCGTACGCAATGACTTCTGCTCGGATAAAACCTTCTTCGAAGTCGGAATGGATCGTTCCAGCCGCGCGGTCGGCGGGAGTTCCGCGCGCCACGTTCCAGGCCTGGGCCTGGTTCGACTGGATGGTGAAAAAACTGACCAGATCAAGTGATTCGTATCCGGCGCGTATGACCCGTTCGAGTGCCTGTTCTTCGATACCGTAGATCTGGCGGAATTCGGTTCGTTCGGCGTCGTCCATATCGATCAGCTCTTGTTCAAATTTGGCCGCGATTGCCAGGAATCGCGAACCATGATCCTTGGCACAGGTGCGGACGGCGTCGACGCAGGATTCGGTTTCGGCCGAGATCTCTTCATCCGTATTGGCAAGGTAGATAATTTCTTTGTCCGACACAAGCGGCACTTCGCGGTAGAGGGGGATGGCGGATTCGGAGGAGCGCTCGGGGAAATCGGAGGCAGATCTTCCTTCGCTGAGGTGCTCTGCAAGACTTTTCGCGGCCGAGAGTTGGTCTTCGACCGAATCGTCGACCCGGGCCTGGCGTTCGAGCTTTTCCACCCGATTCTCCACCAGTTCGATATCACGCAACGCAAGTTCCGTCTCCACCGTTTCGATGTCACGGATCGGGTCGATTTCGGTATCGACGTGCGCCACATTTTCGTCGGAGAAACACCGAACGACGTGCAGGAGGGCGTCAGCTTCGGCGACGTGTGATAGGAACTGGTTGCCCAATCCTTCCCCCTGACTGGCGTTTTCCACAAGTCCGGCAATATCCACGAACACGACGGTGGCTTGAGTGACCTTTTCCGGATTGGTTATTTTCGCGATTTTCTCAAGACGCTCGTCGGGAACGGGGACAATGGCTTTATTCGGTTCGATGGTGCAGAAGGGGTAACTTTCGGCCGCGGCGTTTTGGGCGCCGGTGAGAGCGTTAAAAAGGGTTGATTTCCCCACGTTTGGAAGGCCAATAATTCCGATGCTTAAACTCATAAAAGTTTCCTCGCATGCGGTCGCGATTCATCGCGATTCTAAAGCTTTTTGCCGGGTCAGCGCGAATGTGAAATACGAAAACTCCAGCCAGCCAGGCGCGTTGAGCGTTTTAGCCCGGGAGCACTGGTACCCAATACCATGTCGCTTCGGCCCGGGCTGTTTTTATTGCTGTGCCAGATTAAATGCGAAAAGCAATGATTTACAAGAAGCTAAAGACCCGGTTCGAAGTTGCGACAATCATCCTTTTGATTATTCTCTGGGTGCCCAGTTGCGCGCGCGGGAGACCGCTTCCTGCCAGCGTGAGTAAAGAGCTTCACGCTCAGTTTCAGACATGCGGGGTTCGAAACGGCGGTCGATCTTGCGGTGGGCAGCGAAATCTTCCACCGTTTGCCACACCCCGAGGTGGAGACCGGCGAGGCCCGCGACGCCCACCGCGGTCGTATCCAGGTTCATGTTCCGTTCGACGGGCACGCCCAGGATATCGGCCTGGAACTGCATCAACCAGTCATTTGCACATGCGCCCCCATCGGCTTGCAACTTTTTGATGGGTTCGCCCAGCTCATCGCGCATGGATTCAGTTACGTCTCGCGTCTGGTACGCGATCGATTCAAGCGCAGCACGGGCGAAATGTTCCCGTTTTGTCCCGCCGGTCAGTCCCACGAATATTCCCCGAGCGCGGGGATCCCAGTAAGGCGCACCGAGCCCCTGCAGGGCGGGCACGAAATAGACATCATCGTTCGCATCGAGTGACGCCGCCATCTCGGCCGTCTCGGCGGAACCGGCGATTATCTCAAGTCCATCCCGCAGCCATTGGACTGCCGCGCCGCCAGCGAATACGCTGCCTTCCAGAGCGTAGTCTGTTCGGTCCCCGATCTTCCACGCGATGGTTGACAGAAGATTCTCAGAGAGTTGCCTCTTAGCCCCGGTATTGACCAAAAGGAACAGACCTGTTCCGTAGGTATTCTTGACAATGCCCGGTTCGAAGCAGCCCTGTCCGAACATCGCGGCTTGCTGATCGCCCGCCACGCCGGAGATCGGAGCGGTGAACCCGAACAGATCAGGGTCGAGGTTCGCAAATGTCCCGGAGCTGGGTCTAACATCAGGGAGAGCGTGAGACGAAACTCCGAAAAGTTCAAGAAGATCGGGATCCCATTTTTTGTCTTGAATGTTGAAGAGCATTGTGCGGGAGGCGTTACTGAAGTCTGTGGCGTGAGGATGTTCGCGGCCCAGATTCCACAGGATCCACGAGTCGACCGTCCCGAAGATACCACTTCTGGTCTCAGGGATGTTTTGGAGCAACCATTCGATTTTAGTGGCACTGAAATAAGGGTCGCACCGCAGGCCAGTTCGCGCATGGATTTTGCCTTCCCAGTGGTTGTCTCTGAGTTGCCGGCAGCGGGCGGTGGTGCGACGATCCTGCCAGACAATGGCGTTATGAACAGGCTGTCCGGTATCCGGATCCCAACAGACAACGGTTTCTCGTTGATTTGTGACGCCGACACCTTCAATTTCATCTTTATTGACATCTTCGAGAACTTTTTGAACGACTGCTTTGCTGGTCTCCCATATCTCGAGAGGATCGTGTTCGACCCAGCCGGGTTTGGGATAATGTTGTCTGAATTCCTGATAGGCTCTGGCGCGGACGTTCAGTTCAGTATCGAATACGAGCGCACGGTTGCCGGTTGTGCCGAGGTCAAGGGCGAGAATGAGCATTAATTGAGGTTGTCCTTTCTTGGAAGTGCGGTGGTTTAGATGAGGGGCTTGTCGATTCTTTGTATCAGTTCAAAGTTGCAAATCCTCACGGTCGGCAACCCGTCGTCGTCGCGCAGAAATTCATCATTGCGATCGATGGAAAGCAGGAGGTGACTGCCTTTCAGATCAAGGTCTTTCACGCCCGTTTTTCTGAGCTTTTTATCGGTTTTCCGCAAAATAGCCGCGAATGTTTTCCCGGAAATCAGGTTTTCTTCTCTTGCTCTCTGGGCGTCAAGGCTTCTGAAGTAGTCCTGATCGTTTTCGGCAAGCAACTCATCCGGGCCGTTCCAGTAACCCCAAATGAGGACGTATTTATGATGGTCACTGAGGATGGGGTGGCCTTCAGGGGTAAGGAGCTGCTGGTGGCTTTTGTACCGTCGTTGATCCTTGGGCTGGTTCTCGTCCTCCGTTCTATGACCGCTCATATAAATTGCGCGCGGGTAAGTCGTGTTGATACCACGTCCGCTGAGGTAAAAATTCAGTGAAATTTCTTCGAAAGGACTGTTGTAGCCGTGGGACAGGATTTGGATTCCCTGGCGATTGAGTTCATTTGTGGGCGGAATTGAACCGACTTTTGAAACGCGGCAGACGAGATGGATATCGTCCTTCGTGGTCGTTTCGTAGGTGTTTCCAGAGGAGGAAAGGTTTGTTTTGGGCGACTCCCGCCAGCGTTCCGGCAGAAAATAATCGAACAGTTCCGGATCATTCCCTACTACCCAAAGTGCGCCTCCTGTGCTTTCTACCGGTCCAAAAACATAGTCGACATCCATGAGACGTACCGGCGACAACCGGGTTTGATAAGCCTCATGGGATTCAAAACGGTGGGCCTGCCTTTCGAGATAGGTTCGGCGTCGCAAAGCACGGACTTTTTCTTCGTGTTCAGGCGTGCGTTCCAGAAGCTCGAAATCGACGAGTGCGTAGAGCAATCTGCCGTCGCGGTCCCGGGCCAGGTTGTTGTCTGCGGGACGTACGATCAGGTGATGGGGTTTGCTGTCTCTGACGCGGAAGCCTTTTTCGGCCATTTCTCTGTTCGATCTTTTTACAAGCCGGCGAGCGTTCTTTTCTTCCATCAAACCGGCTTTCCAGGCCGCCACAGCATCAATACCTTTGACCCATTCATAGATGACGGCGTACCGCCGTTTTGGATCGAGAGCGACTTCGCGGTGTTTCTTTTGAACAGCTTTCATCCAATAGCTTTTCCGTCCCATCCGTTCCGGTTCCACGATTTGCCGGGGAACGTAGATCGCGAGAGGTTTGTGGGTATAAACCGATCGCGCGCCGTAATTTGTTCGGGAGCGCAGTTCACGAACCAGACCGAATTCTTCAAATGGGCTGTTAAAACGTGCCCCGGCCAGATCCGACACTTCAGTTTCTCCGGGAATGTCCTGTCCCATACGACTCCATTTGAGGACGATTGGTTTTGATACGCCCCCAACGGGTTTGGTTTCGATTTTGTACAGCGTGCTGCTACCCGGGAGTTTTACGCTATGGGCGTGAAACCAGTCTTTATCAGTCCAGTAATTTTCTGGGAGTAAATTGGCAGCAAAGGGGAGTCCGTGTTCTGTGAGATAGAGGTCACTTCCGTCGTCAAGAACCAGATGAAGGTAGTCAACGCCCAGAATCCGGACCCATTTCTGTTCGAGCTGTTTGGGCAAATTTTCAATACGGGCAGGCGAACTCATTTGGGAAACTTTCTGCAGCTGGAATTCAGAGCATGATGAATTCGGCTTTGGCTTCGGGCTCCTCGGCAGCGTCGAGTATCCGTTGGATTATTAGACTCTCAGCCCGGTCGATATCCGGTTTCCCTTTCTCAAAAAGATCAAGGACGGCCGAGAGTGTGTTGAGAAAAATATCCGCCGTTTTCACTTCTATGATTCGCGTTTCGTCTGCTGTTGTTATGGAGGCGGCATACGGGGTTTGTGCATTGGTGTAGACGTTGACCACGGCCGTACGACCGCCGGAAAAATTAGCGAGCAGCTGTGACTGAGTTCCGGCTCCTCGACGCATAACCGATTCTACCCCGGGGCCCATGCAGGAGACGGCCAGTTCGAGCGGGTGGATGGCATATTCCTCGAAGGACCGTCCGCCACCCCAGGTCACCATGTGTTCAATGGTCGGAGACCCCATCTCTTTGATCTCATCCTGGACGTTGGTGTAACGGAGGGCCGATGTTGTCTGCATGACAACATTATGTTTGTCGGCCAACTCGAAGATTTTGCGTGCAGTTGCAGTGTCGGGCGCGAAAGTTTTGTCAACGTACGTCGGTTTGCCGAACGGGAAGACAAGTTTGCACAGATCAAGGTGCAATTCCGGATTGGACGGTGACAGGACCATGAAATAATCGCATTGCTCATTGAGTTCGCCGGGCGACGCGAAATAGGGGACGTGGTTCTTCTTCGCCCAGTCTCGTCCGCTCTCTTCTTCAAGAGCAAAACAGCCGCCGAGCCTGAATCCACGGTCTGTCAGATCTTCGCGAAGATGTTTGAGATAGACGTTTGCATGGTAATTGTCCAGCTCGTAGTCAACATACCCGATTAATTTTTCACCTTTCTGGTTCATTCATGTCTCCTTTATCCCGCTGTGAAATTTATTGAATTATCATGAGGCCCCTGTGCTTTCCAGGCGGTCTTTATCGACCGCAATTTAACCTTTCATCCAGCAGCGCCCGGTAGTTTTCGATGCCAGGGGAGTATAAAACCGCGAAGCACATCAGGAGAAACTATAGCACCTGTTTTAAATCCCATATCATCACTGAACTGAAAACCATCGATTCGACGCCGTGTCGCTGAAACGGAAAACTTTTGAAGCCGCAGATGTTGATTATGTCATGATCGAAACCCATACCGGCGCCACCCGGCTTTATAAATTTTGAACACAGATCGTGAGGTCAAAATCGCTACGTATTCTCACTATTAAGGATAACATTTTAACGTCCGTTTAGCTAATTTAAGAAAGCATACATTTTTGCCCGACACGGTTGCAGGACGCCAGTTTCGGGCGCGGTATATGAACAATGGCAGAATACGAAAAAACTTAAGTTTTCAATGCATTTGATTCTCGATTCCGTTTCGGCCATTCTAATATGTGAGGTGGTTGGTTCATAAACGAAGTAGGGAGGTGGTAACAATATGCCCTGGGAAATTGGACTGATTAATTCGAATCAGATAGTCCGGGTTATAAACTACGGAACGATGGTGCCAGAGAGTTTCAAAAAGATGGCGGAGGAAGCGCTGTCTGTTGCTCACAAAGGTGGATTGCATCGTTTCCTTGTGGACCAACGCGAGATGGAGGCCGATCTTTCCACGATGGAAGTCTATGATCTGGCGGAAATGTTACACGAAGCCGGCTATGGACCGAAAGATCGGCTTGCTCACGTATTTGTGCCGTCCAGTTCCGATGCCAAAGATTTTGAATTCTATGCGACCGTCTGTCGCAATCAGGGTTTGATGGTTCGAGTTTTTAAGGATCTGGACGGGGCTTTGCGCTGGTTGACTGGAGGTTAACGCGCATTTCTCACGAATCTAAAGGTATAATTCTTATAAACGGCAGCCCAGAAAGACTTTGCACTATATTTCGCATCTGATCTCAGTACACAGTCTGTAATCTGAGTCTAAAAACAGCGGTTCGCCCTCCGGGAGCGGCGCTCGAGAAAAGCGGGTTAAACTTGCAGTAAGAAAGTGAATGGACTCCCAAGAGAAAGACACCCGGCCAGAAAAATCGTCCCCCGAGGTGTCCGGGCCAAAGATCACTGGTGGGGAAGACACCCGCGAGATTCTGAACGGCAGCATTAATGCGTCGATCTGGCGTCTGGCTGTGCCGACATGGGGTGGTTTCGTTTTTCTCAACCTGATGCATCTTGTCGACATGTTTTTCGTGGGCAAGCTGGGCCCTGTGGCAGTCGCAGGCGTTACGATGAGCAGTGTGATGATCGGTATCGTTATCGTGGTGGCTCTTGGGATCGAGGGAGGCACGACGGCTCTGGTAGCAAATGCGTTTGGACGAGAGGACGAACGACACGCGGGGATTGTCACCGGACAAGGGCTGTTTATAGCTATGGTCCTGGCGGTTGCTCTCGCTGCTTTTGGCAACCCGCTGGCTCCCCATATTCTTCGTCTGCTTGGGGCAGAACCCGGGGTTGTGGAAGTCGGATCGGGTTACCTGCGGATTATAAGCGGCGGGGGCTTAGCTTTGCTGCTACATATTTCTCTGGCGGCCGCGTTGCGGGGGGCAGGAGATGCTGTGACCCCGGCTAAAACTCTGATTCTGGCAAATGCACTGAATGCAATCCTGGATCCCTTACTGATTTTTGGGATGTTCGGGTTCCCGAAGCTGGGAGTTGCCGGCTCTGCACTCGCCACTATCCTGGGACGTGGTCTGGCAATTCTGGCGCTGCTGATTTTTATGCTTTCTTCGCGCAAAAGCATTCTTGAGCTTCATGTCAGCGATATATGGCCACGTTTCGAAATTATTGGCCGGATCCTTCGCATCGGTGTATTTGCCTCCGGGCGAGCTATGTTGCGTAACCTTGGACGCCTGATTTTGATGCGGCTGACGGCGAGTTTCGGGACCGCAGCTGTGGCCGCTTTTGGTATCGGCTTCCGTCTGCAGATGTTGGTGCTGGCTCCAGGAAAAGGTTTTGGTACGGCGGCGGCGACCATGATCGGACAAAATCTTGGTGCCAACCAACCCGGGCGGGCGAGCCGATCGGGATGGACCGCTACGGGAACAGCTATGATAATCGGTGGGTGTCTGACAGCTCTTTTTTGGGCTGATCCACACATGCTGATTCGGGTGTTTAACAAAGATCCAGAGGTTGTGGAAGCGGGAGCGACACTGCTGAAATGGTTCTCCGCGTCTTTTCCGCTTATGGCAGCGGGGATTGTGCTTTCACAGGGGATGATAGGAGCCGGAGAAAGCCTGCGCCCAATGATCGTTACCGGGATGTCTCAGGTTGTGATAGCGGTTCCGCTTGCCGTGTTTCTCGCAACCCGCTGGGAGAGCGTTGATGGGATCTGGGTCGCTTTGTTTACCGGCAACATTGCCATGGGCCTTCTGAACGCGCTTCTTTTCCAGAGGGGAGCCTGGAAACACACAGGCGCCCGGCCGGGAAAGACTCTGGAAGTCAGCGGGCAATCTTAAATCGGTGCAATAACAACATTGTACAGCTGCGTAGAGGAACCAGATTTCGCTCCCCAGAAGTATTTCTTTTGTTCGGCCGTCATAAAAAGCAAAAATGGTCGGTTGGATGGTGAGCAAACCTCGTCGCACTTGTGAAGGTGTAAAAAAGGGGGTACGATATTGAGGTTAAGAACTTTTTGTGGAGGTTAGAAATGGATCGATTTGCAGTGATTTGTCTGTGCTTTGTAGCAGCTCTTTGTGCGTCAGCTTCGAGCGCGCTTGCGCTGAACGCTTGCGGTGCGAGCCCGGATGGTAAACATCTTGTTGTCGGCGGGGCTAACAGGGCC
The DNA here is from genome assembly GCA_046538485.1 of Candidatus Brocadiia bacterium. Classification (GTDB taxonomy): domain Bacteria; phylum Planctomycetota; class Brocadiia; order SM23-32; family SM23-32; genus JBKHIT01. The sequence continues at coordinate 11,440 of JBKHIT010000053.1, read as the reverse complement.
ATCTACCTGTACGACACCGAAAGCTGGGAAATTCTTGAAAAGGTGCGCGTGGATTACCGTGTTCAGGGAATTCATTTCGATTCGACCGGCGATCAATGTGTTGTCAACGGGGGCGGCAGAGACTTGCTTGTATATGATGTTGAAAACTGGAAACAGGTAAAAAAGGTTAAGGGTGCAATTGCTTGTGCAATCGCTCCCAAAGCTCCCGTGGCAGGAACCATCGGGAAAAAACGCGGCGGAGGATGGAAAGATAGAGTGCTTATCGTGTGGTCGTTGCCCGAATGGGAAGTGGAAAAAAAGATTGATCTGCCAGAAGATTTTAAACCGATGCAGACGGTCTTCTCTGAGAATGCTAAAATCTGCTATTTGCGAAGTGGACGTTTTGCAAATAAAAAAGAAAAAGAGGCTGACGCTGGTCCAAGACCCGAGGGCCATATGGAAAGAAATTTATGGCGTCAGCGGACGGATGGGTATGTCTCGAAAATTATGGCTATGGATGTTGAAGCCGAAAAGATAATCAAAACAATCGAGTGCTTCGATACCCCCAACAAATTCGATATGTTCCCGGCTGAAAACGGGGCTGTGTTTGCCTGTTACGGTCGATATGTTGCTACGTTTGATATTGAGGCAGGCACTTACGAAACAAAACCAACGGGCGAATTTGCATACGGTTCCGGGATGGGACCCGCCGGAAATATCTGGACCGGGAGCCTTCGTTCGTACCTGGTGCTGTCGCCGGATTCGAAAAAACTTGGGCAGGGTAAAATTGATCAGTTGCCGGGTTTCCCGGAGTATTTCCGCGACTTTACACCGCTCGGTGACGATAAAGTCGCAGCTGTTACGGACGCCTGGCGGATCGTTATTTTCGATGCTCAAAAATACGAGGTCCTTAAGACCATACCCTGCTATTGAGTGAGGTGGTGAGAGGGCCTGTTGCCTGCCGAAAAACTTATAAACTTCGTCACTATCGTTGCTGACAATTGCGTTGTAATCAGCACAATTGTCATGGAGGGGAATTTGCCGGCAGGCAAACGTCGCTGCCATCTTGTGGTTTGTGTTCCTGACTAAAAAAAATCGAATCGGCTACGAGTGCGGAATTCAATTTTGCCTGCGAAGAATTATTCCCGTTCGTCGCTGGTCAGGCAAACTGTGCGGCTCCCAAGGTGTTTGAGACGACGCATTATGTCGAGCAGTAAATCGTACCTGTCTGCATCAATTATTCCGGGCTGGAGATCGACATCATAGGAGATACGCAGAATAGTTCGCCGCGGCTCTTTGGTGTTGGTCGTTTCCAGCAAGACCCAGGGGATGTTTTCATCTCCCTTTTGTTCAAGGGGCGAGATGAGTTTCACCTGGGCTTTTATGCGGCCAAGATTGGAGGGGCTTTGCCAGTCGATTGGCGGCGGAGCAAATCGTGTGTGTTTCCAGCCGGATGGAAGGACTATATCAAAGATCAGCGTATGGCGCCTGTTTCGCGCAAAATAAAGAGGGTTTTCACGTTCGTCGGCCATAAAGTGGAATAAATCTGCGAAAGATTCCGGGATGCGGAAATACAAAAAGTTCCCTTCCCGAACCGCAAATCGTTCCCACCTCGCCGCAAAGAGTTCCTCGCCCGGGTATGATTTAAAATGAGTGCGCAGTTTGCCCTTGGGTTCAGCAGATTGTGAAAGGGCCGAAATCAATTCCTGATGCTGACGGTTACGTTCCTCGGGGGCGAGTTCTGCCCAATGTTTTTTGCGATTGCCATGCGAGATACCGTAAAAACGCCTCGTCTTTTGAATAACGGCATCTCCGGATTTGGTAACCGCCATGGCGTACCGAGTGAAAGAGCGGTCTTCAAACGATTCAGGCGGTTCGATGGCTGCAATTGTTCCGTTTTGTGTGAGGCCAGGTCGACCGGCGTAGTGAGTGGCGCCGAGGGCGGCATATTGTCCGGTATCATTGAGATAAATCGGTTTGTTATCCACCTCCACGCGAACAAGGACTCCAGGAAACCACGCAGCATGTGGAATCTGCCGAATCGGTTTCCATAGATCGGGAGCACGTGGAGCCTGAGAAACAAGGACAAATTGGGGCTTCAAACCAATCTGACGCAACATGACATAGAATACCACGGCCCGTTCAGCGGAACTGCCGTAACCGTCAGCGAGAGTCTTATCAGGCGTGGCCAGTACAGCCAGAGGAGCTTCGTGAATTTTCGGTCCCGCGAGACGAATGTTCCTGGCGATAAAATCACGGATGGCGATTACTTTTTCTCTGAGAGCTTTTTTGCCGGCGGTGAGCTCTTTTGCCCTGGCAACCGTTTTCTGAATTTTCCGGGCACGCTGGTGTAGAATCCCGGTCACGTACTCGGCATGTTTTTCCCAGCTCCCGGTGGAGACGAATACCGTTGGGCCGAGCGTAAATAGAGGCGGCAGGTAGCGTTCGCGTTTAATCGCGTCCAGATTTTTAACCTGCCAGAGACGGCGCACGTGAGGGCCCGACAACGTGGATTCGTCGTATTTGATGCGTTCCCCGGTCTGCATAGTTTTCAGTTTCATGGATGAGGGGGCAATGATCTCCAGAGATTTTTTGAGCACGGGTTCAAAATCTCGAAAAGACTCCTGCGCTGAGAAGAAAGGTTTCCCCTCATTTTTCTTGACGACTGTATATTCTATTGTTGATCCAACGCTCACGCCGGGCAGACTTGCGACAAGAACTTTTGTTTTTGGGAACCGGGGAGCTGACCCGACCCAACTGGCATCCATGCGGTTGATCTGATTTTCCGGGATATTCTTAACCGTTCCGTCCGGGGTGGTAACGGTGGCATTTTTTAGCTTGAGCGTTTCCCAGGCTTCATTGTAACGTAGTTTTACCTCCGAATAGTGCTTCTTGCCGGCATAGGTCAAAATTTTTCTTCGAACGGACCGGGTTTCGGTCCAGTTGTGCTGATCTTTCAGGTGATAGCTAACCCGTTCCTCCAGCACGACGGCATCGGCGCCATCTTCAGGACTTTCATTAGCGGTGCGTTGCAGAACCGGCATCTTGCGCTGATTGTATTCAATTGTTCCAAGGACGTTTTTGAGATTTGCATACTGTTTTGGAGTGAATTCAACAGCTTTCAGCAGGAACCGACTGGTTCCAATAATTTTGTTATCTTTTTTGTCAAGAGATGCTTTCCACGCAATTGTGTCGTGATCGATTTCGGGATACGTGGGGAGTGACTTCATGGATCCGAGAGCCGGATCGAGCGTGATCTCAAGACGTTCGTTGACCCCGCACGCTATATCTGTTTTAAGCGGGTATTTGCGTGTCTCAAGACCAGTTCCCCCCCTGAGTATAAAGTGGGCATAACCTATATTTGTACCGAAAAGAGGTATTGGCAGGAGAGAGAATTCTTCATCGCTGATAGGGACTTCTGTCGCTTCCAATTTGAGGGTGGCTTCGAGTTGACGTGAAGTGTCCTGCATCTTCTGGGGGAACAGTTCAAAGCCGGTGAGTTTGGCGCCGGGGACCACCCGTTTGACAATCGACGAGAAGTACCGGCGGCGTTCCACGGGTTTGAGCCGGGCAAAGTAGCCTCGATATCCGTTATCATTTTGCCCATCGAATCGGAGTGTGCTGGTTGCCGTGAGATTCCCCTCGGCGTCAATACTTCCCACCGTGCTGATATGCATCAAATTTTCGGTGGCCGGGATGATGGGGGATACCCGGAGCTCCTCACCATCGGGGCGGGCCACCAGGTAGCTGCAGTTGTTCAGGTAGGCCGGCAAAAGTCGCCTTGTGGTCTCGTCGGTGGGGTCCATGAGCTGGTAGCCTTCTCCGTCCTCTTTTTGGACGCAGGCAATGGCGTGGTTGAACCAGGGGAGCGGCACATCGGGGTCTTTGCGGGGGCCCGTATGGATCAGGACGGGATATGCCTGGAATCCGGCCTCCCTGAGCATGACCACCAGAAGGGCGGCTTTATCCCGGCAGACTCCGGCCAGGTTCTCGAACGTATCTGAAACATCGTGCGGCTCGTAGCCCGGAGCGGTGTCCTCTTTCGTAATTCCGAGATATCGGACCTGCTGGCTGACAAAGTTGAAAATGGCCCGTATTTTCTCCTTCCGAGTCGGTGCGTTGTCTGTTAGCGCCTTTACCTTCTTCTTAATCCGGGGAGTAACTTCGTAATGAGGGCTGGATATTTCCCAATACCATTTTGAAATGCTTTCCCAATCCGGGGCTGTGCTGACGAGCACCCTCTGGACCACCCGATGGAGAGATGGCATGTTGGGTTCCCGGAACATCCGGGGAACGTCAGTAGCTTCCCAGCGGTGGTGTAAGAGTCCGCCTTCTTTGCGCGTCGAGTGAGTGACCGTTTTGCCGACAGGGTCTTTGAGGGCGATATTACGAAGAGGCCGTTCCGACGGCCCGATCACTTCGTAACTGTAATGCTTGATGGGGCTGGTGTATTCGAAGATTTGCATATCAGCCCATACATTCCGAACCCGCGGGTGGCGGACGCGTTTGTAGGTGAAGTAATGGACAAGATCGCCGACTTCGAGGCTGGCAACGTTGACAACAAGCACTTTAGAATTCGGATTATAAATATTGGAAGCACGTTGCGATGGGTCGATCATGACGCGGCTCTGAGATTTGACGTCGACTTTGACAATACGCCCGTCTGGCTTGATAACTTCCAGTTTTTTTACCTGGATATCTTCGGGGAGGGAATAGGGGATTGTGAAATGCATTTCCAGCGTTGCACGTTCGCGACGCCCTTTTTCGGTGAGGATTTTGACATACCAGTCGTCCCACATCCGTGAAGTGCCATCTTCGAAATATCGGACCCGTATATGGTCGTCGACGAGGACGTCTTCGGCATTGGGGTATTTCTGGCCCGTGACTTTTTTAGCCGCTTCAATGACCTTTTTTTGATCCAGAAAACCGTCCGGAAACATTTCAGCGGCTTTTTTAGTTTCAGCGGCCGTGGCAACCCAAGAAATGCCGGCAAGAAGCAAAAAAACCAGACGACTCATTCTGAGGATGCGGTCTTTCCGTGTGCTGATCATTTTCTCCCTCGATTCCGTTTGATGCTGGGGAATATCCTTTTTAACTATTGTCGATTTCTTCGCCCCAGGGCGTGAGGTCCTCAAGCGCCACGTTGAGGGTTTTGCGCCCGGCGTCGACTGTGGCGCGTGCTTTATTTTCGTCGACCCGTACAATTTTGCCCCATTTGTGTATTTTCGCAACATAGACTTCATCACCCGGTTGTAGTCTGCGTTCGATTTCCCGTCCTTCCAGCAACCGTTGCGTTCGGTCCAGGATATTTCGGAGACCGTCGCGAATGTTGCGGACACTGCGGGCGATTTTTTTGTGGCTGAAGCGGACATCATCGTAAAGTTCGCGGCATTTCGTTTCGAGCCCTTCAAGTTGATCCTTGAGTTTAAGACCGTAGTCCGCTCCCGTTCTCTGTTCTTCTTCTTTTATACGCTTCAGCCTTTCTTCGTATTCTTGTTTCAGTTCTTGCGCTTTTGTTTCGAGATACTGGACGCGCCTCCGACGTTCTTCGGAATCGCGCGTTGCCTGTCGCACCTGATCAAGCATATTTCCGTACTCATCATCCGAAACTTCGTCGAGATGTTGCCGTGCATTTTCGAGAAGCGGGCGGGGCATACCCAGGCGATCGGCTATTTCCAGAGCGTTGGAGCAGCCCGCGGTGCCGATAATAAGATTGTAAGTCGGGCTGAGCGTTTCGGTATCAAATTCCATCGAAGCATTTGCGGCTTCCGGACGAGTGGCGGCGAAAGTCTTGAGTTGTCCAAGGTGAGTGACCACCACGGCTGCGCATCCACGCTGCGAGATTTCGTCGAGGATCGCGCGTCCGAGTGCGCCCCCTTCGATGGGGTCTGTGCCCGCGCCAAGTTCATCCAGAAGCACAAGGCTCTTATTGGTCGCGGCTTCGAGCACTTTCAGAATACGTGACATATGGGAGCTAAAAGTGCTGAGGCTTTGTTCGAGACTCTGTTCGTCGCCAATATCGGCGTAGATGGCATCGTACAGGGGGACAACGGCACGATCTGCGGGCACGAACATGCCGGCGTGGGCCATGAGAGTCAGCAGGCCCATGGTTTTCAGGGCCACTGTTTTTCCGCCCGTGTTGGGACCGGTGATAATCATCACACGAAAATCGTCGCCCAGATGGATGTCCAGTGGCACGACCTGCGCGAAATCGGGCTCAGAATGTTTTTCGTCAGATTTTCCTGTGAGGCGCAAGAGGATAGGATGGCGGGCCTGGCGCAGTTCGCAGGCCTGACTCCTGGTGATTTTGGGTTGGCACATGTGATACTTTGCGGCCAGACGAACTTTTGCCATGATGAGGTCAACTTCTGCGACAAGACCCTGCGCTTTCAAAAGAGCCCCTTCATTCTTGCCGACCTCGTGGGTTAGCTCCCACAGAATAGCGTCAACTTCTTCCTCTTCAAGCCCCTGAGCCTCGCTGAGTTTGTTCCCAAGTTTGAGAGTGGCCATGGGTTCAATATAGAGGGTGGCTCCACTATCAGATGTCCCGTGGACGACACCGGGGACGCTGCTTTTGTGTTGTGCATTTACGGCCAGAACATAGCGGTCACGGTGAATACTGGGATTGGGGTACTGAAGATGTGGACTGATATCAGAGTCATGGGTGAGAGCTGCGATGCTGTCTTCGATCCTCCGACGCAACCCGCGGACCTTTTTCCTGATTTCCGCCAGGCGGGGGCTGGCCTCGTTACGGACCTCACCGGCCGACGTCACGGCATCCTGGATATGTTCGCCGAGGCCTTTGAGGTCGGGAATTCGGGCCCCGAGTTTCTTCAATTGGGGAGCGGAATTGCCGCGGCGGATAAGTGAATTGCGAAGATTTGTTGCCGTCCCACAGAGCTCAGCTATCTGGTTAAGCGTGCTGGCTTCGAGGGGCCCACCGCCCGCTCCGGCCCTTTCAATATGCGGCTGCATATCGGGTATTCCACCGAGCGAAGGGGCAAAACCAGTTTGCATTACGTCGCGCATTTCGGCAGTCTGCTGAAGGGCCACTTCGATCGCCGATCGCTTTTCCATCGGATGGAGCTCTTCCGCCAACATCTTGCCGGGTTCGGTCGTTGTCTGCCCAACAAGCATCTTGCGGATTGCGGGGAACTCAAGCGCTGTGATTGCTTCGTTGTTCATCTGATTGTATTAGAAATAAGAGGGCGCTGACTGGTTCTTGCACACTTCATTTTGATCGTTATTCTAAGTGATGCGATACTGGAGCGACAAGCTTGGCTCATATGCTCGAGGTGATATCGGCTGTTTTAAGTTGCCGGGTTCTTGGAACCAGGAACTGAGATTGAGCGAAAAAACGGCGCGGGAAACTCGACAACTTAAAATCAGTGATCAGGAACGAGTCTTTCTTCTTTACCGGAAACTATGAAACAGGTACTTTGAATAGCAATCTCAGGTTCGGAATAAAAGCGAGGTAAAACAATGGAGCAATGGCGCAGCAAAACAGAGGAGATTGTGGATTCGCACGTTCACATGGCCGGTTTGGATACTGAGCAATCGTTGCTCTCTATCCGTAAGGCTGCCGGGATCGACAAAATGGCGCTGGTTGCCATCCAGGATCCCGAAGCCGGAAGTGGATTGGCGGCCGCAGTGTATATGAAAAGCTGTCATCCCGGCGGCTTTTTCGTCTTCGCCGGGCTTAATCATGCGGGCCAGCTCTCCGGGGGCGAAGTGCCGGGCCAAACTCTGACAGAACAAGTGGAAGCAAACGTGAAAATGGGCTGTGACGGGATCAAAATGATTGAAGGTAAACCGACTTCCCGACAGCGCGTGGACATTCCAGTAACGGATGATTACTTCCGCGAATACTGGGCACAGGTGGAAGAACTCAAGCTTCCTGTCGTGTGGCATGTGAACGACCCGGAAGAATTCTGGGATCCGAATAGAATCCCGAAATGGGCGAAAGAACGTGGCTGGGGGTACAGCCCTGATGATGTTCAGAAGGAGGAATTGTATGGGGAAGTGGAGGAGATTCTGCAGAGACACCCACAATTGCGTGTGACGTTCGCACACTTCTATTTTCTTTCAGCTGATCTGCCACGCGCGTCATGCTTTCTGGATAAGCACCCAACGGTGCGTTTCGATCTCGCTCCGGGGATCGAGATGCTTTACAATATTTCAGAGGATCCGGAAACCGGGCGGGACTTTTTCATAAATTACGCGGATCGGATCGTGTTTGGGACCGATATTGCGAGTGACGTGACTGTGGAAGAGGGGCGTATTCGGGCCGGGATGATGTTCCGCTGGTTGGAGAGCGATGATACCTTTCGTTCGCCGGAGCAAGCTGATTTCTTACTCGGGCCTCCGGAAGATGGAATCATTCGAGGACTACACCTGCCACCTGAGGTGTTGGATAAAATTTACCGCGAGAATTTTGTTGAACGGGCAGGTGAACGGCCGTGTGCGCTCGATATTGGCGCTGCAGTTGAACAATTCGAGCGGACCGCGCGGATAGCGGAAGATCTGTCCGGTCACCGGAAGGAGGAAACGGAGGCTGCCAGGGTTGCAAAAAGATTGTCTGAACAACGATGAACTTGTCCGTGCAATGGAGTGCCTCATTTGATTCCGATTGTTGACGCGGCTAATATCCGGTGACAGGACGGAATGTGTTTTTTACTCAGAAATGGATAGGTAACAATGGCTCAGCACGATGCTGCACAACGTCCGAATCTCGTTCTTGTTATTACGGATGATCAGGGCTACGGGGACCTCGGTTGCACGGGCAACCCATGGATTTCAACCCCCAATATTGACGCTTTCTACGACGAAAGCACCCGCTGCACGGATTTCCACGTCTCGCCGCTGTGCACGCCGACACGCGGGGCTATTATGAGCGGGCATAATCCGCTCCGCAACGGTGCCTGGGCCACCTGTTGGGGCCGATCCATCCTCCGAAAAGATGAAGTCACCATGGCCGATATCTTCGCCGATAACGGGTACCGAACCGGAATGTTCGGGAAATGGCATCTCGGGGATAACTACCCTTACCGTCCGCAGGATCGGGGTTTCCAGAAAGTCTTTGCCCACAAAGGCGGCGGGGTGGGGCAGACGCCGGATTTCTGGGGCAACAATTATTTCGACGATACATATTTCGCCAACGGCGATCCCACCCCGACGGATGGTTACTGCACGGACGTCTGGTTCGACGCGGCCATGAATTTTATCGAAGAAAACCAGAACGAGCCGTTTTTCTGCTACCTCGCCACAAACGCCCCGCATTCCCCGTACCTCGTCGCTGACAAATACGCCGAACAATACCGGGGTAACGATGACATCCCGGAACCCGAGTTCTACGGGATGATCACCAACATCGATGAGAATTTCAGTCGACTGCAGAAGAAACTGGAGGAACTCGGGCTGACCGAAAATACAATACTAATTTTCATGACGGATAACGGTTCTTCAGGGGGGTACGAACCGAGCACGGGCCGGGGGTACAACGCCGGAATGCGCGGCATGAAAGGTTCATACTACGAAGGCGGACACCGCGTGCCGTTTTTCATCAATTGGCCCGGCGGAGGCATCGACGGACCGGAAGATGTCGAACCGCTCATCACGCACACGGACATGCTGCCGACATTCATCGAGCTGTGCGATCTGGACGCTCCGGAAAATCTGGAATTCGACGGCGTAAGCGTGGCGCCTTTGCTGCATGGCGAACCGCAGGATCTGCCCGACCGCGAGATCTTCGTCCAGTACCGGCAATACACCGAACCGCCCGAGAAATGGACCAATGCCGTTATGACCCGGGATTGGCGGCTGGTGGGAGGCGAGGAACTCTACAACATCAAAAACGATCCCGCTCAGGAAGAGGATGTGAGTGAGCAGCATCCCGATGTGGTCGATCGACTCCGCGCGGCGCATGAGGGGTGGTGGGACACCGTTTCGCCCCTGCTCGAACAGTACTGTCCGATCAGTATCGGAGCCGACGAGGAAAACCCCACGCGGTTGTGTTCGATGGACGTGCTGGGCGACGTTGCCTGGAATCAGGGCCATATCCTGAAAGCTCAAAAAAGCACGGGTCGCTGGCGAATTCTGGTGGAGAAGCCCGGCACCTACACGTTCCGCCTCACACGCTGGCCGGATGAGCTGGGTCTGCCGCTGGACGCCCCGGCTCCCGAAGGTGAAGCCGAATCGATTCCCTACACCGGTGATACCGAATCGATAGCCATCAAACCCGTCAAAGCCCGGTTGTCGCTGTTCGACCGCGAAGAGGTCGTGGAGGTGGCGGAAGGCGAGGATGAGGTGGTTTTGAGCCTGGAACTGGACCGGACAGGAGAGACGTTCCTCGATGCCTGGTTCATCGATCAGGAGGGCGAAGAACGCGGCGCCTACTACGTCTACGTCGAACGCGAATGAGGGCACGATGAGGTACCGTGAACCCGGACCTCATCCGCGTTTGCATGAACCGTGAGCGGACTGGACTTCAGCCGCAGGCTGGAGTTCAGAACGCGGCCCAATTTGTTGGGATTTCCAAGCCGGTTTGCATTTTCCGGCGATTGTCCGCCTCAAGTCCAGTTTCGCCCGCGGCTGGCGGGCTCAGCTGAACTCGAGGCTCATGGGTCGTATGAGCGGACTGGACTTCAGCCGCAGGCTGGAGTTCAGAACGCGCCCCGGCTTCTGGAAACTTCCCACAACATACCCCGGTCTCACGTATCCGTGATGCCGCATACATGTAGGGCGTGATCGCCGAGCGCCTGCCCTTTGATGCCCTGAAAGGGCTGCAGATAACAGCCCGGGGTGAAGAGGGCTGAAAGTCCTCAGAGCCCTGGGGTACGGGTATGTGCGAAGAAATAGTGGGCTGAAAGTCCACCACAACTTCACGCATGGTTAGACAGGACTTCAGCCGCAGGCTGGAGTTCAGAACGCGGCCCGGCTTCTGGAAACTTCCCACAACATACCCCGGTCTCACGTATCCGTGATGCCGCATGGCGCATTGCAATGACAGGACTGCCGGCAAAGCGCCGCGCGCGATAGCGCCGCTTTTAATTTGTCAGTGCCACCGTTTCGGGGCGCGTTCTATTTTTCCCCCCAGAACCCCGAACTCCGGCGGCTGACGGTGCCTTCGCACGGGGCTACACTCTGAGGCACTCTTTCGGAGTGCTGAACGATCCACGTCGGGGCTATCATCCGCGATGAAAAGAGCCCCTGAAAGGGGCGACTGAGAGCGTAGCCCCCGGCGACCAACGGGAGTCGGGGGGTTGGTGGGATTACGACAATCCCCGCCCCGACGGGGCGGCTGAGCGCGGAAAATGTCAAGCTGCCATTTTGTTACGCCAGAAACCAGCAACCAGCACCCCGAGCCCCTGAAGGGGCGTATGCGTTTAGCGTGTCGACTGCCGTTCTAAAAAAGGCCCGTAGGGCCGGAGCAGACGTAGTTAATATGAAGGCCGTTCCTGCT
>JBKHIT010000110.1:0-8378 GCA_046538485.1 Candidatus Brocadiia bacterium | reverse complement strand
GTTCCATTGGCCGTAGCGTTGTCGTCGGTCACCTCCGCGCTGATATTCGCCGGGGCTCCGGCAACTGTCACCGTGACAGTCTCATTGTCAGTCACACCGGTAACGTTTACTGTCAGATTATGGTCATCTGCAGTCGTCAATATAATGTTTCCTACTGTCGCTGAACCATTATCAAAGGTAACAGGGTCGTTAAACACTTCGCCATCATGGTTGCTGTTTACGGTTACGTTAATATCTCCGGTAAGTGCATTGCCATCTACATCCTGCGCGTTCGTGATTTCCAGATTAAAGGCTTCCCCTGTGGTCTGGATACCTGGGTCGGCCACGTCAAAACCGGACAGGTCACCCCCTTCTATGGCATCTTCAATAGCGCTGGCATCAGTTTCGCCCCACGGCTGATCTATAATAGCAATGGCTTGAATCCGGCCGTCAGGACGTTCATCCTGCGGGTCTCCTCCGCCTGAAACAGGACCATCAAAAATATTTAACGCATCCCAGCCCACCGTACGGATATAATCCATATCGATGTTGCGTTGAATCGCCCCCAAATCCGGCCGATACCACTGCGCCGCGCAATTCTCCTGGTTCCCCACACCGGCAATATGCAGACCGTCTGCCTGGAGCGATTCTCCCGCCCATGTGGCTGCATAGGGGGCGCGGATGCCGTCGCCAATGCTGAAGAAGGTCCCAATTACATTTGTAAATGACACCGCAATGTAATTTTTATTCCCTTCAAAATTCGCATCCCCTTCAAGTTCAAAAAAGTTTTCCACGGAACGGTCTGAATCAAAAGCAACCAGAATCATAACGGCATAGAAATCTGCCTCATCCGGAATGGTAAGGTCGCCTTCAAGAAAAGCTCCGTCTTTTAGTTTTATCACTCCCCCGGTTGCATTTGAGCTAAGTATATCCTCGCTGGCTTCACTATAGGTCAGGCTGCCATGGGTCAGGTTCACATTCAGCGTATCACCGCTGCCGGTTTCATCGCTGTATGAACCGCTGTCGTCTGTAAAAATCCAGAACCTCAGGGGATCCAACCGGTCGACAATTGTATCCTCGACACTTCCGGAGGGATAAGAGGGGAAGGTTCGTGCAGGTGGAGAATAGCTGAATGGCTCCGGTTCACCCTCGGGAATGGTAAATGTTCTAACCTGCGGGGTGATGACAGCACTCAAGTTGCCGTCAATATCACGGCTGAGAAATTCTAATGTGACTTCTCCTGTCTCTTCGGACACATCCCAGATAAATTCCCCTGCATCCCCTTCAAATATAATATCTCCGCCTTGTTTTCTCACAACAGTGGCCGCGTGGTTCCACATTTCAAACTGGCGCCAACGCAGCGTGAGTTCATCTACAGCGGTATGTTGAATTTCAATGGACACAGGACCCTGTATTTCAAGATCAAGTGGGTCAGTCAGGGTAAAGTCACGGTTAACATGGCCAAAGCCTGTTGGTTCGGACCAGTCCGGATAATTGCTGGCTGCCATACGGACTGCCGCACGCACACTCCAAGGGTCCATGGCCTGGTATTCCTGAAGCACATAAGCGGCGCAGGCCCCGAAAAACCCGTTGGACTTACTTTGAGACGTTATCAGGCCCGATTCGCCTGTCACTTCTGTCATTGGTCCATAAGCGGTTTCATCCGCACGCAGACCCCAGGCATCCCCGATCCCGCCGGACACTATGACGGTTGGATCGTCGGAGCGATATACATCCACGCGCCTTCCATCTGCATTTCCACCGCTTCCCGCCACAACAATCTTGCCCGCGTCCACCAGAGGAGCCCAGGCATCGGTACGGCGCGAACTCCATTGTGCGGCACTCATGATTACAGGTTCTTCAATAGCCAGGATATCATCAAGCTTGCTTCTCCATGGTTTAGGATCACCAAAGCCAGAGGGCGCCCAGGTAAGGTCGTCTGAATGCACTTCATTCCATGGGTCTTCAATCGCATTGTCGTAATGACTCTCAGCTTCGCTTTCCAGGGCCATTCCCCCGCCCCACCCCGTAGGAGGCTGGAATGTCAATGTTATATGGTTATCAGTGCCCTCCGACAGTGTGGTTGTTTTAGAATCGTAATTTGAGGCATTTATAGTCGCATCATCGGGCGCGGTATCGCTGAAGTATGACCATTCGCCCTTCGCATCACTGGTGGCCTCCACAGTACCGTCAACCACAATTTCCGCCCCGGCAATAGGATAGCCGCCTGTGGTTGCAACCGTGCCGGAGACAGAGGCGGCCTTATATACGGCAGCAAAAGCATCTATCCGGCCCCATCCATAGCGTGTGCATGGTCTGTCATCATAATATTGGTCATACCATACGGAGGTATCCCTGAGGATTTCGTAAACATCATCGACTGAAAGATCAGGATTAGCCTGGAGCATAAGAGCCACCGTCCCGCCAACATGAGGGGCGGCCATGGAAGTTCCGCTGCTGTAATCGTATCCTCCGCCGGGCACTGAGGAATAGACATTATCTCCCGGAGCGGAGAAATCGGGCTTTATGTAGGGCTCCGGATGTGATTCCGGCCAATCCATTTCCTTTCCGCCGCTGAACTCGGCGACGTCATCGTTTATATCTGTGGCGCCGATTCCGAATGAGCCGTGAATGTTGCCGGGAGTTGACGAGGTCCCCTCTCCCGAGTTGCCGATAGAGAAAACGGGCACTATGCCGGCGGCCCTGATATTCTCAACCGGTTCCAAAAATTCCTCAACTGCTCCAATGCCGTGACCGCTTACAACATCCAGTGAAGTTGCATCATTAAATGTGATATTGGTTGTGGCATCCGGCCTTGGGTTCTCGTTTAAATCAACCTCCGCCGTTTCAGGATTAATGGTTGCATTAGTAAAGTTGCTGTCCACTACGCTGATTGGAAATGTGGTGATAAAAGGGGCACCACTTACGTTGAACTCGAGGGTCAACGTTACAGTTTCACCGGAACGAAAGCCGTTCAGAAAGTCTGAGTTAATGGTCAGAGTGCCATCCGTTTCATCCCAGTCGGCATCCTGGATGCCGTGACCTGTTACAGCATCCAGTGTGTCGGCATCGTTAAATGTAATTCCGGTTGTGACCTCACCCGGAGAACTCAGGTCATACTCTGCTGTTTCAGGATCAATGGTCGGATCCGTAAAACTGCTGTCCCCCACGTCGATATCCCAGGTGACGACGTATATTGGGTATAAAGAACTATCTACGCTGAATTCCAGCTTTAAAGCTACAGTCTCACCCGCACTAAAGCCGTCAAGGAAGTCTGAGGTAATGGTCAGAGTACCTGCGTCCTCCGTCCAGTCGGTTTCTTCGATTCCATGACCGGTTACTGTATCCAGCTCTTTGGCACTGTTTAAGGTGATATCTGTGGTTACGTCGTCCGGAGCGCCCCGATCATAATTTGCTGTTTCAGGACTAATGGTCGGCTCTGTAAAATCTTCGTCCCCCACTATCATGTCAACGTTAAATATTGCAACCCCTTCGTCGAACTCAAGGGTGAAGGTGGCGGTTTCACCAGCCTCAAAGTAGCGTGAAAAAAAACTGCCCTTCATGGTCAACGTGCCATCATCTACCCACCAGTCATCGCTTTTTCCAACGGACATGCTGATTACATCAGCCGGTTCGCCCGCTGGATCGCCATATTGGTCATAGGGATCCATCGCCCACTGGATACCGGCGATGATCTGGGAGAACGTGCCTACGTTCCCCGGAATAACTACCCCATGCATCAGAATGGCGTCCGGAGCCACGCCGATAGCAGTGCCGCTTTCATTTCCCCCCAAAACGGTGCCGGACACGTGGGTGCCGTGCCCTATGCCCAAACCATGATCTAAATCAGCCGGAGTGGATCCCTCAACAATATTACCGTACTCGTCAAACTGGGCCCAGCCGCCCGGATAGGTAGGGTCTTCGGAATCATCTGTCCACATTTTACCCGCCAGGTCGGGATGATCAATATCAACTCCCGTATCCAGAACCGCAACGCGTATCCCGTCGCCGCTATAGCCCAGATCCACATCATTCCATACGTCCGGGGCGCCTATTTTCTCCAGACCCCAAGTGTAAGGATCACCATCCTCAAGGGTCTGATCATCATTCTGCTGTTGGGCACTTTGAGTTTCAGGCGCATCTGCAATGGTAAGGGTAAAATTCTCATAAATCCTTTCAACCTCCGGCCGGGCGGCTATTGCATCGAGGTGTTTTACAGGCACCTCGGCCACAACAGCATTGGTCAGCCAGAGTCTATTAAAAACGTCGGCGCCTTTTCCGTCTAAAACCTCCAGCACATCGACCTGACTTCGGTTTGCGTGATCCCGCAGGGCACTGACAACTGCTTCACGCCCTTTCCCGCGAAGGGGTGCAACAGGTGCATCTTCTAATTTTATAATTGCCGTAACACTATCGTCATCCCGGGCACTTCTTTTCAGTACTTCAACATCTTTTGAGAGCCTTTCGGAAAGCTCCGGCCGTTCCTGACCAAATATCGGTGCCCCCGTAACAAACAAAACAACCATTATCAGCCATGACAAGTACAGCCCCTTAGAGCCATTTGAACCCATTTGTTTTCTCCAGAATAATTTGTTGTTGTCGGAGTCTTAAAAAGAAGGGTGGCAAGTTTGTCCTCACTACGACCATAAACCTCCCCGTAAGCTGTAAATCGGTTTTCGGAATATCAAAACAAACCCGCACCGAAAAGCAACGAATCCTTCGTCTTTACATCACCTATCTTCCTGCTGGACTGATGCTCATAACCCACATTCAGTGAACAATTAAGTTCCTCGGCAAAATGATAATCCATAATAAGCCTCAGCCCGCCTGTATTGTACCCGCTGCTTCCATAGACACTGTTGCGACCTGAATTGAGCCTGAAATAGGGCATAACCACAAACCTTATGTAATCCTCATGCCAGGGTTTCTTGCGCCACGGCAGACGACTCCAAAAACTCGGATATTGGGCTCTGAAAACCAACAACAGCGATTGTGACCTTGCGTGGTGCGTTATGCAGCAGTTCACGATAAAGTACAGTCGAATCCGGCACGGTATCATTTGTCTTTTCACTTGGAAATTGATCCGTGTCTGCCAGAGTCGGATTAGAATCATCGCTGCCTACTGTCTCAGGCACTACTGAGAGCCCTATAGGAATATCCGGACGACCATAAAAATGGTTAATGGCATCGACAGCAGCAACGAAATGGTCGCGGGCAGTGGGTACTATCACACCAAGTGAGCCACTGTCAAAAAAAATCCTCCGGCTATCAGCAAAATCAGCAGAACGGACACAACTCGATTGATCATATAGAGCTCGCTTCCTTGCTTCCTCATTTGTTCCTTGCTCCTGTTTTTTCCTCTTTCAAGGTTCGTATCCTCTTTTGTTTTGTTAAAGCGGCGTTCTTAATACAAGGCTTTGAGCCCGGGTTCCTACTGCGTAGATCACCAGCCAGGCGTTCGCTCAAAAGCCGGATTCGTAATGCTCCAAGACTTCACTTTCTGCTAGATCCCTGTCATAAAACGAAAGTCCATAAATCTCCCCCGCCCACCCACGATCAGACGCGTTGAACTCATTGCCTACTGCAACGGAATACGAATCATCCCAGTTGCTCAGCTCGCCTTTACGTGCTTTGCTCGCCACTTTCTGTCCATCCACATATATGCGTATCTTTGCTCCGTCAAATATCACAACAAGGTGCTTGACCTGTTCACCAAATATATTTTCTACATTGATCTGGGGCAAGCCCTTTTCATCCCCCTTGCCAGTTGTTCTCAGCCTGAAGGCCAGATTATTGTTATCTTCCTTCCAAAGCGATTGGCCATGTCCCACCGTGAAATTCCGTTTGCGCTCATTTGCAGAATAGCTGACAATTCGGGCCGGCCCCCCTTGCATTGCCTCCTGCGCCTTAACCCAGGTCTCAACGGTAAAACGACCGGTTTCCGTGATACGGTCATGTAGTTTTCTGGCCGCCCCCTGGCTTTTCAGATATCCGCTCTCCCCACCAACCGACACGCCGTTCTGCCCGGACAGCCACTCGGCTCTGCCCAGCAGTTCCAGGTTCAGTGGCTCACCGCAACCGCTCCGGTCGAACGCGACCGGCCCCTGTCCTTCGGTGAACGGATAATAAGCGATCAGCCCTTCCGCCAGGTCATCAGACAAAACCGCCGCGTTCTGGCCCGCCTTCACGATCTGCGACCGTCCGCGTGGCGAGGTGATTTTCACCCGGCCTTCAGTGACATGCAGCCGCGTTCGCTCCGGCTCAGCCAAGAGCCTAATCTGTGTACCCAGGATCACAGCCGTAGCATGGGGGGTGGTAAAACGAACCTCCTGGTCGGCGGATTGTTTGACCACATTGGCGTCGAGTTCACCTCGCTGCAGGTGAAACCTCTTCCCGCTTTCAAACTGGAACCGCGTCCGCTCGCGGAGCTGAATCGATGTGCCGTCTTCAACTCGCACCGTCGCGCCGGCTTGTTCGCCAATCAGCAGCTCGTCATCCGGTTGGAGGGACAGGCCGACGCTGGCAGGCGCGGTCGCACCCTCCCGGCGTATCTCCACGTTTCCGACAACTTCCTGAAGCGTCGCAACCGCGGGGGCCAGTTCCTTTGACCCGGCCGCGGTCTTCCTGTCGTTACCGAACCACCGATCGAGGTTTCCCTGAAAAGCGGCGTTGAGAAGAAACGCGCCCACTATGAGGGCAAGGCATGCCGCCACCGCGAACATAACGCGCCACGGAGAGCGTGTCCCGGTAGCCCTGTACCTCCGCAAATGACGACCGGCACCTGTCGGACGTTGTTCTGACTGCGGGGATTTTTTCTGCGCCGCTTCTTTGCCATCCTCTGGAACCAATTGTGCAGAATCGGATGACAACTCATCAGAAAGCCGTTCTTCAAAAATATCAAAATCGATCCCCCCAAGGATTTCCTTCATAGAAGCGTGGAATTTCATCTCCCGCACGTATATCCTCCGCGCCTCGGCGCTGTTATTCAGTAACCTTTCCAGCTTTCGCTTCTCCTCCTCCCGACGCCCACCATCAATATGGCGGTGGATCAGTTCAAGCAAGAGCTGTTCGTCTTTTTCTTTCATTTGGTGATTTCCCATCGGTTCTCCTGACGTTTAACGCACTTCCGCAATGCTTTCCTTACCCGCGAGAGACTCACATAAAGCGATTCAACGGGGCGGCTCAGTTTCCGCGCAATTTCCGATATTTCCAGCTCCTTCTTGTATCGCATCTCGACCAGTTCTCGGCCCTTACGCCCGAGTTTTTTTACACATTCCGCAAGCGCCTCCAGCCGCCTCCCGCCACTGCCCTGTTTTCGAGCTTCGGCGTCAATATGCTCGAGAGCGTCTTCAGTGAGACTGAGCTGACGCTCACGATCTGATTTATTGAAATAGTTTTTTATCTCGTAACGCGTAACAGCATAGGCCCAGGCCCGGAAATTGGTTCCTTCTTCGTATTCGTCCATTTTTCGCATCATCACCACCGCCGCCTCCTGCAAAACATCTTCGGCGCACGCCGGGGGCACTCCCATTGCCAGCACATACCCCAAAAGCTCTCCCCGCAGGGGCATGAAAAGCCTGATAAACCGACCGTCTTCGTCCTTCCCCTTTTCCATTCTAAAACCCTTACTATCCCTTCTTTTCACCCGTTTACTGGTAATTTGCTCACAAGCCATACCTTAGCGCCCCTCGCAAGCTGTATCACGCGTGAAAAAGCTTTTTTGGCCAAAAGTCTCTTTTTAAGGTGCCGGATCCAAAACAGAAACTGAGCCAAAATGTGGCGACGCCCAATGCAAGCGTAGCACCGTGAAAAGTCGCGAAGCCTCTCCGGTTCAGATCGGTATAACCCCAATAACGCGGGATCTTGTCCCTCTAGCCGGGGTACCCCCGACTTGTCCCGTTTTCCGATAGCAGGTGTTGCTATTTTTGCGTTCCTCACGACAGAAGTGCGGCTGTTTCCGGTCCTAACTTCACTTATGTACGTGGAAAACCCGGAAATCCTTAACAAAAAAATGAGAAATTCCCAACTTTTTCCGAAAATCGCCCTGTCCACCGAAGAAATGGCGCCAAACTGTGGAAAACTGAAGCGTTGTCCAGGAGCTGCCTTGGGAGTCGGGTGATGCGGCCCGAGGGCCGTACCAGTTTAGCGTATCGATTGCTGTTCAAAAAGAGGCCCGTAGGGGCGATTCAGACGTAACCCTGGGCGATCCCGGGCCGTTTGGGGGGGGAGCCCGGGGTTAGTGGTCCGTTCCATTTGATTTTGTGGGTTCGAGGGACGTGCCGGCGGAGCGCGCGAACTATGTTCGCCGCGGCAAGCTTTTGATGGGCAGAGCCCACGGAAGCTCGCCGCGCTCGCCTCCGGCGAGGCGATCCGCCTCTTTGGGCTGCTTCCCAATGGCA
>JBKHIT010000109.1:0-8421 GCA_046538485.1 Candidatus Brocadiia bacterium | reverse complement strand
GTGATGCTTCCGTCCTGACCTTCGACTACAACCTCACCATTTTCGCGATGTTTAAAATTCACTGACTTCAGCTCCTTTCATGGAAACCCCGGCACAAGCACGATTAAATATGGCAGTTACAATTTACGGACTTGCCCAGATTATCCTCCACGGGCAAGCTTGTTGGCGCAGAATAGGGCATTATTGGGAATTAGGGCATGAAACAGCACATTCACACCGCCATATATTATACCCTACCTGCAGGCAAAAAAACAACTGAAACCCCCAAAAACCCGGTCGAGACATTTTTTTATCAGGACTTTTCTTTGGTAAAACTACCCCTTAAAATGGCTGCTCCGCGGGCTTACCGACAGCACCAACGCTAAACGCATACACTGCTTCAGCGGTCCGTAGCGTGGGGAAACACGCAAAGTTTTGTGGTGGGCCTTCAGCCCACTTTTTTCTCAACGCACACTGCATCCCAGGGCTCCGACGACCTTCAGCCGTCTGCACCCTGGGCTGCTATTTTATGCCCTTTCAGGGCATGAGACGGCAGGGCGCGCTCGGCGATAACCCCTTGCATCTGCGTGGCATCCCGGACACGTGGAGACCTGGTGGCCCATTCCACTTGATGCTGTGGGTTCAGAGCAATTCTGCCGAGGTCAGTTCGAGGCGTGGGGCCAAAGGTGACCCAGACGGGTCCCTGCGAAGCCGCAACGAAGAAATGACCCGGCAGAATTGCTCCCTACGGGCCGGACGGCGGCGGCCCATCTGCGGCGTTGCAGTTCGGCGTGGACCCACTTGGGTCGAACTTCTCACTGCGCCTTGCATCTGAACCGCTGACGAACGGCTGAACGCACAAAATCAACGAGTCCCTTTGGTCTCTTCCGTCTCTTCTGCCCGCAACCCCTGGCCAACGCGGAGCTGCCGTTGTTTGTTCTGCTGTTTTTTGGGAGACCTGTCGGTTTATGGTCTGCGTTCTGAACTACAGCCTTGGGCTGAAGTCCAGTCCGCTCACACACTTTTGCTTCAAAAAGGCTGAGAAAGCCAGCATTACCCACAGCGCATATTCCTTTTATCCTTGCAACTATGTTTATTACCCTTTATTATCGATAATATAACAAAAAAGAGCGATTAAGGAATTTTCTGCAAGGAGAAAACGATGAGCAACCGGTGGCGCGAACACAATACCAGGGAGAAGATCGAAGAGGCGATACTCAGCGGGGAGTTCGAACCCGGCAGTCGACTCGTCCAGCTCGCGCTTGCTGAGGAATATGACGTATCGCAGAGCGTCATCCGGGAAGCTTTACTGGAACTCCAGCAGACCGGACTTGTCGAGAAGAAGAAGAACCTGGGTTTTTTCGTGGCTGACATTGATTTTGAAACCCTTCTGGAAGCATATGAAATTCGTGAAATGCTCGAAGGGCTGGCGGCCCGGCGGTGTTGTCAGAATATTTCCCGCAAGGAACTGAAACGTCTCCGTCAGCTCGCCGAAAGGACCTACGAACTGGCGGGGGAGGGGAACCTGGACGAGATGATCCGGTTGGACCGCGAATTTCACAGCGCTGTGATTGACGCTGCCAGGAACGATATTTTGAAACGTCTTGAGGAATCTTACCGCCTGTTCGGCATGGCGGTCCACGCCGGCCGTCCCACGGATGATGTGCATGATGAACACCTCGAAATGGTGGAAGCGATCGAACGAAATGAACCGGACCAAGCCGAACGGATCGCCCGCGAACACGTCCGCGAAGCAAGGGAAAAAATACGCCGACAAAGCGAAAAAGGTGATTTTGAACCTCGCTGGGTTAAGAAGACGGAAGAAACGGCGCCTCAGAGCTGATTGTGCAGCCCCGATAGTGGGAAATCTGCTTTGCAAATCGCATTGACAAAAATTTGCGCATAGATGCCCCTTTTGCTTGGTGCCCCAATTTTATGCCGGTGACGATCTTAAAAGTTTTTTGATGTTACGCTTTCTGCGGTCGCACTCTGAATGCGCACCAGCCCGGAGCGGCGCTGAAGTTCAGTTTGCTTTGATGGAAGAAAGTAGCACCCGCGTACCTACCGGTAAGTCGGGTGCTTGAAATGAAAGACAAAGCGACAACCGCGAACCAGATTGGCGTGCTGAACGCACAGAACGGAGAATGAAATGGAAACTCAGGCTGTCTACATCAATGGTGAATGGATAGAGACGGATGAGACGATGCCTGTGCACAATCCGGCGACGGAAGAGGTTATTGCCCGGATTTCCGTGGCCGGGACC
The DNA here is from genome assembly GCA_046538485.1 of Candidatus Brocadiia bacterium. Classification (GTDB taxonomy): domain Bacteria; phylum Planctomycetota; class Brocadiia; order SM23-32; family SM23-32; genus JBKHIT01. The sequence continues at coordinate 6,179 of JBKHIT010000109.1, read as the reverse complement.
GATTTGACCCGCCGGGCAATCGAAGCTGCCCAGGAAGCGTTTTCCGAGTGGAAATCCCGCACGGCCATGGAAAGGGCTGATCTGTTGCTGGCCGTGGCGGAGGAGGTTGAACGGCGCACCGGGGATATGGCCCGCACGATCACCCGGGAAAATGGGAAACCGCTGGCTCAAAGCCGTGGCGAAATTGGTATGACAATCGATCACCTCCGCTGGTTCGCGGAAGAAGCCCGTCGGGCCTACGGCCGCGTGGTGCCCCATCAAGAGGCCGGGAAACGTCACCTCGTCATGCAGACGCCGGTCGGTGTGGCGGGGGCGATCGCGCCGTGGAATTTCCCGCTGGTGCTGTCCGTTCGCAAGTCGGCTCCTGCTCTGGCGGCTGGCTGTCCCGTCGTGCTCAAACCTTCAAGTTCCACTCCGCTGTGCGCCCTGGAACTCGCCCGATGTGCTGAAGAAGCCGGCATACCGGCTGGAGTGTTTCAGGTGCTTACGGGCGACGCGCACACAATCGCTTCGGAAATGATGAGTAACCCCCTGTGCCGGAAAGTGAGTTTTACCGGTTCAACGCGGGTTGGCAAAGAACTGATCCAGCAATCGGCGGAAACCGTCACAAACGTCTCGATGGAACTCGGTGGCCATGCGCCTCTTCTTGTGTTTGATGACGCCGACCTGGAAGATGCGGTGGAGGCGGCTCTGATCACGAAGTTCCGTAACACCGGACAAGCATGCATCGCGAGCAACAGGATTTACGTCCAGCAGGGCGTCTACGAGGACTTCGTCGAAATGTTTGTGGAACGGACCCAGGAGATGCTCGTCGGCGATGGAATGGAAGAGGGCGTCGAGATCGGTCCCATGATCGATGAGAAAGGTCTCCAGGGCGCCCTCGAGCATATTGAAGATGCCGTCTCGAAAGGGGCGGAGCTGAAATGCGGCGGGGACCGGTTGGAACGTGATGGCTATTTCCTTGCGCCAACTGTCCTGACAGATGTGCCGGACGAAGCGGTTTGTCTCACCGACGAGACCTTTGCTCCTGTGGCCCCCATCTGCCGGTTTGAAACCGAAGAGGAGGCGATAAAACGGGCCAATGACACCGAATTTGGTCTTGCGGCTTACGCTTACACCCGGGATATTGGCCGCGCTTTTCGCCTGGGTGAAGGGCTCGAAGCCGGCACGATCGGAATAAATGATGCCGTTCCCTCCACCAGCATCTGCCCCTTTGGAGGGATGAAACAGAGCGGTATCGGGCGCGAGTTGGGACAGGAAGGCCTGGACGCTTTTCTTGAGACCAAACATGTGTCGATAGGGGGCATCGACTGATGGATTCCGCATCGGCAATCGCGATGATCATGGCGACGATGCTGTTCGCCGGAATCGTTCAGGGTGCGGCGGGTTTTGGTTTTGGACTCGTCTCGGTTGGACTTCTCGGGTGGATAGCGCCGGACGTGAAAACGGCGACGATCCTGCCGCTTCTGGCCAATATCGCCCTGACGGGGACGATGCTCGCCAAACTCAAATCGCACATACGGATCGACCGGATCGGGATTCTCGTTGTGGGGAGCCTGATTGCGGTGCCTTTTGGCGCGTACTTTCTGCAATCGGCGCCGGTGTCGGCGATTCGAATTGGTCTCGGTGTTTTGTTGCTCGGAAGCGCCGCTTATGCTCTCCACCCGAAACTGAGCGATCGACCGTGGCACCGTGCGTATGCGGGGTTCCCGCTGGGGGTTTTTTCCGGATTGCTCGGAGGAGCGTTCAATACCGGTGGGCCGCCCGCTATTGCGTACTTGACCACCCAGAAACTGCCCCATGTTGAATACGTTGCTTCGCTTCAACTTCTTTTCTGCCTCGCGGCCCTCGTTCGCCTGATATCCCTTACGAGTTTAGGCCTTATGGATGGAAAGCTGGCATTGCTGAGCACAACCGGAATCGCAGCTGCCGTTGTGGGATGTCTGATCGGAATCTTTATTCTCGACAAAGTGCCGAGCAAATGGATGCGCTACAGCGTCATTACAATGCAGGTGTTTCTCGGCCTGAGCTACCTTATTTTTGTGTAAATCCACATCAGGAAGACAGTGAGAAAGTATAAGCATGTCCCTTTCAAAATGCGCTCCGCTCGTTGAACGGGCTCAAAAAGAAGGTTGGGCCATCGCTCAACTCAACACCAATGGTGCGACGTATGGTCTGACACGTGCGATCGTGGAAACGGCGGATGAAGAACGCGCGCCGGTCATACTCGGGGCCTACGCCGCCAACGCTCAGTACCGCGGGCTTCCGTATTGCGCACAGCACATGCGGTTCATGGCCGAAAAGGCGGACGTTCCGGTGGCCGTTCATCTGGACCACGGGAAATCCGTTGAAATCTGCGCCGAAGCTGTCGAAGCTGGATTTACGTCCGTCATGTACGATGGATCAAAACTGCCTGTTGACGAGAATATTGCAAACACCACCCAGGTGGTGGAAAAATCCTCCACCACGGACGCCAGTGTCGAAGCCGAGGTCGGCCAGCTGCAGGATGACGACTCGGCGGGCGAAAATCTCTCTGATCCTCACGAAGTGCGCCGGATGTGCGAAGAAACCGAAATCGATTTCCTCGCCGTCGGTATCGGAACCGCTCACGGGTTCTATGACGTTGAACCCAACGTGCATCTGGACCTGCTTGCCGAACTGGACGAGATTTCTTCCGTTCCTCTGGTTCTCCACGGCACAACTGGTCTGAACGATGATGTTGTCAGGGCGTGTATCGCACGTGGGATCGCGAAGGTCAATGTCGGGACGCTGATACGAACACGGTACGTTGAGTATACGCGGGAGGCTATCGAAGCGGGCAGTCATGACGGCCACCCGTGGCGCGTGAGCCGGGAGGCCATGAACAGAGTAAAAGAAGATGTCCGATACGTGTTGCGCCTCACAGGTTCATCGGGGAAATGCTGAATAATGAGAAGCGGAAGCAACAACCTGCTTGTTGTTCACGGGGGAGGGCCTACGCCCGTCCTTAACTGCAGCCTGTATGGCATCATTTCGGAATGCGAGAACCATGCCGTTATCGGAGATGTTCTGGGAGCCCGATACGGTATTAGCGGTGCGCTGAGTGAAGATTTCATCGATCTCCACCGTCTGCCCGCCGGGCAGCTCGAAGCATTGAAACGATCCCCGGGCTCCGCCATCGGTTCTTCCCGGCGCAAAATCGAGCCGGAAGAGTTTCTTGATCAAAATGGCAACGGTGTAACGTCCGAATTCTTAGACTATCTGTCCCCACTTCTCGGGCCAGATCTGCCGGAATACGTATCGTTTGTGTGATTCGTTTTGCTTTCTGTTCGCAGGAGATGGACAAATGGACGAACGGTTTAAAGTTGCTGTGATTGGATGTGGAGCCCGGGGCAGCGCGTATGCGCGCGCCTGGAACAACCGCGACGACGCTCAGGTCGTTTCGGTGTTCGATCCTCAGGACGATCGTAATAAAACTCTCGCGGAGGAGATGGAAGCCAAACCGTGCGGTTCCTATCAAGAAGCGATCGAGCGGGAAGGCGTCAACGCCGTGGCCGTCTGCACGCCCGTCTGTTACCACTCCGAAGTCACGGTGTGCGCGGCGGAAAACGGGTGTCACGTCATCAGTGAAAAACCGATGGCACTCAGTCTCGAGCAGGCAGATGCTATGATTGACGCCTGCTCTGAGAATGGCGTCAAACTGGCCATGGGACTTCAACGTCGTGCCGATTTCCGAAACAAAAAATACAAAGCGATGTTCGAAGAAGGTGTCTTCGGGAGCCCGCTCTTTTTCCGGTTTCAGGACATGCGATCGATCCGACCGAAAATCGCCATGCACCGCAAGTCCCGCAACAACGGCCCCGTGGTCGATATGCTCTGCCATTTCATGGACCAGGCACGTTTTATCACCGGGGAAGAGGCGAGAAACGTCCGGTGTACAGGCTACTGCTACGCCGAGGACAAACCGCCGGTGAACGAAGTCCCTGATCCGGCCATAGATGCCGCCGCCGTGCAGGTGGAAATGAGCGGAGGACACGTTGTGCAGGTCTTCCTGAACTGGGGTATGGCGCTCGGTTTTCCGGGTTTTGGCGGTGAGCTTATTGTCGGTCCCGAGGTGGCCGCTCAACCTGGTGATGGGGGAGTCAAAGTGGATTTTGCGGATCACAAAGAAATCTGGCGCGACACTGAAGGCGGTCTTCGGGGCGCCGATGCGTGTGTCGACTGGCTGGTGGAAGGCATTTTGGGCAACCAGGAACTGGTTTGCACGGGCGAAGATGGACGCGCCGCCCTTCAAGTCAGCCTCGCGGCGCTGGAATCGATTGAAACCGGAGAGACGGTGGAGATCTGAGCACGACGACTTTGCAACATTTTTTGACGATTTGAAAGAGGTCAAAAGCGATGACACCTCAGGTAGAGTTTGAATTCGTTGGCCACATTGACTGCCGGGTGGGTTTCCTGCCCATCGGCCGCAAACGCGGAGGTTTCAACCCGGAATGGGGCCGCGAGATGGAGGACGCGGCCCTCAAAGCCGTCGAATCGCTCGCCGTGGACGTTGTGCGTCCCTCCAAGCCGGTCGTAGACGATCCCACCTTGCGAGGGGCCGTCGCCGAAATGAAGACCGAAAATTGTGATACGCTTTTGGTCCTCCAGCCGACGATGGGCGACGGCCGTCTTGCGCCGGTTCTCGCGCAGTTGTGGAATGAGGCCGTCGTGTTTTGGGCCACTCCGGAGAAACAGGACGATCCGCGTGTGAGTTCGTGTTCTTTGACCGGTGCCCATGATTTTGGCGCCATTTTTCGACAGTTTGATCACCCTTTCGAACTGGTTAACGGGCATCCGGAAGACGAAGAAACGCGGTCGCAGGTGCTGCAGGCCCTGCGGGTCTCCGCCGCCGCCGCTAAACTTCATGAGTCTACCATCGGGTTGGTCGGCGGACCGGCCCCCGGTTTTGTCGATATGCACGCCGATCCCGCCGCGATGAGCCGTCAACTCGGCGTGGGACTGGTGCAGATGGGGCTGCGCGAGCTGCATGCGGCCATGGACAACGTCGACGAGTCGAATGTCGCGGAGGATGCTGAAGTTGTCAAAAGCTGGGGCCTGCCGATGGAGGATGGTCTGGAGCCGGACGACGTTCGGGTGAACTCGCAATACTATCTCGCACTGAAGGGCATGATGGAGCAGCGAAGCCTCGATGCGCTCGCCGTCCGCTGCTGGCCGGAACTGCCCAACGAGTACGGGGAATGGCCGTATCTGGCCATGGCCCGCCTTTTGGATGAAGGTCAGGTGGTGTCTCTGGAGGGCGATACGGACGCTGCCATCGGTTGCCTTCTGACGCAGTGGTGCGGCATGGGGCCGACCTTCATTGCGGATTGGCTGGAACACGATGATGAGACCATCACCTTCTGGCATCCCGGGCAAACACCGCCCAGCATGTGCGCGCCCGACTCGCTGAGTCTCGGGATGCATTTCAACATCAATAAACCGCTCGTCCTGAACGGGCGTCTTTTTGATGGTGAACCGGTCACGGTGTATCGCATCTGGCGTTGTGATGGCGAATATCGGATCGCTGCGGCCGAGGGCCGGTCGGTTTCGCCCCGACGGGAACTGCTGGGTGCCGATATTACGGTTGATCTCGAAGGCGTTGATCCCGGGGAATCGCTGGAATACCTGTACCATGCCGGAATGCCTCACCACATGGGCATCCTGTATGGGTATCACTGCGATGCTTTTGATCGATTAGCTCGCCAGCTGGATATCTCCTGGGCTTGAAAGGAGTCAAAATGCGGCAGTTTGCCATCGTTGTTTTCGCGCTTGGTATCCTGGGCTGTGCATCGCTGGAGCCGGCGCCGCCGGATGCTTCTGTCGCCGGGGACAGTATTCCTCGAATCCGGGCTTCCCGGAAGATGGACAAACCGCCCAAATGGGCCGAACTGGAACGCACGCTCATTGACGAGATGAACGCCGCGGTCGATCCGGTGCTTGAAACATATGTCCGGGAGGATGGGACGGCGCAGTATAGGGGTCGCGCAGTATAGGGGGTATAGAGCGCCAGTATGTAAACATTCGGTAAAGTGCGTTGCAGCAGGGGGGAAATCAGGCGCTGCAGAGTGTCTGGCGGAAGTCCTGCGTGAGGGGATAGAGAAATATTTTTTTGATCGGAACTGCATTTTTGTGCTCGCTGTCGAGTTTGCCTCGACCTT
>JBKHIT010000052.1:0-36979 GCA_046538485.1 Candidatus Brocadiia bacterium | reverse complement strand
TCTGCAGCGACTGATCTCCCCCTGCTGCAACGCACTTTACCGAATGTTTACGGAAGAGTTGGCAGGTTATTCAAGACTGACTTTCGGAGAAACATACGGATGCTCCCCACGATCGGGATCAGCCCCCTGCCCGAAGTTGATTTACGTCATATGCTATTGCTTACCGATGACACCGGTATCCTGCAGCATGCCACCACTGCCACCCCCAACCTTCACCATGGATACTGCACCGACGATAATGCCCGCGCACTCATTGCCGGTGTAATGTTCTGCCACCTCTGGCCTGAACGCCAGACTGGCGATGAAGGCGCTTCCCGCGACAGTCTCCTCGTCGCCATGCAACGCTATCTGGCGTTCCTGTCTTACGCCTTCGATCCCGAAACCCGACGTTTCAAAAACTTCATGGACTACGATCGGACCTGGAAAGAAAATGTCGGCTCAGAGGACAGCCACGCCCGTGCGCTCTGGGCCCTGGGGATTGCAACACGACGGGGTCACATGAAAGATATCCGGGGAATGGCCGAAGAGCTATTTCGCAACGCGTTACCTCCGGCCGCCCAGTTCACACACATCCGCCCCTGGGCCTACGCACTACTCGGAATCGACCAATACCGCCGAAGCGAAAATGGTTGCCCGGAAGCGGAACAGCTCCAGGGCGAACTCGCCGAAAGGCTCTATGAAGCCTGGAAAAGCGAAGCCACGGAACAATGGCCGTGGTGGGAAGACCGCCTCACCTGGGGTAACGCCAAACCCCCGCACGCCCTGCTTGTCTCAGGTCATGCACTCGGGCGCGAAGATATGGTGCGGGACGCTCTCTCCGTTCTCCGATGGGTTTGCCAGGTTCAGACCAACGATCACGGACAACTCTCGATTATCGGAAACCGAGGCTGGTATGTGCGGGGGAAAGAACGCGCCCAGTTCGATCAGCAACCGATCGAAGCCAAAGCCCTGGTGCAGGCCTGCCTCTGTGCGGCCCGCCTCACTGCCGAAGAAGAATGGACGCGTCGAGCCAAAATGTGCTTCGAATGGTTTCGGGGCGAAAACGACGTCAACACCCCTCTGTACAACCCGGATACCGGCGGCTGTCACGATGGACTTGTCGCCGAAGGGGCCGCCGCCCCCAATCAGGGTGCGGAGTCCACCCTCGCCTACATCCTCAGCGTTCTGGAAATCCATTCCTACGCCCGTGCCCAACAGGCAAGCCAGGATCTTGAAACCTGATATTTTCCCGACCCGACTCTCCCTGACGATTCGCAGCTTGACCCGCGGAGCCAGTTGATACCAGCAACCCCGGCCCAATACGTAAAATCATACCTGATCAGGATTGTTCGGCAACGCTGAGGTGCTGGTAGCCTCACGGTATCGCAACAAACCCGGCGGCCCTTCCAATTCCCCTGTTGACTTACCTGCTCGATCGGTATATATTACGATACTGACCAGTCAGTTCTATGGAGGCTTCAATGTCATCAGATAAACCCGCGAAGATACTCGCCGCTGCCGAATCTCTGTTCACAAAACAACGGTACGGGGAAGTTACCCTCGATGATATCTGCAAGAAAGCTCGCGTCGGCAAAGGCACTATTTACCGTTATTTTGAAGATAAGGAGAATCTATACTTTCAGACACTTCTCTCGGGATTTGATGATCTGATAAATTCTCTGAAGCAAATACCTGTGGGAGACCCGAAAGAATCCAGTCTGTTCCGTATTGCCGAAAAACATCTGGAATCCGTGAGGAAACGCCGTGCGCTTCTCGCCCTGCTCCACTCCGAGGAACTACGTGAAGCGAAACGAAAGCGGAAACTGTGGTCAGAGATGCGCAAGCGAATCAAGGCCATTCAGAACCTCTACGCAAAGGCTATAGAACGCGGCGTCGAAAAAGGATATTACAGATCCGACACCGATCCTGAACTGCTGGCATCGTTCCTTATGGGAATGCTCCGGTCCGGCGGACACGTCTGGAAGGAGAAAACCGCTGACCTCGCCAGGCATGCCGTAGCCGTCCTGGAAAATGGGATTAAAAATAAGGATGAGGACTAATAGCTAATTCAGAGAAGCTTTTAAAGCCCCTCTGAGCTGTAAAGACCGAAGGGATAAAAAGTTGAGAAGCTTCACACACAATCCGCTGCCGCTTTTTTTCCTGCTGGCTGTCGGGCTGTTGTTCGGGTGCTCGCCGGAACACTACCGGAAAAAGGCTGATCACGAAGTCTATGGCATAATAAAATCGAAGTCTCGAAGAGTGCCTGGCATGGACAAAGATTTCAGCATCGATCGTCCTTCTATCGATCCCTTGAAAGATGCCAAACCAGCGCCCGAAGCCAGTATTATTCCCGAAGAAAAGGAAAAAGAAACCACGGCCGATCCCCTTTTGATCAACATGGAAAAGGCCCTGTGGATTGCTTCAATCAATAGTCGTGACTATCAGAGTCGACGGGAAGATGTGTATCTCAGCGCATTAGATCTCACGCTCCAGCGAAACGCTTTCCGCCCCCTTTTTTTCGGCGCCGTGACTGGCCGGTTTGACCACAACGCGGATGATGAGGAAACGGTCAGCGGCGGCTCCGCTTTCGGTTTCGATTGGCTACTGGCAACCGGTGCCACCCTTTCAGCCGAACTGGCCACCGACCTCAGTGAGTTTCTTACGGGAAACCCTCGCAAAGCGGCAGGGTCTTTATTCAGCCTGACACTCGCCCAGCCGTTATTACGAGGGCGCACAATTTCTGCTACTGAACCCCTGACTCAGGCGGAGCAAAATGTTTATTACGAGATACGTGATTTTGTGCGCTACCAGCGAACTTTCTTCGTCAGTGTTTATTCCGAATATTACCGTGTCCTTCAGGCAAGACAGATCTTACGTAACGAATTACTCAACTACGAGAATCTGGTTAAAGCCCGGAAGCGCGCCGAAGCAATGGCAGAAGCAGGACGTCTGCCCGAATTCCAGGTCGACCAGACTCTTCAGAACGAACTCAGCGCCCGGGACCGGTTTGAGCGAGCCCAGCAGCGTTATCACGAGGCATTGGACAGCTTCAAGATCACGCTTGCTCTCCCAACAGAAACAAATATCAGTTTAGACCTGCGGGAACTCGAAGAGTTACAGGAAGCGCGCCCTGCCTCTCTTCAGTATTCGCGTTCCCATGCGTGCAACGTCGCCCTGGACCAAAGGCTCGATTTGCAAACCACTGAGGAAAAAGTGGAGGATGCCCACAGAAAAATTAAAGTAGCCATCGATGATCTCCGGCCGGGATTGGATGTCGTTGTAGAAGCAGATACTGACACCGAGAACAACAAACCCCTGAAGTTCAGTGGCAATAACAACGCTTACAGTGTGGCCCTCGAACTGGATCTCGCTCTGGACCGCAAGGCAGAGCGGAATACTTTCCGACGACGTCTTATCGAGGCCAAAGCCACCCGGCGTGATTTCGAAAAACTGCGTAACGAGGTCGTTCACGAGGTGCGTAATCGGTGGCGCGATTATCTTCGTGCACATCGAACTTATCAAATCCAACGCCACAGCGTGGAACTGGCACAGAATCGCGTTGACAGCACAAACATGCTACTTCAGGCAGGGCGAGCTAATACCCGTGATATGCTCGAGGCCCGCGAAGCCCTGCTGAGCGCACAGAACTCGCTCGTCCAGGCGGTTGTAGACTACAAAGTCGCCCGGCTGGAACTGGCGCGGGACATGGATATTCTGACAGTGCATAAAACAGGACAAATGGAGACAAATTTCAATGAGTTTGCCCCAGAATAACGAGAACAGTATCACCAGCGCGGCTTCACCGCCGGAAGAATCCAAATCCAGAATGCGTCTGTGGGTTGTTCTTATAATCCTGCTGATCGGTGCCGGGGTCGGCACATGGTTATTATGGGGTGACAGCGGTCCCGATAAAACAACCCTCAAGATTCCGACCTACAGAGTAAGCCGGAGTGATCTCACAGTTACAGTCAGCGCCGGTGGAACCATTCAGGCCATGGAATCTTACGACGTTACCAGCAAAGTTGAAGGCAACAGTCAAATTCTATATGTCATCCCCGAGGGAACAGTCTTAACTGAAGAAGATGTGAAAAGCGGAACGGTCCTTGTAAAACTCGATTCTTCATCGCTGGAAGACAAAGAATCTCAACAAAGCATTACCGTCCAGGACGCTGAGGCAAATCTTACTCAGGCAAAAGAAAGCTATTCCATACAAGAGCAGGAGAACGAAAGCAATATTTCTCAGGCCCGCCTCGACGTAAAGTTCACCCGATTGGAGCTGCAGCGGTACCTTGGCAAAAAATTAGCGGCTCAGGTCGCCGATGAAGGCATGGATTTCTCTGAAATCGGCACGACAAAAGAGCTGGGCGGAGAATCAAAGCAGCGAAAGCGGAAAATGGAAGCGGCAGTCATGCTCGCCAGTGAAGAATTGTCCCGCGCCCAGGACACGCTCAAATGGACCAGAAAATTGGTAGAAAAGGGATACGTTAACCGCAATGAAGAAGTTGCGGACGAACTTCAGGTCAAGAGGAAACAGACCGAACTTCAGAAAGCTCAGGCGGAGCTTGATCTTTTTCTGCGCTACACATTGCCGAAAGAAGCAGAACAACGCTACGAAGACCTGCGCGAAACAGGACGCGAACTCGAACGTGTGAAAGCACGCTGTCGCAGCCAACTGGCACAGGCTAACTCAATGTTAAGATCACAGCAATCCGCTTATGAAGTCAGGCAAACCCGTCTTAAGAAAATAAAGGACATGATTGACAACTCTGTCATCCGAGCGCAACGACCGGGGCTTGTGGCCTACGCCAGCACCATCAACCCACGCCGCTACCGTAACAACCCCATTCAGGAAGGCAATAGCGTGCGCGAGGGGCAAACTATTATCGGTATTCCAAACCTTTCTACCCTCGGTGCACGGGTGGAGATTAACGAAACTGAGGTGAAAAGCGTCCAGGTCGGCCAGCCCGCTACCATTACGGTCGAGGCAATCAGCGACAGAACATGGGAAGGAAAAGTAGCGAGGGTCAGCCCCATGGCCAAGGCCGAACACAGGTGGCTCAATCCCAACGTAATGGTTTATGACACCGAAGTCGCTCTCTCCGAACCACCGGGACAGATTAAGCCCGGCATGTCAGCCACCACTGAGATTGTTGTCGCCGATCTTAAGGACGTTATTGCCATTCCTGTCCAGGCTGTCCAAACCCGCAAGGGTAAACGCGTCTGCTGGATAGCTGAGCCGACTGGCCTCCGACTTCAGGAAGTTGAAACAGGGCATTTCACCGAAACAAAAGTGGAAATTGTGCGTGGTCTGGGACAAGGTGATCAGGTTCTCCTCGCTCCGCCCGCTCCCGTTCCTTCGGATATTAAAATGGCCACTCTGCCTCTTCTGAAAGAAGAAAAAAAAGCCCAGAAAAGTTCTTCAAACGGGCCAGGTGACGATACGCCCTCCCGGAAAAGGACTGCTCGTTCCTCTGACTCCTCCCGTCGCACGCGAAAACAAGAACCGGACGAGCAAGATGCTGAAAAGCCAGGAGAGAACCGCAATTTTTCTCCCGAACAAATGATCGCTTTCCTGCGCAAGATGGATCCCAAACGGCGGGAGAAAGCAATTAAACGCATCCGCGAAAATCTATCTTCGATGCCGGAGGAACAAAGGCGTCAGGTGGAACAGAAACTCCGGGAAATGGCGGAATCGGCAGACGGGGAATCACGATGACAGCGAATTCTGACAGTCCCATCGTTGAGCTGCGGGATGTGTGGAAGACCTACGAAATGGGCGAAGTCGACGTCCACGCACTTCGCGGGGTGAGTCTGGCAATATATTCCGGACAGATGGTCGCCATTATGGGGCCATCCGGAAGCGGCAAATCAACGATGCTCAATCTATTGGGCTGTCTCGATCGCCCCACCACCGGTCACTATCGACTGGGCAACCGGGATGTTTCCGACCTTTCTGACAACGAACTCAGCGAAGTACGAGCAAGCCGACTCGGGTTTATTTTCCAATCTTACAATCTCATTCCTCAACTTAACGTGACAGACAATATTGAAATTCCCCTCTACTATCTGGGCCTGTCCGAACATGAGAGTTACCAGCGCGCGGTCGAACTTGCCCGGCAAGTCGGCCTCGGACATCGGCTCAAACATCTTCCAGCGGAGCTCAGCGGCGGGCAACAACAACGTGTAAGTATAGCACGAGCGCTGGTCAGTAACCCACTGCTTCTGCTGGCAGACGAACCCACGGGTAACCTCGACACAAAAACGGGAGCGGAAATCCTGAAACTGCTCAAAGATCTAAATGATCGTGGGACCACTCTGGTGATGGTTACACACGATCCGAATGTCGCGGAAATGTGTGAACAAACTTATCATCTTGTAGATGGACGCCTCGAAAATCACGATATGCATAAACTACCTGCAAAAGCGGATTTGTAAGAACGTTGAAAAATAAAGGTGGACTAATGCGGATCTTCCGGATCAAAAGAACACTGCGCACGGGGTTGAAAAGTCTCTGGCGCAATAAACTTCGCAGCGGGCTCACTGTGCTCGGCATCACTTTCGGCGTCTGTTCGGTCATTGCGATGCTCGCGATCGGCCAGGGCGCCAGCGATGAAGCCCAGCAGCAAATTAAAGCTCTCGGGAGTAACAACATCATCCTTCAAAGCGTGAAGCCACCCCAGAGTCAGGACATTTCCAGTTCCAGCAGCCGTGTTCTCGATTACGGCTTGACTTTTAAAGACGCCCGCCGAATCCGAGAAACTGTGCCGGGAGTGGAAGTAATCACCCAGGCACGAAAAGTTCGAGAAACGGTGCTTCATGGACGTCGCCAGTACGATACAAATCTTGTCGGTACCGTCCCATGGTATCCCGACGTAACGAATTGCAGCCCGCTGGAAGGACGCTTTTTCAACCATCTTGACATGGACGGTCGAAAATCAGTATGCGTTCTGGGCCAGGCGGCCGCAAGAGCTCTCTTCCCTCTGGGCGGGGCCTACGGCCGACTCATTCGGGCCGGGAAGAGGCGGTACCGAGTGATCGGTATTCTCTCCTCACTGAATCGGGGCGAGGTAACTCAGCTGGAGCAGCGGAGCGATCCGGATAGCGATATCTATGTTCCTCTCAGCACTCTGCAGGTCCATTTTGGCAAAACAGTTGTGAGCCGAAGTGCTGGTAGCTTTAACGCGGAACAAGTGGAACTTCATGAACTGATCATACAGGTTGACCAACTGGACAGAGTGACAACCGTGCACCGGATTATCGAACAAATCCTGGCACAGGATCACAAACAAAAGGATTATAAAGCAATCGTACCGCTGCAACTTCTGGAACAGGCCAGGCGAACAAAAAGGATATTTAGCATCGTGCTCGGCTCCATTGCAGCCATCAGTCTGTTGGTCGGGGGCATCGGCATCATGAATATTACCCTCGCCACCATAATGGAACGCACCCGGGAGATCGGAATTCGCCGGGCTATGGGGGCTAAAAAACGCCACATTGTCGAGCAATTTCTCACCGAAACGGTACTGCTTTCAATCTTCGGGGGTTTGCTGGGAATAGCGCTGGGGATTTCACTGCCCTACTTTGTAACCCGCTTCGCTGGTATGTCAACTATCGTCACAGGATGGTCCCTCCTGCTCGCTTTTGGTATCAGCGCTTCCGTCGGGCTTATCTTTGGGATTTATCCGGCCTACCGCGCAGCAAATCTCGATCCCATTGATGCGCTCCGGCACGAATAACTCCACTTTTTTCTCAAAAGGTTTGTGCAAAAGGACGTCCCTGCGTCCCGAATTCCGGTTCAGCAAACAGTGTACATTGTTTGGCCTGCCACTCCTTGACAGTTTCCCCTCCCGATCTTACTATACCTCTGTGGCGGTGTGAGAAACGTCTCTGCACCGTCTTCCCTTTTCTCAAAAACAGAAGACCGTTTTATTATGTCGCAGAATGCCACTGATCCCATCTCCGAGAATCTCAGCTCCGCCCAAAAAGAAGCCGTAACCTATGGAGACGGTCCACTTCTCGTCGTCGCAGGCGCCGGCAGCGGAAAAACACGCGTCATCACACGCCGGATTGCGTGGCTCGTGCAAAACGGTGTGGCAGCCGACCGCATTGTAGCGATAACTTTCACGAACAAAGCCGCCGATGAGATGAAGCGCCGGGTGGAAAATCTGGTGGGTGAAAACGTTATGATACGGACTTTCCACTCACTCTGTGCCTGGATTCTTCGCAGAGACGCCGATCGGGTCGGCCTCTCCCCCTCTTTCAGCATCTACGATCGGCGTGACTCTTCGCGTATTGTCCGGCAAATTATCAAGCAAAAGAATCTCGACAGAGAGACTTATAAACCCTCTGACATTCGCGATTGCATCAGCGCGCATAAAGACAAACTGGAAAATCCCGATGAGGCCGACCAAGAGGCTGTCGGCGTTTATGATCGTGAAGCGGCTGAAATCTACCGTTGTTACAATGAACGGCTGCTTGAGAATAACGCGCTGGATTTTGATGATCTCCTTGTCAAAACGGTCGAGCTCTTCAGTAAAAGCCCCGAAGTTTTGTCGCGCTACCAAAAAGCATATCAGCATGTTTTGGTGGATGAATATCAGGACACAAATCTTCCCCAACACCTCATCGCTCGGGCGCTGCAGGGTTATCATCGCAACATCACGGCCGTGGGGGATCCCGATCAAACCATCTATACCTGGCGAGGCGCCCGCCTGGATAACATCATGGAGTTTGAAGAAGATTTCCCGGGCGCGCATATCATCAAACTTGAACAAAACTACCGCTCAACCGCCAACATCCTGCGTGCCGCATCAACGTGTGTTAGTTTCAACAAGTTACGCCACGAAAAAGTCCTCCGCACCGAATCCGAATCGGGTGAACCTGTGAACGTCATCCACTTTCCTGATTCTTACGAAGAAGCCAATTGGATAGCGGAAGAGATACAAACTCTCATTGAAGGCGGCACACCGGCCGGAGAAATCGCCCTTCTTTACCGGACAAAATATCAATCGCTTCAGCTTGAAGAAACATTGATGGATAAGTCGGTCCCCCACCAGGTGGTCGATACGATTGGATTCTTCGAGCGAAAAGAAATTAAGGATATTTGCGCGTATCTGCGGCTTATTATGAATCCGCACGATGACGTGGCATTTCGGCGTATTGTGAATGTACCGACACGCGGAATTGGGCCCAAAACCCTCGAAAGGGTCGAAAATATTGCAGCAAACGCTGGCAAAGCCGCGGCTCTGGCCATTCAGAAAAAAGATGCCCTCAAAGAACTACCCACCCGAGCTCGCAACGCCGTCGATGGGTTTGCCAAACTTTATAAAAAACTGACAAAGCTCGATGCTAATTCCATCTATGAACTTATAAAGACAATCGTCGACGAAACGGAATATATACAGGGAGCGCCCGACGAAGAGCGCGACGACGTCCACGAGATTATCGATTATCTGCTGGGTTTCGCCAAACAATATGATAAACGCCATCCCGGGGGTGACCTTGTCTCGTTTATGGAACGCACGGCTCTTATTTCCGATGCCGATGGATGGGAATCAAGCGCCGATGCCGTATCTCTTATGACGCTCCACTCCGCCAAAGGCCTCGAATTTGATGCGGTATTCATCGTCGGTCTGGAAAAAGATCTGCTTCCCCATCAGAGGGCCCTTGAAGACAATCGGCATGGGGAAACGGGTGGAGCACTCGAAGAAGAACGCCGACTCCTCCATGTCGGGATGACCCGGGCACGTTATCGTCTTTACCTGACCCATGCGCGCGAACGAATGATTCGCGGACGCGATCAACCCACACGGCCTTCCCGATTTCTCGATGAATTGCCACACGAAGGAGTGCAACACGAAACTATCGGGGGCGACCCGTCATTTGCTTCCGCAAGCCTGTTTGGAAAAAACGCTCGTGCAGTTAAAAAAAGAAAAAAAAGGTCAAAAAAGGCCCGATTGCAAAGCGGGGGCAAAGGGCCTGTCCTTAAAGTCCTTGACGGTTCTGGTGAGTTCATCGAGGAAGGCAGCCATGTAGAACATGCTTCCTATGGGGAAGGAGAAGTATTAGGGATTTCAAAGGCCGGCAAATATCAGAAGATCCGCATCGATTTTTCAGATCACGGCGTGTTAACAATTGTTGCTGAAATCAAATAGAAGCCTCAAAAACAATGACCGAAACCGATTATGTCGGGCGTGGCGGTGATAAACTCGAATTCGCCCTGAATAAACTTGACCTTGACGTGTCCGGAGCAACTGCCGCCGATTTCGGCTGTAATATTGGAGGATTCACCGATTGCCTTCTGCAGCGCGGCGCCCAACGTGTATACGCCGTCGATACCGGTTACGGAATGTTTGAATGGAAATTGCGCAACGATGACCGGGTAATCGTCATGGAGCGCACGAACGCCATGCACGTCTCACTTCCTGAACCGATGGATATTATAACGGCCGATGTCGGCTGGACACGACAACGTCATATCCTCCCCAATGCTTTACGCCGTATCAGCAATGACGGTTTTATCCTCAGCCTCTTCAAACCGCAATATGAGGCGGAAGATGCCTTGATCCACGGCGGTGTTGTGCCGCCCGACGATTTCGATCTCGTGCTCCGCCGCTCCCTGGCTGAACTGGCAGAGATGGGCATACGGGTCCGCCATATCGTCCAGCTTCCGCGCCAGAAAGAGTCCAAAAATCTCGAAGCGTGGCTCCATATCCTGCCCAAAGATTGCAGACATCAAAATGGTGATGCGTCTTCCTCCGAAGATTGAACGTTTATGACGCCAGAACGCCAGATCCGCGAAATATCTCTCACCAAGAACGCATTCGAACGCGGGCATCAGATGGGCCAGCGTCTTCGCGATACCCTCCGCATACCCGTTCAGACCATCGCGACGAACATCGGCCATGGCGGGAAACTCACCAGCAGGTTACCCGCAACCGAGACGGAAACCACTCTGGAAAAACCCGTCCATCCGAAACCATCGAATTACCGTGGCACCGCACTTGCGAAAGCGCAAAAGCGACTCAATGGCACTTCCAAATACCTGGTGGAGAAAGTCCCTGCCATCCAGCTGGAAGATGTGAAAGGCATTCTCAGTAACCACGAGATCCCGGTTTGCACTGGCAACCATGACGACCCTGACGGTGCGCCGTGGGACACGATCTGCTCATCGATCTGCCGACCGGCTGAGAATCTACTTTCAGTCGCCCCCGGCCTCCCCTGCCGCCATGCGTACCAGCCCTTTCGGGTGAAACGGGACGACTGAGCGGGCTATGCAAAGCAAATGCACAGGCCCACGGGCACATGTGCTTCAGCGTGCATTATCCCCTTAGCTATTGAGGTTCACGTTTCTTTGCGAGGCGGCATAATCGCCGCGGCAATCTCGGTGTTGGGCCAAGAGAAGGACGGATTGCTTTGCCCATCTTGCGATGGACTCGAAATATCCCATGCAGCTGCATTTTCAGGGCAAACAAGCACAACGGGCTCCAGCAATCCGGCAGTTCTGCGTAGTTCCTTTGGAACGGAGCAAGATCGGTATTGAGCTTACGACCCGAGACCGAATTCTGATTTTAGATACTCCGCGCTTTTGCGGGCGCTTTCGAGGGAGTCTCCCGGGCAGGTGTCCTGCTCGACGCAGTAATATTGGATTCCGGCAGCCGTCGCTGCTCCATAAATCCCTTCCCAGTCCAAAATTCCATTTCCGACCTCTGTAAATGACCGTTCTTCGTCGTCCGCCATGTCCTTGAGATGAAGGATTACGGTGCGCTCCCCGTATTTCTCGACATACTCCACAGGGTCGCCGCCGCCGTGCTGAATCCAGTATGTGTCCAGCTCGGAACTCACATTTTCTGAAGACGTATTTTCGTAGAGCAAATCCAGCGCATACTGTCCCTCGAACTCCACGAATTCGAAGCTATGGTTGTGATAGGAAAGTTTAACACCCTGTCGACGACATTCTTCGCCCATTTGGTCAAGTATCTGCGCGGTGTTGAGCCAATCATCACGACCTCCCCGACGTTCGTCCGGCAGATAGGGACACACCAGGGTGGCGAGGTCAAGTGCTTTTGCCAGTTCTATGGATCCAGCCAGATCACTCTCAAGAATATCCAGTCCGACATGCATTCCCGCGGCATCGAGGCCCAATTCGTCAAGAAAAGTTTTCAGGCCGGCACCGTCAAAAGGTCCGGTGCCCGTCAATTCAACGGCGTCATATCCCATTTCACTAACCTCTCGGACTGTTCCCTCAAAATCCTGGGCGAGGACATCCCGCACGGTATAAAGCTGCAATCCCAAAACCGGATTACTCATGTTTGGCTCCTTTTCAAAAAACAAGAAAACAGATTAAGGCAAGCCGACATTGTAGCGGGGATCTCGGGCGGTTCAAGTTGCCACGGCCCTGAAAGACTTTTTTAACTCAACCAAATAACCGGCCTGACACTTACGCGCCCGGAGCGACATCCAGGATCCTGCCCTCAGACGCGCATCCGGACCTTACGACAAGGTCCCAGACTTTGAAACTGCCGGTCGAACGGATACCATGGAGAGGTCTGGACTGGAAGGAAAATTCTTCTTCAAAAGATGGACCCGATAAGATATAAATCCATGGCTGGAGAACGCAAATTGCGAGTTTCGGAAATCTTCCGAAGTATTCAGGGCGAAAGCACCCTCGCCGGAACGCCTTGCACATTCGTACGGCTGGCCGGGTGTAACCTAAATTGCTCCTACTGCGATACCCGTTACGCGGCTGAATCAGAGGGGATTGCAAAATCCGGTGACCAAATATGCCGGGAGGTGCTGGCTCTGGGGACTGATCTGATTTGTATCACCGGAGGCGAACCACTGCTGCAGAAAAACACTCTCGTGCTGGTGCAACGTTTCCTTGATGAAGGGAAATGGGTCCAGGTTGAAACGAATGGCTCTCAAAACATAACTCCCCTTCCCAACGATTGTTCGTGTATTCTCGATGTCAAATGCCCGGGTAGTGGAGAGGCTGGCACCGGGTATGAGAAAAACTTTGCGATGCTCAAACCGAATGACGAAGTAAAATTTGTCATCTCCGACCGAAAGGATTTCGATTGGGCCATCGATTTCGTTATCGCACAGGGTCTCATGGAAAAATGTCCCGTACTTTTTTCCCCAGTATACGGAATTTTGTCGGCGCAAAATCTCGCACATTGGATACTGGAGTCCGGGTACGATGTTCGTCTTCAGCTCCAGTTTCATAAAATTATCTGGCCCGGTCAAAAAAAAGGTGTATGAAATTGCTGTGTGATCGTCAAATCGATGGGGAGAAAAAGTCCGCGGATGGTGGATCGATGGCTGTTACTTCGCTGACGAAATGTATCGTCACAGCGACGAACCCAACTTCCGCAGTTTCGCTGAGGCTCTCAAGGCTGGCAACCCCGAAGCTCTGGTCGCATTTAATCCAGGGGTGCGCATACCGGTAACCTGCCATACACAACACGAAGATTACACAGCTGGAGAGATATCAACGGCTCTGCCCGAATGCCCCGGCCCGTGGGTCGAACGAAACGGGCACAGGGCGCGATACCACATGCTGAGCTACCTCGGCCAGTCCTGGTGTCGGCGCGATCCCCGCTTCCCCGACGAATTGATTAAAGAGTATACCCAACACATCACAAATAAAAATGGCGTCATAACCTGGGATGTTCCGATTCAACGAAAAGGGTTGATTCCGGCAGCATTCCTTGAACAATTAGAAAACATCTCTCAAAACCTTTAACCGGTTCGGGAAATTCAAGCAAGTACTCTATCGTCTTTCTGCACAATTCCGCAACCGCTGAAAATCGGAAAGAAAAGCGGGGTAAAAACGGCTGTTACGGCAGCCTGCCCTACGGCCAGTTCCAACAACAGCTGGGAATTAACGTAGTGGCCCAACAACGCCGTTCCAAACGCCTGGGATACACCACAGAAGAGTGAGAATAAAAAGACCAGGACCATATCGGTAATAAAGCCTTCCCTGTAAAGGCGGTGTCTCAGGGTTATCAAGCCCGCAGCTCCTAATGTCATAAGAAAAGCGCTTGTTCCCATCCTGGTTGCGGATCCCAGGTCACGGAGCAATCCAATCAAAAAAGCGGACATAAGGGCCTGGCGATAGTGAGCTTCCAGCGCAACGTACACGGCGAGAAGGTAGAACAAATCCAAACGCATAGCACCAGCACTGACCCTGTGCAAAACACTCACCTGCAAAAGAAACAGAATCAGAACCACAGGGATGATTCGTGTTTTTCTGACAAACCCGATGCTCGTGCCGCTTCTCCTTTCTTACCCAGTCGTTGCATTTCTATCGATTCTGACGCGCACCGTGCCCGAAAAGGCCCAGTCTAACTTCAGGCGATTCTGGCATCAATAATTTTCTCTCATACCGGCTGCCTTCTGCAAGCCGGTCCGTAACGCAGATTGTGGCAACAGAAGCCAACTTGACACTATACGACACCGGGTTTAGACTCCGCTATTCGCGTTCGACGAAATGACTCTTTTACGAGGTAATACGATGACACTACGAAGCGCCATAGCTGTTGAAGGTGTTGAAAGAGCTCCGAGCAGGGCACTGCTTTACGCGACAGGATGTTATGCCCCCCGCCACGTCGGGAAACCGATGATTGGGATTGCCACCAGTTACACGGATCTCATCCCCGGGCATAGCATGATGCGGCCGCTGGAACGCGCTATCCAAAAGGGTGTGGCGGCTGGCGGAGGCATCAGCTTTCTGTTTGGCGTCCCTGGCCTCTGCGACGGAGTTGCGATGGGACACCACGGAATGCATTATTCCCTCCCCTCCCGCGAACTCATCGCCGACGTCGTTGAAACTGTTGCTGAGGCGCAACGACTCGATGGTCTTGTCCTTCTAACGAACTGTGACAAAATTACCCCCGGAATGTTGATGGGAATTGCACGGCTTGATATTCCCGGCATCGCTGTCACGGCCGGGCCAATGCTGGCCGGTCACTGGAGAAAAGCAGGCAAAGAAAAGCCCGAACGTCTTTCTCTGGTGCGCGACACTTTCGAGGCTATTGGCCGCTATAAAGCTGGCGACATCAACGAAGAAGAACTCACCAATCTCGAACTCCATGCCTGCCCGGGTCCCGGATCGTGCCAGGGTCTTTACACCGCCAACACCATGGCCTGCGCCACAGAGGCGATGGGGATGAGCCTGCCGGGATGCGCCGCCACGCCAATTGTTGAAGCGGCCAAACTGCGTCTTGCTGAACGAAGCGGCGAACGAATCGTGGAACTCGTTGAGGAAGAAATCACATCCCGTCAGATCATTACGCAGGAGAGTATTCGGAACTCTATTGTTGTTGATATGGCGCTTGGTGGTTCGACCAACAGCTGTCTTCATATCCCCGCCATCGCCCATGAAGCCGGCATCGACTTCCCGCTCGACACGTTTGACGATATCAGCCGGGAAGTCCCCCACATTGCGAATCTCCGTCCCGGCGGAGACTACTTCATGGAAGATCTCTATTATGCCGGTGGTATACCTGCCGTGCTGCAGCGACTCGAAGAGAATCTAAACGATTGTCTGACCACAAGCGGGCGAACCTCAAAAGAAATTGCCGCCGACGCGCAGCTGATGGATGACGACGTCATTCGGCCACTCAACAACCCCTACCATCCGCAAGGGGGAATGGCTGTTCTCAAAGGCACTCTGGCGCCCGAAGGGGCAGTTGTTAAACAGAGCGCCGTAAATGAAGAATCCCTTCAGTTTACCGGTCCGGCCAGAACTTTTAACAGCGAAGATGATGCTATCAAGGCCATCATGGATGGGGAAATCAATGAGGGTGAAGTTATTATTATCCGTTACGAAGGCCCCAAAGGTGGGCCGGGAATGCGGGAAATGCTGAATCCAACCTCCGCTCTCGTTGGTATGGGGATGGGAGACGCCTGTGCTCTTATCACTGATGGACGTTTCAGCGGGGGCACCCGTGGTCCGTGCATCGGTCACGTAAGTCCGGAAGCCGCCAGCGGAGGAGCAATAGGTCTGGTTGAAGACGGCGACACAATCGAGATTGACATCCCCGAGCGGAAACTTAATCTCAAGGTAGATGAGGAGGAACTTGAACGACGTCGTAAAGAATGGGCTCCCATTGAACCGAAGATCACAACCGGCTACCTGGCACGTTATGCAGAATTTGTGACCAGTGCCGCGACGGGAGCTGTGTATCGCAAACCGTAAGATCTAATTCTTTAATAGCAGACCCCGCTAATCGGAGAAGATTGGCGGGCAAATTTACCGTCAGATTCTGGACAGCAACCAGATGACGTCAAACTGACAAAAGCGTGGAAGAGGAAAACGGACCAGCTTTAATTCCCGTTTTCCTCTTCCTCTTTTTCTTTTTCCGGAACGTATTTTTGCCGGATAAGTGCCGCGGCCCTTTTATGTCCCCTTTCGGCCGCCAGTTCGTGGGGAAGAAATCCGTTTGAATTCGGCTTCGTGGTAACCGCTCCATACTCAAGCAAAAGCTGCACCAAGCCCGCTTCCCCGTATTTTGCTGCCCGATGCAACGGACTATTCCCTTCCATATCCGTGCGATTTACGGACGCCCCGGCTTTAATCAGGGTGCGCGCCACCTGGACATTCCCTTCCTCCGCTGCTTTATGCAGGGGTGTCCTGGCCCTGTAGGAACCCTTAACATCCGTTTCTGCTCCCCATTTGACCAGTATTCGAACAAGTTCGACACGGTTATTGGCCGCGGCCCAATGAAGAGGTCGCATGCCGGACTTTGATCTCGCATCCGGGTCAGCTCCGGCCATCAGAAGCACTTTCGCGACTTCTGGATGACCTTGAGAGCTTGCATGGTGCAGCGGTCTCATTCCTCCTGCGCCTTTTGCGTTAACATCGGCACCGTGTTCAAGCAATACTCGCGCGACTTCCGTCCGTCCTCCATCGGCAGCTCGATGCAAAGGTGTCTCATTGTTCGAGGTAGTAGCACCTACTGCCGCTCCTTTCTTCAAAAGCAACTCAACCGTCTCTGCATGTCCTTCCATCGCCGCCGTATGAAGTGCCGTCCATCCGGATTGATCTCCGGCGTCAATGGACGCACCGCTATTGAGGAGCAATTCGATCATCTCTTGATTACCTGCTTCCGCCGCAAGATGCAACGGCGTCTTACCGGAGGATTCCTTTGCATCGACCTGAGTCCCTTTCAACAGAAGCGTCCGAGCAATTGCAGTATGACCCAGTTTGGCCGCAAAATGTAACGGTGTCCGCCCGTCTTTCGCCCGGCCTGAAACATCAGCCCCCGCCCCGATCATGAGCCGAACTCCTTCTTTAAACTTCGCTTCTATCGCGACATGGAGGGGCAGCTTGCCGCTTCTATTCCGTCTTTTCAATGACGCCCCGTGTTGGAGCAAAAGGTCAAGCCAATCGCCACGTTGCTCCCGGCATAGCAATGCCACTGGCGCATAACCCGATCCAGTTTTTACATCCGGATCGGCTCCGTTTTCCAATAACAACACTGCGGTATTCTTATGATCTCGGGTGATAGCCAGATGAAGCGGCGTATCCCCATCATCATTTTTCACATTGGGATCGGCACCTTTTTGCAACAGGAATTGGGCAATGTTTTCGGAGCCTTTTTCTGCGGCAGCATGCAGTGGGGTCATGTTAGCAGGATTTCGCGTTCTCACGGTTCCGGGGTGAAATAAAACAATACCTTTGACGCGAGTTGCCCGCCCCTCTTTTATAGCAGGCAATATGTCACTCGCAGGGAACGCAATATGTCCGAAAAGAAGAGTTGCTATCCAGATAATGAGCACAATGCTGACTGTTATGATACTTACCCGGACCAACCGAGAATCCTTTATACTGTCCCTCATGGCACTCTCATCTTATCTGCCTGCATTTGGTTCAACATCAACTTGCACATAATCCTCTCGAATTGAGCAACGGGGGTATCAGTAGATACTGGATGATGTGCCTTGTCAAATGGTCAACAGCCCTGTAAATCCCATTGAGATTGCACGGCAGGCCCGTGCTCAGTAGAATACCAGATCAAGAGCTGATCCCAACTCGCGGAAAGTCTATGGAAGAAACCGACATTATCCTCCGTGGCATTATTCCATGGTGGGGGGCTCTCCTTCTTGGAATAATTCTGATCTTTGTATTGATCGCAGGCTATCGTCGGACGACTCGCCCTGTTAGCGGATGGCTCAAAACCTTTCTAATATCGCTAAGAATAGGCGCAGTGGCTATCTTACTGTTGTGTCTGTTGATGCCGGCTATCCAAACAACAACCTACCGCATCGTAAGAAAACCGCTCGTTTTCCTGGTTGATACCAGCCGCTCAATGCAAGAAGTGCGGGACACACCAGATGGGAAATCACGCCTTAAGGCCATTGAAAGCCTCTTTAAAAGCAACCAATCCTTAGTGGATAAACTGGCACAAAAGTACGAGGTTCGGACGTTTCACTTCGCCCGTGATCTGGGAATTGATCAGAACAAGCAGAAATATGCATCCGACTACAGTGCTTACGGCCGAGCGATAAAAGGAGCGCTGGATCAAACCAATCTCGGTCAAGGCGGGGGATGTATGGTTGTGTTTGGAGACGGTTCTCACAACCTCGGTCCGCCGGAACCGCTTGAAGCCGCCGCCACATTGGCCGATCTTAATATGCCCCTCTATACGGTCGGGGTGGGGCAGGAAGAAATTGGCGGGCGCATACGGGACGTCAAAGTAGTCAGCATCGACGCCCCCCGTCGGGCCTATGTATTCAGCAAATTCTCCGTGCGCGCCAAAATCCTGTTCCGCGGTTGTCAGGGAGAAACCGTCGACGTCAAACTGGAACTTCCCGACCAAACCCAGAAATTTCAGAAAGTTACGGTGGCCCACGACGAAGAAATTGTCCCGGTCCAGTTTGATGTCACGCCGGAAGAAGAAGGGGAACTGAAAATAATCATCCGAGCCGCAGAGGTGGCAGATGAAATAATCCCCGAGAACAACGTCCGCAGTAAGTTTGTAAAAGTCGTCAGCAGTGGAATACGTCTCGGTTATTTTGAATCCCTGCGTCCCGAAGGCAAATTTGTCTATGCCGCTCTAAGAAATGCTCCTCAAATCAATTTGCTTCGGATACTTGTCGCACCCGGGGATCAAATCCCGGCAGAAAAGCTTGACTGGACCCGCTACGACGCCGTTTTTCTCGGAAATGTGCCGCCCCAGGCTTTCGGCAGCAAAGCACTTGAGACGCTGAAATCTCAAGTGATGAATAAAGGTACAGGTCTGGCCCTGCTCATAGGACCCGAAAATGCGGGGAGAAGCGGCTTCAGCGGGAGTATCCTTGAGACGATATTGCCGGTTTCACTCCCGCCGAAATGGTCCTACGAAGGCAACAAACACAAATTTGTGCCCGCTCCCGATGCGCTTGGCCACCCCGTTGTTGCCCTCGGTGAAACCAAACAAGAAACCGGTGCCTTATGGAAAAAGATGCCGCCTCTATCGGGCATTCTCACCGGGGTAGAAGCGAGACGTCAAGCGTCTGTACTCGCAACGGACAGACAGAAAAATCCGCTTTTGTGCGCGCAGCGCGTTGGAGCTGGCGGAACGCTGATCGTGCTGACAGATACTACGTTCAAATGGTATTTCACCGCTAAAGATACCCAGGAACAATTCACAAAGTTCTGGCGCCAGGTGGCTCTTTGGACGGGAGGTATCAAAAAAGAGGAAAAAGAAGCTTTTCAACTGGTTGTGAGTAAGGGCCAGGTGGGACTGGGTGAGCCCATAACGCTGCAGGCGCACCTGACTGCGCCCGATGGTTCCCCCATCCGAGACGCAACGGTAAACATTACGGTGACTCCTCCCGAGAGCGAGCCACAGAAACTCGAAAGTCTTTTCTCGCGCGAACTCGGCTATTTCCAGGCCAATTATGCCCCTGAGAAATCCGGTCCTTACCTGATAAGTGCCAAAGCCACTCGCAGCGGCAAGATTGTGGGAGAAGATACTGCATCTTTCCAGGCTTCCCGGGCAGATCGTGAGCTGTCAAATCCTGTTGCAAACCTCAGCCTTCTTCGAAGGCTATCTGCTGCCACAAGCGAAGCCGGGGGAAAATATTATCCGCATACCCGTCTGCGCCAGATGCTCGAGGATCTTCAGGAAACCGGCGACCCCGTGCGACTCAAAACCAACCGCTGGAACGAAATCTGGGACAGTCCGTTCTTCTTTCTGGCTTTCCTGATACTGATCGGAAGCGAATGGGCTCTGCGAAAATGGCGTGGGCTGGTTTAACACGACACAGCAGTGTCCCGGGATGGGCTACAGACTTGCAGAACCAAACATCAGGCAGGAAGTCCAGAACGCGTCTCGATTCGATACAACGACACGGTCACAGGGAAGTGCCTGTGCTACTATCCCGGCGTGGAGATTCCCCGGCTGCCTGACATATCAGCGGACTGGACTTCAGCACCGCTCTGCGGGGCTGGAGTTCAGAACGCGGTCGAGTTTGCTGGAACTTCCTGGCGTATTTGCATTTCGCGGCATTTGCCCG
The DNA here is from genome assembly GCA_046538485.1 of Candidatus Brocadiia bacterium. Taxonomy (GTDB): domain Bacteria; phylum Planctomycetota; class Brocadiia; order SM23-32; family SM23-32; genus JBKHIT01. The sequence goes on along the minus strand of JBKHIT010000052.1, from coordinate 16,495 downwards.
CTTCAAGTCCAGTTTCGCCCGCTGGCGGGCTCAGCTGAACTCGAGTCTCCAGATTTCCAGAGGTGGAACAGGAAATTGAAACAATGACCGTTCTTGCCCCCCTCAGCCCCTATTCTTGCGTCCCTCCAAACGGCCCTCAATCCGGTTCCCGCCGGTATTTCTCGGGGAGTTCGAAAGGTTTCAAACGGGATGGTTCTTCGCGTTCGTCCGCTGCTTTTTCCATTTTTTCCACCAGTTTCTCCGGAAGCTGCTCCTTCAGCCCATTCATAATCCGCTTCGGCATGGTGTAGCGTCCGGCGAATATATCGATCAATACACTCCGCCGAATATCGCTGAAAGTGACTTTCTGCGATGCCCTCGGGTCTTCTTTCACCCCCCTTTTCACATTCCACCTCTCCGCGATGGCTTTAGCGCGTTCGATGAATCCGCGGGCCCGGTCATCGATACCGGCCCCCAGGAACAAATAATGCTGGACCAAAAGACCTCTGACCACATTCCGGGCCTGCTGAGGGCCGAGCATCCCGATATATTCCCGCATCTGGGCATTGATGAATTTCTCATAGGACGGAGGATATTTGTCTTTCGGGTATTCCTGACGGAGACGTTTGTAATACCTCCGGGAATCCTTCTCGTCGCCCATGTAATAAAATTCGGTCGTAACCCGCTTCAGAAAATTCTCGTAGGCCGAATTTATCCCGGTGGAATAGCGCCCTTCCTTGCCGTATTTGCCGACCATGCGTTCAAAGTGTTCGATCATTGCGTCAGTGAAACGGTAATCAGAACCGGGCATCGGGAAAAGTCGTCCCTGGCTATCGAAAAGCAGGCGTCCTTTGGAGACGAGGCTTTGCAGAGCGCCGTAAATTACGCGGTCATAGTTGATATCGGCGTATCGGTATTTGGGGAACTCACTGCCCCAATCTTCATCGGCTATCTCTTCTTTTCCGAAGACCTTCCGCCGCTCGCTGACCCGTTCCCGGTATCTTTGCGCCACTTCTTTGCCCTCGCTCGCCCAATAGATCCCATTCGAATACGGACTTCGCCAGTCCAGGGGACCAAATCTGTCCATCAATTCGAGCATTTTCTCCGGTTCCATGTTCATATCTTCAAGCCGGCGGGCGCGGACGTAATCGGCGAGCTTTTCATGTTCGCGCGCATACCCTTCACTTTTCAGGAGTCCCCTTGCCGGCTCCGGCACAGAATCCGGCCGACGAAGCCAGAGGAAGTACTGCCGGAGTCCCTCGTCGGACACCACTTTCAGAGGATCCCATCCGGCTGCTACCAGCTTTTCGTAGAATTCTTTGACCCGGTCATCCTGAAAGAGATCCGCCCGGGTAGCCGGGGCGTTTTTCAGACGTTTCAGTTTTTCCGGTGACCCGCCCCCACCGAGGACTTCGTGCATTTCCACGCCGAGCTGTTGTTTATACCAGGCATGAGCATCGTCGAGTTGATCCCCGACCTTATGCAAAAAAATCCAGGCCAGGCTGAAATACAGTTCTGGTTCGGAGGGATTATTCGGGATCCCCTGATCCCGCAATAGTTCTATACCGGCTTTCACCCAGGGCCAGCGTTCGGAGTATTCGGGGACCTGAACCGAGACATTGTAGGCCATGTTCCAGGCGTTAAAATCCCAGGCCTTCGGAAAACGGGGTGCGAGCATGCAGGCGAGGTCGGCCAGCTGGACTATCTCAAAGAATTTCCCATCGTTCTTGAGGTTTTCCATGCGGATCCACACGACATCAACGACGATCCCTCGAAAAGCGCCGAGCGAATTCACAAAAGCATACTCGGCTCCCACCCCTTCAACCGGTTCGCTGGTCAGGTCGTATTCCACCTGGTTCCGATGCAGGGGTTCCACAAATAAGCTCGCCGCTACAATGGCAACAAAAGCTATACTCAATAAAATGAGCCGACGCGTTCTTGTCATAACCTCTGGCTCGTTATCATGCGATTACTTTCGCGAGTTCCCTTTTCCAGTAGATGTAGATGCCAAGGAGCATCACAATCCCGCCTTTAATAAACACCATAATAGCCGCCGCTTTGCCTACCGAACCCCATTTGATAATCCGCCCGTTCACCAGGTCTCCCGTCGCATTGAATCGACCGAACTGAGGCGCAATGGCAAAAATGGCTTTTAAAACCGCCTGCACGCCTTCTTTCGCGTATCCAAAGACCATTTGCATAGTGTTGTGGTCCGGCCGTGGAGTGTATCCACCCAGCGCAGATTCGGCCACCCATGGTCCAAGAAGTCCTACCAAAAGAAGGGCTGCCACGGCAAAACTCGCCACAGGAAATGAAAGGGCCGCCCCCAGCATCAGCGCGAAGGCGGAAAGCAACAGGATGTGGCAAAGCACGATCAGGAGCGAGCGATAAAAATTAGGCATAAAACTGCCTACCCTTTGCAGCACCTCGATCCCTTCGTCAGGATCAAATTGAACTCCTGTATTCCCTTCCAGATTTCTGTAAGCCATACGCACCACCCCATCGGGGTTTACAAGCTGTCCGCTCACCTCAATTTCCTGGAATGCATCCGCAACCCATTTCCCCTGCTTAACATGGGCGAGAGCCAACCTGCCTTTGCCATCTTTCCCTTTTACCGGAAGGAAAAATTCCCAAGCCCCACGCAATGTACCATCAGCTTCTTTATTCGTACGGTGGGGTTCGAATCGGACGTAAATTGAGTTATCTTTACTCCGTGCAAAACCCGACAATTGAAAAGGAAGGTGTCCCATGGGGGGGGCTGTGGTAATACGTTTTTCCAGCTGAGACTTTAGCTTACGACGTGTCGCCTGCTTTTTCTGAGGATTCTCAAATTCGCCTTCTTTACTGCGTCGTTCGATCTCTTTCTCCAAAAAACTTTCGACATTAGGTTTTTTGGGTTTAGCCGCGCGTCGCGCCACCAGCACTTCCCGACGAACCCTGGCAAGAGCTGTTCTTTGCTGTTGCGCCTCGTGCGGGGGCAGATGTGAAAAATCCCGGCTCCGGACCATCCACGCTGTCAGCCCGTACACCATACCCGACATAACAAAAAGCAGGGCTCCGCACAAAACAATAACACCCAGCAATTTGCCCAGGAGAAATTCCCAGCGGAGAAGCGGCTTGGTATCAGTTATATGCACCCGTTTTTTCTCGATTTCGCTACAAATCGACGCCGTACAGATCAACACTGCGAGAACGGACAGCAGCAATTCAGCAAGCGCCATTGAATATTTCAGGACAATCTGGACCTGACTTTTTGGATTCCCCTCAGTTTTAAGTATAAAAACAAGCGAAGGCATGAAAATCACAAAAAACACCAACAAGACCAGAACAACCTTTCGATTGAGCGCTTCCATTATCATTTTCCGGCCTACCGCCCAGAGATTCTGCCAGCGTGTGAAAAGCAGTGTTGCCACAGCAGCCAGAGCCATAACATTTACAAACCAGGCGGTTGCGGCCCAGGGGGCGGATTTCAGTTGTGAGCCTAACAAAAAAGACTCCCCGAAAAATTGCCCGGTCAGCTCCACTACCTTCCCGCCCAGAAAATAAACGGCAGGAACCAAAGAAACAGCAAAAAGAAGTAACAGTCCTTCGGGGGCCCATTCAACCAGCCAGCGTGAACGCCAGATCATCCAGACATTGACCACATAAAGGGCGAGGCAAACGCCCCACAAAATAATCGCAAACAGGTTATCTCCAACCAATCCCCAGAACTGATCCAGACCTGGCAAGCGCGTTATGCCACCAACAGCCCCAATCAAAATATACGAAAGCGGCAATAAAGACCCGAAAAAGGCAACCAGAAGCGCCGCCGGACTCCATGGTTCTCCCCAACGGGAACTCTGAAGAACCCCCACCGTAACCAGAAAAGCAATCCCCCACGTTACCCATAGCCCCGGAACGATCAGATCCGCACGCTCTGCGGCGAGATCGGCCCCCGGCCGCAGCACTGATCCCACCCATACAAGAGCGGGGATTTGTATGAGCAGAAAAACAACGAAAAGCACGGGGGGAGCCCATGCTGGCATGTCCTGGCGATCAGTCCTCATCTTGCTCACGCTCTTCTTTGGGGGTCTGCTGTTCGCGGCCGGACTCGTCTTTCTGGACCAAATCCTCGAGGACCTCATGGCGGGGACCGGTTTCCGGGGGCGATACCGGCTCGGTTTCCGTCTCTTCCGCGGTCGGTTTGGGCTGTTCCCGGGTCAGGTCTTCAAGCATTTCCCGGTCTTCCTCGGCGTCCTCTTCCACGGGGACCGGTTCGGTCTCTTCTTCCGCAGCCGTCTCCTCTTCCTTTTCTTTCTTACCGGCTTTGACGAGTTCCTCGATCAGCGCTTCTCCTTCGTCTTTCTCCTGGGTCAGAAATTCTGCGGCGGGTCCACCCGCTTCCGCTCCGGCTGTCGCCAGTTTTTCCTGTCGGGCCCGTTCCACGACACTGAGGAAGACCTCATCAAGCCGCCGGGCCGGTCGGCCGACTTCGACATCCTCATCCGAGCCGACGTGCTGGGCCACGAGGTGTCGCACTTCCTCGAGGACCTCTTCCGGAACAGCCGGGAACCGCAGTTCGCTCCGTTCGACCTCCGTGAGAAGGTCCTCCACTGGACCCATCTCCCGGATTTTACCGCCGTAGAGAATACAGACCCGGTCGCAGACTTGCTCCACGTCAGCAAGGAGGTGACTGCACAGGAATACCGTCTTCCCGCGTTCCCGAAGTGTGCCAATAAGGTCTTTGATTTCGCGGCTACCGAGTGGATCAAGACCGGTGGTCGGTTCGTCGAGGATCAGAAGATCCGGGTCGTTGATAAGGGCCTGGGCGAGACCGATACGGCGGGCCATACCCTTTGAAAATTCTCCGATCGGGCGATGCCGCGCCCGCTCGAGGCCGACCATCTCGATCAGGGAATCGGTGCGGCGCCGGCGTTCGGCGCCAGAAAGACCGAAAATTCTTCCGAAGAAATCAAGGGTCTCTTCCGCGTTGAGATACTCGTAGAGGTGTGATTCTTCGGGCATATATCCGACGCGTTTTTTCACGTCCACATCCCGTGGATCCTGACCGAACAGGCGCACCACGCCTTTCGTAGGAAACAGCAGTCCCAGGATGAGGCGCACGGTGGTAGTCTTTCCCGATCCGTTCGGGCCGAGCAGACCGAACACTTCGCCCCGGTTGACTTCGAGGTTCAGCCCATCCAGGGCCTTTACCCGGCCGCGTCCCCAGAAATCACGATAGATTTTTGTTAGTTCGATCGTTTGAATGATTGGTGTTTTTCTTGCTGTCATATATTAGATCCTCTTCAAACTGCAGCCGGTTGAGGTCCGGGCGCACTTTCTTCTTTTTCAGGAGAAATCGCCAGGTTCTCCTCGAACCGGACCAGACGCGCGCTGTTGAAAATAACGAGGAACGAACTAACATTGTGCAGGATAGCGGCCACAATCGGGGTCAAAATACCGAAGCTCGCGAGGGTCGCTCCCCCGACCACAAATATAGCGCCCACAGCGAGGTTCTGTATAATGATCCGCCGAAGCCGACGTGAGAGACGCACGAGGACCGGCAGACGCCGCAGGTCGTTGCTCATCAGTGCGATCGAGGCGCTCCCGATGGCCACATCGCTGCCGGCGGCTCCCATTGCAATGCCGAGGTCCCCGGCCGCCAGAGCCGGAGCATCATTCACACCATCCCCAACCACACCGACCTGGTTACCTTCCTGACGCATTGTTTCGACAAGGTTTAATTTCTGCTCGGGGAGGCATTCGGCCTGCACTTCGGTGCAACCCAGTTCTCCGGCAACTTTCTTCGCCACACTCCACCGGTCGCCGGTCAGCATGGTGAGCCGATTGATACCGAGATCTTTCAATTCACTCGTGGCCCTTTGGGCCTCGTCCCGGGCCTTATCCTCGAGCCCAACCCATCCCAGGCATTCTCCATCCCTGGCCACATACAGCAGGCTCATGCCTTCCACTTCGGCCTGATGTTCGTCGGTCTCGGCGAGACTCATATCGACGCCGTGATCCTGGAGCCAGCTCGAACGTCCGACTATCACTTCACTCTCCCCCACCTGGCCGCGGATACCCATACCCGGGCTTTCCTCGGCATTGGTGACCTCTTTCAGGTCGATATTCGCCTTTTCCGCCACCTCTGTGACCGCAAGGGCTATCGGGTGGCGCGAATGTTGCTCGATGCTCCCGGCGGCACGGATCAGTTCAGATGGTTCCACGCCTTCGGCCGGCGAAAGCCGCGTAACCGTCAATTCTCCGGTCGTCAAAGTCCCGGTCTTATCAAACACGACAGCGGTCAGGTCTCCCGCTCCTTCCAGATGAGCGACGTTCTTCACGAGAATACCCAATCGAGCCGCAGCGGTCAGGCCGGCAACCATCGCGGTAGGCGTTGCGAGAACGAACGCGCAGGGGCACGAAATCACCAGCACGGTTATGAACCGCTCGGCATCTTTCGTGAAAACCCATACGACCGCGGCGACGATAAGAACGACCGGGGTGTACCACTGGGCGTATCGATCGATCAACTGCATGAGCCGGGTCTTCGTCGCCTCGGCCTGGAGGATCAGGCGTTTGACCTTACCCAGAGTGGTATTCTCCCCGGCCCGGGTTACCTTCGCCTCCACCGAACCTGTCAGGTTGTGGGTCCCGGCGTATATCTCGTCACCAGGGCCTTTATCAGCGGGCAGAGATTCACCAGTAATCGTCGCCTCATTGATCGCCGTCTGCCCGTTCACCAGCTCACCGTCGGCCGGAACGCGATCCCCCGGTCTCAGCCGGATCGTGTCGCCCGGTTTGAGTTCCGAAGCTTCCACCACGGTGCCGTCGACAAGTTCAGCTTTATTGGGCTGGAACTGCATGAGTTTTTCGACCGATTCCCGGGCGCCGGCGGCGGTTTGTTGCTCGATCAAACTGGCCAGCAGCATGAAAAATGCCACGAGTCCGGCCACCTGATAGTTCGAGAGAACGAACGCCGAGACCACAGCAATAGCCACAAGCGCTGAGAGATGGACCTGCCCTCGTCTGAGTTCTCTGAATCCTCCGACAACGATTGGGATCCCCAGGATAAGCGCTCCCAGGAGCGAACTGATTGCGCCGATGGCAGGCTGATCTGGGAAAAATACCTTGTCAGCCAGGAAGGCATTAACGATCAGGATAAACCCGATAAGCGTAACAACCAGGCGGGTCTGCAGGCTCCCGAAATGCTGATGATCGTGGAAACCTTCCGGCCCTTCTTCGTGTTCATGTTCGTGTTCGTGAGCCACGTGTTATTTCCTCCATTGACTCCGCAGCGTTCGGTCCAGATGCAAAAGAGCAGGCTTCGGGCCGCGCTACGATTCAGCTGGTTTTATCTATTTTTTTCTTCCTCGTCGGCTTTACTCATTGGTTTTCCAAGCAACAATCTCAGCTCTCGTTTACTGCCTTCAGCCGGCCGGTGCAGCACAAAAGAACCTTCGGCCTGCCCCAGAAGTTCTTCGATCATCCTCTGGTAGTGCCAATCCCGGAGTATGGCAGCCTTTTGGGGTGACTCTTTATATACTTTCAGCAGATTCATGAGGGCTTTAGAATCGCCTCGCGCGCTTGCTACCAGTCGGCTGGAAAAGGTAGACGCTTCGGCTTCGATCTCGGTCGCCAGTCCTTCGGCCTGCTGGACGATCCGATTCGCTTCCCGGTGAGCTTCCTCCAGAAGTCGGTCTTTCTCGCTTTCGGCATCAACGGCCATCACAAAAGCCTGTCGGGCCGCGGGTGGGACTTCGGGATCTTCGACCGGTTCAATGGAGGTTACCTGGACTCCAAGCGAGAAACCATTGAGTTCTTCGAATTTTCGCAGTTTTTCTTCAAGTTTATCTTCCATTACCCGGAAGAGGTTGAGTTTGACCTTCCGTCCCCCTTCCGGTCCGGGTATCGTCTTCGATTTACTCCGCACTGAAAGCACATCCCAGGTGCCAACAGTTTCGATAGCCGTCTCGATCAGCATCCGTCTGAGCATATCGCGAACCGGTTCGGAATCTTCCTCGTCAGTGCTTCTGCACCAGCGGAATGCGTAATCCATGGCATCTTCGCGCTTCACCCGATATTTTGCTTGAAGTTGAATGCCGATAATATTGGCATCCCCGGTGATAAGATAATTGTCCTGTTTGACATTCAACCCCTGTCCAGGTCCACTTTGTGACGCCGGTTGGTTACTGCTCGGCCACAGATCTTTCTGCAGTTTAAGTGTCTGTTCCTGGAGGGAAATATAGACGACCTCCTCCCAGGGCCAGCAGTATCGCCAGCCGCTTTCCGAATCCAGCACATAGCCGCGACCGCGGTCGGCGCCCAGGTTCAATTTGACGGGTCGCCCGAAACACAATTTAACCGCAAGTTTGTCCCTTCCAACCACAAACAATCCTTGCAGCAGATAGATCACCACCAGAATCACCATGCCAATAATCAGGAACCGGAAGCTGATACTGAGAGCATGCGAGAGAGCTTCGCTTCCGATATCCCGGGATCCGGTTCCGGTATTCTGTTGTTGATCGGGTCCGGACTCGTCCTCGTTCTGCCCGGTAAACTGATCGTTCTGGTTGTCTGCCATTTTTGATCCTCTTTCAATCTATCGCGACTTTTATCCGATTATTTTTCTGTCGGTGGGGTTGTTTCGGGCTTTTCGGATTCATTTTCAACACCGGTTTCTTCATCCGGCACCACGCCTTCATCCCCGAGGGGACCCTCCAGGGTTTCTCGTTCCTGCGGACCACGGTGGAGAGCGCCGAGGGGCTCGGTTTTCGTGTCGAGGACGTAACTAATGGGCGTGCCCGATTCCCTGGCTTTGCGCGCAATAGTGCGGAGCGCATCGAGCCGTCGAAGGAAGATCGCCAGCTCAGGATGTTGCGCGAATTTGTCGTAGTATTCCGCTTCTTTCGCCTCTCCCTCGCTCCGAATCTCTTCCGCCCTGCTGCGAGCATCGGCCAGAATTTTTTCCGCCTTCTTCTTTGCTTCTGAAACGATCTCTTTTTCCTCTGTTTCTCCCTGGTTCCGAAACCTGTCGGCCACTTTCTGGCGCTCAGCTTTCATACGCTCGAATACCTTCTGTGTTGTGGATTCCGGGATTGCGATCCGGCGGATGCCGAAGTGCAGTAACTCAATCCCGTAGTTTTTCTGCCCAATCGCCTGCCGTGCCCCGGCCTGAACCCCCGCCTCCAGCGCCTGAAGTTGAACCTTTTCCTCGTTTGTCGACACCAGTTGGTTGAATCTGAGCTGGCCGATTGCTTCGGAGGTCTCGTTATAAATCACATCTTTCAGCCGGTCTTCGGCTCTACGGACATCCCCTTCCAGCGACTCTTCGAAAGCCAGCGGGTCCTTGATCCGCCAGGCTGCATAGATCGAGATAATCACGTGCCATTCGTCTTCCAGGACAGTCTGGTTCAGGGGCCCGTCGATAACCCGGACTCTTTTATCGTATTCCTGGACCTCATCGATGGGGTAGGGAAAACGAAAGTAGAGGCCGGGGCCCCCTTCGTAGGGCCCTTTTTCGCCCTGACCGGCATTGCGGACCTTGTAAAGGGTCTTCGGGGGACGATAGTGGACGACCATCTTGGTTTCTGGCACCTGGTAGACAAATCCGTAGGCAAGCAACAGCACCAGCACGATCAGGACGACAGCAATTGTGACCTTGTTCTCTTTCACTCCATCTCCTCCTCCAGGGGCATGCTGAGAATGTCTGTGCTCAGCCGCTCCTGCATGTCAATGATCGGGACTTCCACTTCAGACACAGGCACAATAAACAACCGGTGCCCGGCCAGCACCTGCTCGATAGCGCTGAAGTAACTGCGATATCGGTAGACCTGCGGTGCTTTTTTGTATGCTTTCACCTGCTCTCGAAATCGTTCCTCCTGAGCTTGCGAGACCTCCGTTAGTTTGTATCGGTAGCCTTTCGCATCATTCAGGGCCTGGGCCGCTTTCCCTCTGGCAGCCATAATATTCTCATAGGCCGTGGCCCGGGCTTTTTGAACCATAGTCTTTTTTTCCTGGTAGGCACTTATCACATCCTCATAGGCCTCCGCTGTCTGCGCGGGAGGATGGACCGCGGGCATTCCCGCATACACCACCTCAACCCCTGTCTTATGGGCGTTCAGTTGTTCGGAAAACTTTTTCGCAAACCGCCTCGACACCTCGCCGCGCCTGACATTAATCCATTCAAGAAAATTCTGGCTGGCCGCCAGCTCACAGGTCACACGGTATGCCAGATCCTCGATCAACGCCTCGGGGTTCGCATGACGATAGTGGAAATTATAGGCAGCTTTCGGGTCGACCGACCCATCCTCTTGCCGTTTGATGCGATAATGGAAACGAGCGACCAGCCGCGCAATGTTCAGGGCCGGGGCCTGAAGTTTTTCTTCCAATTGCATTACGCTTGGCACAAGGAAACTGGCTTCTTTGCCTTCTTTCGGATCAACGTGCAATTCTTTCCAGAGAATGATATCAGGATCGGTCATTGTCTGGATTTCGCCCTCGGAGCCCGGCGGTTCCATCTGCTCTCTGGCGACGTCGTCCTGTTCGTAATACAGCCGCCCGATTTCTTTCCGGTAAATCCTTTTCGCCGGTATTCGGGAGGCTTTCTCAATTGGCCACGGCCATTTCAAATGATAGCCCGGCCCGTAAACACTCGCTTTCAACTCCCGTTTTTTATCCTCCGGCCGCAATCTCGGCTTTCCAAATCGCTCGATAAACGCAATCTCTCCGCGATCGACGACAACCAACCCCGAAAGGAGCCACAGAAGGGACAGCCAGATCAGTATCAACGGGATGATCGCCCCTTGCATAAACCGGTAAAACCATGTTTCCGAAATCTTAAAACCAAACTGATAGTCGAGCGTTGCCGCCACCGTCTGCAGAATATCACCCGGTTCCGAAACCAGATTCAGAAGCCGGCTGTCGTAAACGGCCCGACGTTCCTGACCGGGCACACGCGGTCGATAAATATCGAGGATAAAGTTCAGGAGCATTTCAACGGCGATAAGCCCCATCACGCCCGGCACAATGAACGCAGCCGCGAGCTCCGCCAGCTCAATACCAAAGTGGTAGAGACTCATCGAAGCCAGAATCAGCAGACTGCCCACAACGTTGCCCATGAGGTACGAACCGGCCGCGCGCAGCAGACGCAGCCGTGAATCGTGGGCCAGCCCCACTACATATTTAGCCAACACGAAACCGAAGAAGGAGATGACCGCCATGCCGACCACGGCAGCCAGCGGACTTTCAATCGTTTTCATCTCTTCGACGGCGATAACGCCCTGGATGTTCCAATAACACAGAAACCCGAGCAACACAGCCAGCAGGACCGAGAATCCAGTTTCCACGAATTTTTCGAAAATCCGAAGCCCCGTGTGGGCTCGCATGCGGTCGAGTTCCTGATCCTCAAAAATCTCCTCGCTGGTCCGTTTCTGCTTCAGTTCTTCCATCTCTTCCCGCTCTTCGCGGGCCCGCCGTCTCTGCCGTCCATGCAGGGCAACCATCCCCCACACCGGCACACCGGAAAGCAAAAACCAGGTCTCCGCCAGGAGCGCTTTGCTGACCTCACCCGTCTTGTAATACAGGGCGAAAGCGATGCCGGCAAAAATGATTTGCAAAAACAGCCCCAGCCAGGCCGTGTTCTCAACTTTTTTCTTATGAGGCATTTTTCGTCAGCTCCTCCTCGTTCTCAACACCAACTCATATGATCTCTCGCCGCCCGAACAGGAATGCGCCAAATGCTACCATCGCAACGCACCACGCGCAAGCATAGCCTGCTGCTTTCAGAACGTATCCTACCGGAATGATGGGGTCGGGACGCATCAGTTGATCCGCCACCCAGAACAGCTGCAGTGACGGCACAACGTGGTAGGCGGTCCAGCAGATGCCGAACCAGCCGGCCCGCACGAAAACAAGCACGGTCTTTTCACGGGGAATGGCTTTGAAATCCACATCGCGACGCGGCTTCTGTATCTCGTCGAGGTCGCGCGCCGGCGGGCTGAACTCGTAACCAAGCTTCCGCGGTTGGATTGTGCCAGAACCACCCATCAACACCTTAACACCGTAGCGTCCGGACGGATCGGTAGCGGGATTCATGGGAACACCCATCATCTGAACCCCCTCCAGCGGCGACCCGTCTCTGGAAACAACCCTCCCGGAAACGAGCACGGTCTTCTTATCCTGTTGCGGCGCCCACCGCACCCAGGCATCATTAACAGTCCAGCCAAAAAGATATTGGGAAAGCATACCAACAAAGAACACAAGCAGGCAGATCAGCACATTTGCCACGACGTTCAGCCGGGTGGAGGCCGCCACCGCCACCGACGCAATCATCCAGACGCCCAAAAATACCAGCACACATGCCAGAAAGACCGGCCACGCGTCTTTGGCGATGAAACTCAGCGCAATCCACTCCAATGACCATTCTTTACTGACAAAAAGAAGACAAACAAAGGCAAACACATAAAGAACCAGGCCAGAGATAACTGCGGTAGCGGTGAAATTGCTGCGGTAAAAATAATTGGAGTAAATCCCGGCCCCGATGGCCAGAGTAAGAGGCAACACCTGCGCCAGGAAAACCGGCCAGTCGATCTGGAAACTCGCCGTCGAGGGCACTCCCATTCTGACCGTCATCAGAAGCATCAATGTAAAAAGCAAAGAGGCCAGCGCCATCGCCAGCGTGACGCCAAAGAATTTACCGGCCACAAAGACAAACCGTCCGACCGGTTTGCTGATGACGGCCCCGGCAGTTTTGGCCTCAATCTCACGACTGATAACCTGAGTGGCGCTGAGGATCGACAGAACTATACCGACCATGAAGATGGTGCCCAGCCCCATATCGATCGCCAGTTTCACGTCTTCCATCATCGTGAACATAGTGATCAGTGGGCTCGCCCCTATCAGCACAATCCCCACAACCACCAGAATCGCGTAGATCGGCTGGCGTATTATCTCAACAAATGAATTGCGAGTTATAGCCCGAAGACTCGACAGCAAAATCCGACCCCATAAACAATGAAAGTGCGAAATCGCCGGTCGACAGCCACCTATGGCCGTACAGCCGGATCAGGAAGTATCCAACTACTTATTATAATAACTCGTCCAGCAACCGCGTCACTCACTGAGTGAAACAAAACCGGCAATTGTTCAATCTTTCTGAAATCGGGCCACTTTCGGTTCTTTCAGCGTTGAACGCGACCGGATCCGCCCTGCTGGACAAGGCTTTTAACTTCTTCCCGGGTCGCCAGGTTCGCATCCCCCGGGATGCTGTGTTTCAGGCAACCGGCCGCCACCGCAAAATCGAGTGCGTCCTGGTCGTCAGCATCGTTCAAGAAAGAATAAATCAGTCCTCCAGCAAAACTATCGCCTCCGCCCACCCGATCGACAATATGGGTCAGGTCGTAGGTGTCTGTTTTATACAACTCTTCCCCGTCGAACAAAACCGCTGTCCAGGTATTATGGGAGGCGCTGATGCTCCCGCGTAGCGTGATGGCAACTTTTTTGAGGTTCGGGAACCTGCCCATCAGTTTTTCCGCGACATACCGATAATCTTCCGCGTCCACCTCTCCCGCTTCCACATCGGAATGGGGCGCCCGGATACCGAAGACTTTGTCGGCATCCTCTTCATTGCCAATCGAAATGTCGGTATTGCTGACCAGCTCCGTCATCACTTCGTCGGGTTCCTTCCCCCATTTCCAGAGCTTACTGCGGTAGTTGAGGTCGCAGGACACTGTCATTCCAAGTTCCTGTGCCACGCGGGTCGCCTCTATGCATAACTCGGAGGCTCCCGCACTCAATGCCGGGGTAATTCCCGTCCAGTGGAACCATTGTGCGCCGTGTAAAGCCTCGTGCCAGTCAATATCATCCCCGGAAGCTTCGGCAATGCAGGAATGCGAGCGATCGTAGATGACGTTGCTGGGACGCTGCATAGCACCTTTCTCAACGAAATAAATGCCGATTCGACCATCTTTGAGGACGATACCGCTCGTGTCCACACCGAAAGACCTCAATTGTCGGATACAGGCATCGCCGAGATGGTTTTCCGGCAAAAGGGTCACAAACCCGGCATCAGCACCGTAATTGGCCAGGCTCTGCGCCACATTGGCTTCCGCCCCGCCGTAGACGGCATCAAAAGAGGTGGTCTGGGTGTATCGTTCGAATCCCGGAGTGCTCAACCTCAACATAATTTCACCAAACGTCACAACTTCAGCCATGATCCTTCCTCCAGCACGTCAAGTTCAAGCTGTTGAGAGACTATTGATTCGTTTCCTGATCCTTCCAGATGAGATGTTCGAAATCGGACGGGCTCGCATCCTCATTCATCTTTTCGAGGGCGGCCATTGTCTCTTCTCCGGGGTAATCAAACGCGCCAATGCGGCGGAAGAACTCGTTCTTTTCGCCTGTTTGGTTCCTGAAATGCGCATCCGCCCATTCCCCCGTATACCCCACTCCAGCGGTCATACGGAGAAGCGTGTGGCCCCACAAGATGTGCGCCCCACGACGGAAGGTGCCGAGATGTGGTGCCAGAGCGTCCGAACTGAAATCATCGACAAACCGGTTCCCGTATTTGTTCATCTCCGTCCCGACCAGAATCGGCATTCGCAGCTCTTTCGCGGCCTCAATCGCCTCGTTCAGTTTCAGGACCTTCATCTCTCGTTCATCCTCGGGCACATTCCAGTTACGATCCGGGATGATGGTGATCGTCGCACAACCTTTATCACGCAGAAAGCCAAAATGTTCCAGGGGGTCCTTCTCGCCCGCGCTCGTGCCGTCCAGCCAGCATCCGCTCGGAACAGCATCGCAGGATAAAGTCAGATCATTGACCTTCTCCAACGTGGGGAAAGAGCCGGCATCCGGCTGAGCATAACCGACCCCACCATGTTTCATCAGTTTGGACCGAATCAAACTTTTCAAACCTGGGATATCGTCGAGAAGGGCTCGGACACCACTCTCGGGCTCGCCCAACTTGTCGGCCCAGAATGGAACCAGCTGATCCTCTTCCTCAAAAACGTCCCGCGCTTTGGACTCATAAGCCGTCACCATGTGACGTTCGGTCACGTTTCCGGCCGCGGTCAGGGGAACGATATCTTCTTCATAATCGAGCTGCACACCGCCCAGGTACTCGTTGATCTTCCGCATCATCTCGCGGTTACGCTCCTGCGCACGCCGTTTCATATCCTGGAGCGTCCCGGCTGCTTCCGTGCCCGGTTCGGGCGGAGTTGCAAATCCGGTCCCAACAAGATAATAGACGCCGGGTTCTTTCGGGGAATTAATGACCCGATCGCTGTACTCCGGGATGAACACGCGGGTCTCGAAACCTGCCGTTGTTTTTAGCCCCAACAACCGCCCGGCCTCAAGGAACTCGGTCGTACCGTCGAGAACGTCGAAGTCGACAATCCCGGCAACCTCCAGTCCTCGATGCCATGCTTCCCAGGCAAACCGAGAGGGAGAGTACCCGTAGCCATTATAGGAAAAAAAAGTGTGAGAGTGGAGATTGATCCATCCCTCTGGTTCCTGACGCTCAATAGCGCCGGCCCGAGCCCGTCGGGCCAACTCCTCCAGGGCCGAACGTCTCTCGCCGGCATCAAAGCTATCGAGCTGTTCCACCAACACTTCGGCGTCTTTGGCCATGCTTTATAGATCCGAATAAGGGGGAAAGCCGAATCCGGCAAACGGTTTACGGTTTCGGTAATATAAACACTAAACGCGCGTCCCTTAACGGTCAAGCGAAACGAGGAATTCTATATCGTACAGGACGGGGCACCTCTGATCCCCTGTAATGCTTGTTTGCTTTAAGCGGGATGAAATAAGTATGTTCAGACGAACGAAGACTCGAGTTCAGCTGAGCCCAACATGAGCCATTTGCGCTGATTGGAACTATTAGCTGTGCAGCAGTTTGCGAATAGGGCAAAAAAATTTACCCCAAAAACGTGCTCTCAGCGGCTCTGGGGACTGTGTGGGACCGCAGCACGCCGATATTTACCCCGGAACTCCCAAAATGAAAATGTGCGGTATCCGAGGTTTTCCGGAACGACACAGCGCGCCGCTGGCGCGCGGGACATCGCCCGGGCCGGTGCCGCCGACATCCCGGGGTTGCGGGAAATGTCTCGTGCCGCAGGACGCAACAAAAATCAACCTATTTAGGGTGGTACCCTGCCAGCGCGCCGCGCTGGCTTTGGAGTGCGCCACAGCCCTGAAGAGACTCACTACGAACCTGACGATGATTTCACGGCTTGCAATCACTCTGGAACGTGCAATTCACTGAGAGGTGCTCGTAGTGGACCGCTTCAGCGGTCCGTTGCGTCGGAACACACGCAAAGCCCAGGAAAAAAGGCGGAACGACACAGTCTCGTGGTGGGCCTTCAGCCCACTTTTTTCATCAATGCACACCTGAACCCCAGGGCTCCGAGGACCTTCAGCCGTCTGCACCCCGGGCTATCATATACTGCCCTTTCAGGGCAATGAACGGCAGGGCGCGCTCGTCGATAACCCCTTGCATCTGCGTGGCATCCCGGATACGTGGAGCCCCGGTGGGTTT
>JBKHIT010000051.1:0-37439 GCA_046538485.1 Candidatus Brocadiia bacterium | reverse complement strand
ACTCGAGTTCAGCTGAGCCCGCTACTGAGCGGGCGAAACTGGACTTGAGGCGGACCTGCCGTTGGTCGTTCTGCTGTTTTGCTGGGAGATCCGCCGGTGGGCTGCATCCGTAAGATGCAGGCTAGCTGTGACAGCTGACCGTTGTCAAACTGATCAGCCGAGCTTGTTGCTCTCAAAAATATTCCGCGGAATCCCGGGATAATTTGTCTCCTCCATCCATTTCGCCATCTTCTGCCGCAGGAACCGGAGGGAGTCGGCATACGCCGGATCATCAATCAAATTCTCCATTTCATAGGGGTCGTTTCCGAGATCGTACAGTTCATCCTGGTTCGAACAGTTCCACCCGTATTTTAAGTTGCCCTCCCGGACACTTGCCATGCTGGTCGCGAGTGAATTGACCCCGTTAAACTCCACAAATGCCGCGTCACGCCACTCGCTGTTCTCGCCACACAGAACAGGCATAAGGGATCGGCCGTGATTCTCCTCGGGATTCTGTTCGCCACCGGAAATGTCGATTATGGTCGGGTAGATATCAACGGCGCTGGCCCATTTCTGGACGATACGGGGTGCGGAAAAGCCTTCCTCGCGGTATTTTTCAGGCAACCATACGATAAGCGGAATGCGCTGAATCTCCTCAAAACGATGCCATCCTTTGTCAATCAATCCCCCGTGACTCCCCAGTGTCTCTCCGTGATCAGCGGTGAATACCACGATCGTATCGTCCATGAGTCCCGTTTCCTCAAGGTGATCCAGCATCCGACCAATCTGACTGTCAATCAGAGATGTGAAAGCATAGTAATAACGGATCGTTTCCGCCCAGTTTTCCCATTCCAGTTTCTCCGAGTCGGCATGAAGTTTGACCCGATGGGGGCGATTTATCTTCCCTGCAGGCCATTCGTAATTGGGCCACGGCGGGATTTCAACGTCTTCGTACAACCCATAAAATTCGGCGGTCGAGTAATAAGGCCCGTGCGGTCCCCAAAAATTGTGCCAGATGAAAAACGAATCGCCATCGCCGGAAAAACGGTCGATCATAGAAATCGTATTCTCGGCAAGAAAATACGGAACCGTTGATTCAATCGGACCCTGCAAAATCCCGCAATGGCTTAGTGCAACGGAATCCTTGTCGGGCGGAGCGACTTCGTGCTTCCAACCGTTTTCCCGAAGGTATCCTCTGTATTCGGGGTAGTGGAATCCGCCGCCCCCGTGCCCGGGGAAATTTTGCCCTTCAAACCCCACATCTTTCGGGAGGGAAGGGTTGTTCGGCGCGTGCCACGCTTCCTGGCGATCGGTGCCGAGGTGCCACTTGCCAGAATATCCACAACGGTAACCGGCGGCTTCGAGACGACGTGAAAGCAGTCCCGGCCGATCAGCCAGCTCGTGCACGCTGCAACCGAGATTGTGGACGTTTGAGCAAATCCCGTGAGCGTGTGGATACAAACCGGTCATGATGGTCCCGCGCGTCGGACTGCAGACCGGACAGCTTGTGTAAGCGGTCTGGAAGCGATAACCGTCTTCGGCCAGACGATCAATGTTGGGAGTCTGGCAGGGGGTATCTCCGTAAGCCCCGACTGCGCTCAGGCGGTGCTGGTCGGTCAGAATGAGAAGAATGTTCGGCTGCTTTTGCTGTGACATTTTCTCCCCGGATAAAGGGACAGGATTAAAAACGACGGTTTTTTCGACCTTGTTTTATTTTAAAAGAATAACATTTTGTCAGTTGCGTGTGCTCAACTCAAACCGTTTACGAAGAATATATTCCCTGAAACTAAGAGGATGGAGACCAGACTTGCCCGCTGACCACATTTCGCCCGTTCGATTTCTCGGCCAAAAATCCCACACGCACTTGCACTTAAACGGATTTGTCGGTAAGTACAGTACTGGTTTTGGGACAAGTGCTATCCGGCGGATGGACAGGAAAACCAATGCTGTCAAAAGTTCAAAGTATGGGTGTTTTCGGCATCGGGGCTTACCCGGTCGAAGTCGAGGTTTATGTGGCCAAAGCGACGATGCCCAGGATGACAGTCGTCGGGCTCCCGGATGCGAGTGTGAAGGAAAGCGCCGACCGCGTAAAAGCCGCGCTCAAAAACAGCGGTTTCCGTTTCCCTGTTCGTTCTGTGACAGTGAACCTCGCGCCGGCTGACCGGAAAAAAGAAGGGCCTGCCTTTGAACTCCCCATTGCGCTTGGGCTTCTTGAAGCGCTCGATGCCTTTACCCCCTCGGTGGAAGGCCGATATGTTGTCGTTGGGGAGCTGGCTCTCGATGGAAGCCTTCGTCGGGTCAAAGGGTGCCTTTCGATGGCTCTGGCCGCAAGGAAAAATGGTTTCGGCGGCATGATCGTTCCCGAAGATAATGCGAGCGAAGCCGGGGTGGTCAAAGGATTGCACGTAGTGCCCGTGCGACACCTGACGGAGGCCGTGGAGTTTATGCAGGGCTCCCGTCTCGTGCAGGGAGTCAAGATGGATGCGGAAGATATTTTTCAGCAGGCCAGGCATTACGAGGTCGATTTTTCCGAAGTTCGCGGACAGGAGAACGTGAAACGAGCGACCGAAGTTGCCGCGGCCGGAGGGCACAATATGCTGATGATCGGCCCACCGGGTGCGGGGAAAAGTATGCTGGCCCGGCGTCTCTGCACGATCCTGCCCGCGTTGAGTTTCGAAGAGTCGCTCGAGACCACCCGAATATACAGCGTCAGCGGCAAACTTCCGGATAAGAAACCGCTTCTTGCCATCCGCCCGTTCCGATCACCGCACCATACCGTCAGTGATGTGGGACTTGTCGGCGGGGGCACAAATCCCCGTCCGGGGGAAATAAGTCTCGCGCATCACGGCGTATTGTTTTTGGACGAACTTCCTGAATTCAACCGATCTGCACTCGAGTCGTTGCGCCAACCTCTGGAAGATGGCACCACCACGATCTCCCGCGCAGCCAGCACCGTGACTTACCCCTCGCAGTTCATGCTGGTGGCAGCGATGAACCCGTGTCCGTGCGGTTACTACACCGATCCGCGGCGGGAATGCACGTGCTCGCCCAAGCAAGTCAAAAAATACCGGTCGCGCGTCAGTGGCCCGTTGCTGGATAGAATCGATATCCACGTCGATGTCCCCCCGGTCGAATACCGGGAGTTATCGACGGAGCATCCGGCCGAGAGTTCGGATGCGATTCGCGAGCGTGTTGAAGGGGCGAGACGGCGCCAGGCGGATCGGTTCAAGGGAGAAAAGTTCTACAGCAATTCCCGGATGGAGATGCGCCATATGAAAAAATACTGCAAAGTGGGGGGCGATGCACAGGCGCTGTTGCGACAGGCCATGATGTCGTTGGGACTTTCCGCAAGGGCCTACGGGAAAATACTGAAAGTGGCAAGAACGATCGCTGATCTGGGTGGACAGGAGGATATTCAAGCCCATCACGTCAGCGAGGCCGTGAATTACCGGGCTTTGGATCGTTCGCTGGAATAAGTCCAGCTCCAGAAAGGCGCCAGCGTGGCCCTGGATTACCTGGGTGACAGGATCGAGGACCTGCAGACGGTCTACGATGAGAACGGCAACCGGAGCCGGCGAGGCGGAGGAAGGCGTCGGCCTCCGGCCGACTCCCCGAGCAAAGCGAGGGCGCGGAGCCATGCGAAGCGCAACCTGATCGATGACGGGTGGTATCACTACGATTACGACGCCCTGAACCGGCTGGTGCGGGTGAGCGAATCCGATGATCCGACCGTCACCCTGGCCGAATATAGCTACGATACCAACAACCGCCGGATAACCCGGGAAGTCACACACTCCGACGAGCTGAACGGTACCACGCGCTACGTGTATGACGGCTGGCAGGTGGTGGAGGAGCGAGGCGCAGGCGGGAGCGTGGAGAAAACCTACACCTACGGGAATTACATCGACGAGCCGATCAGCCTGACCACAGAGGAGGGCACGTTCTACTATCACACCAACAACCTGTATAACGTGCGGGCGATAACCGGCGAATCGGGTGAAGTGGTGGAAAGATACCGGTATAGTGCGTATGGAGAGCCGACGATCCTTGACAATCAGGGCAACGAGCGGAGCGCCAGCGCGGTGGGGAACGCCTATATGTTCCAGGGCAGAAGATACGACCCTGAGAGCCGGCTCTACTACTACCGCAACCGCCACTACTGGCCGGAGCTGGGGAAGTTTCTGCAGAGGGATCCGATCAAGCGCGGGCAAAACTGAAATTCCGGAGTGGGGCGATCCGGTGAGGACAGACAGCACTTGGGAAGACAGTGTAAGAGAACGCTCTGCCAGGCGGGGAAGCCTACTTTCTGCCGTGAGACGTAAGGTTATATTCTGGCCTGAGTTAGTTGAGGGTGCTGATTTCTTTTGTGCTTACGCACCGCGTAGTGAACGCCTTTTTTCCCGTGGCATTAAATGAACAGAACAAATCAATACCTTGATGGTAATGTAGCAGGAAGAGGGCGGCGTCTCAATATCCGGATTGATAAGAATCTACCGGTTGATGCTGCAGGGCTTGGCATCGATTCAGTCCCGTTATAGAGTGAGCGGTGCAGTCACACACCAACGTGGCAGTGTTCTCTTTTCGCGTTTTGCTTTGTCATAGGGATATAATCTGATCGGCTTGGGTGCGGGAACATTTGCTGGTTAGTTGATCCAGGCCGCGGATTGTGAGAATTGCTGGTTGTTGTAATCTGATGTTCCTGAACGGAGTCTGTCGATCTCAACTGTCTGCACTCCTGAGATCTGGGCTGGCTTTACGGTGTCGGCCGGTGCCATTAGAATATAAACACTTTTCCTCATCTCTTTATTGATCCCTACGTTTCTCAAGTAGCTCGAAGGTTCCTGCGATGTTCATTGAAAAATTGAATCGTAATTTCTTTGTCCAAATGCTCATTCTCGTTGTTCTGATGCTCTCAACCGTGGTGCGGGGCATCGCATTAGCCGGGTCGGATAACGAAGGTACACGAAAAGCCCAACCCGAAAAAGCCGCTTCTCGGAAGGGGGAGACTCAGGCACAGAATGAAAAAGGGGCGAAAACGGCATCAAGAAAAGTGCGATATCCAGTCAGCCGGTTCGCGCTCAGTTATCGCTACGAGCGGAGCGGCCATCTTTCACTGGACGAACTTCATGGTGTGAAGATTGAACTGGGACGGGTGGATGGCGGACTGGGTGCTCCAGAGAAAGGAACGGACAAATATATATGGTCTCTGGGCAATCCGCCGGCCGGTCCCAAAATGTTCTATCCCGGGGGTATCCGGACGGTGTGCAACCAGCTGGTGGAAGCGTTCAAGGATCGAGGCTATCTGGGCGTCTACGTGATGGTGTCCACTGAGGACATCGCGCGCCGCACCGGCAAGGACCGTCGTGGTAAAGATAAGACCCTGCATCTGGTGGTGCATACGACGCAGGTGGACAATGTGCGGACTATCGCTTCGGGGGGGCGGGTCGATGAGGAGAACCGGATCGATAATCCCCTGCACGACCGCATACGAACCGGTTCACCTGTGTGGATTGGTGATCTGCTACGGATCGAAGAGGTGTCGGATTACATCTACCGGTTGAATCGTCATCCCGGTCGGAACGTGGACATGGCCGTCTCGGCCGGAGACGAACCGGGTCAGGCCGTTCTGGATTACATGGTGGCGGAAAACAAACCATGGATGGCTTATTCCCAGCTCAGCAATACCGGCACTGAATCAACGGACGAGTGGCGTCAGCGCTTCGGTCTGACGCATCGCCAGCTGACCGGTCGTGATGATATTTTGCGTCTGGATTACGAGACCACGACGTTTGATGAGGTGAATGCTCTGGTGGGATCGTATCAGAGTCCCGTTAAATGGCTCTATTCGGACCTGCGGGTTTACGGCAACTGGAACGAATATACCGCCTCGGAGGTCGGGCGCGCCAAAGACGCGTTCGAGGGGGAAGGATGGCATGCGGGAACCGAGTTGACTTGGAACATCTATCAGAACGGGCCGCTGTTCATCGACGTGGTGGGGGGAGCCCGGTACGAACACACCCGCGTGCAGAACAATCTGTTCGGCTTGGAGGGCAAGACGGACTTTCTGTTGCCCTTTGTGGGGATCGAGCTGGCACGCCAGACTCGCCTGGCGCGCACAGGGGCAAATCTTGATATCGAGTATAATCTTGCCAGCTGGGCTGGCACCGACGAGAAGGAATTGCCTCGACTGGGACGTCTGAACGTTGATAAACGCTGGACGGTGGCCCACTGGAACGCCTATCACTCATTTTTCCTCGAACCAATTATTTTTGGCAACGAATTCAAAGACGTGGAGAGTCCGGAGAGTTCCACCTTGGCCCATGAGATGTTTTTTGAGTTCAAGGGGCAGTATTCTT
This sequence comes from Candidatus Brocadiia bacterium, assembly GCA_046538485.1. GTDB lineage: Bacteria > Planctomycetota > Brocadiia > SM23-32 > SM23-32 > JBKHIT01. The sequence goes on along the minus strand of JBKHIT010000051.1, from coordinate 31,104 downwards.
TCAGCAACCGTCTTGTGCCGCAGGCTCAGATGGTGGCGGGTGGGATGTACACGGTGCGCGGGTATCCGGAGTCGGCGGTGGCTGGCGACGACGTGTATATTGTTCGGGGGGAATATCGTTTCCACATACCCCGCGTCCTCCGCCCGAACCCCAGCCCGCCGGAAGTGCCACTGCTGGGTCGTCCATTTCGAATGGCGCCGCAGCACACGTTTGGGTATCCTGACTGGGACCTTCAACTGAAGGCTTTTGTGGATTGGGCACAGGTCGAGAATAGCGACCGGCTCAGTTACGAGACCGACGATGACCTGTTGGGTGCGGGTCTCGGCGTGGAACTTCAGATCCTGTCGAACCTCAATGCAAGACTTGAATGGGGCCAGGCGCTGAGGGACCTCAAAAGTGAAGACGTGGAACGTGGTGATGATGAAATTTACGTCAGTTTGACGCTGATGTATTGATTGGAGACAATCCAGATGATGAGCCGACCGAATAAAAACGAGTTAGAAACAGATTCCTATACTTCTTCATCGGGAAATGTATTTATGTATTCTCAACGGACGTGCGGGCGAAATTCATTATTGACGGTATGTGTTGTGTTTCTGGTTCTGACAGCCATCGGCCAGTTTTCCCCGGTTGAGGCAGGACCGGAGGGGGAGAACGTCGTCCGCGGTGAGGCCAGTTTTCAGCGCAGCGGCGACACCACTACGATCCGCGCCTCCGACGGCAGCATCATCGAGTATTCGGACTTTGATATTGCCTCACAGGAACTCGTGCGGTTCATCCAGCCCAGCTCCAGCGCCCGGTCGCTCAACCGGGTGATCGGTGGGAATGCCACCGATATCTATGGCCAGCTGAAAGCCAACGGCATCGTGTATCTGACCAACCCGGCGGGCATCTACTTCCACAGCGGCTCTGTGGTGGACGTGGGCGGAATCTACGCGGCGGCGGTGGCTGGGAGGGCGATGTGTGGTTGATGGATGACGCCGGGCGGCGAGACCCGCTGGGTGCTCTGGTAACCTCGCATACGGATACAGCCCGCCTTCAGGACGTGATTACCCAAAACAGACTTGATGTTAATGCGAGCCGAATAAAGCTTGATGACACCACATACAGGAGTAATTATGGCAGAGTGTATCTGAATGGCCCCGTGGATCTGAGCGCGGGCGGTGGAACGGTATCGGTGAGCAGCGGGGGCGGAAGCGGAGATGACATCACCTTAAACGGGCGAATCGCGGATCCGGGTTCAGTTCATGGCATTCTGCTAAACGCCGGACCGTCCGGCAATGTAAGCCTGAAGAATGTAACGGCAAACGGAAAGATTGATGTGAACGGCGACAACATCTATCTGAACGGAACGACTTATACGAGCAGTAGTTCCCATGTGATATTCGATGGGACAACGAAGTTGCAATCCGGCAGCACGCTCACCGTGACCGGTGGTGGCGGTTCGGCAGACGACATTGTCTTTACCGGTCCGGTTGATGATCCGGGCACCAATGATCACCTCCGGCTGGTGGCCGGAAGTGGAGATGTGGATTTACAGAGTGCGGCTGGTGCCAATTCAGCGCTCGGCAGCCTGACCGTAACCAGCTCGTCTGCCACGGATCTGCATGATGTGTATTGCCTGGGGCCGGTCGACGTAACAGCGGATGGGACCTGGATTCGCCTCTACGGAGACACATATCGCAGTATCAACCAATCGTTGCTTTTCAACGGAAATACCGTTCTGTTTATGCCCGGAGGCGCAACCAATATTTTGAATGGTGCTGGAACCGGTGATGATATTATTTTCAAAGGTAATATAGAAGATGCTTCCGGTGGGGCCCTTACTCTGACCGCGGGGGATGGTAATGTGGAGCTGCGGGGCGTCACAGGTGGTCGGGATAAATTGGGTGCTCTGAATGTGACCAGCGCAACCAGAGCCGATCTGGCTGATATATACCTGCTCGGTTCAATGGATGTGACCGCTGGCGATATCCGTCTGACCGGAAACACGTATCAGAGCAACAGCGGTTCTTTCCGTTTCGATGGGCATACTCACCTGTATATACCGGGAGATCTGACCACGATTACCACCGGAGGGGGATCCGGGGACGACGTTACTTTCGCCGGTCTACTTGATGATGCGGGAAGCAATGATACGCTCAGCCTCGCGGCGGGCGATGGCGATGTTGTTTTTCAGGATACGGCCGGGAGCAATTCCGCTCTGGGGTCCCTGGAAATTACCAGCGCGAACACGGCTGAACTGCGGGACGTTTTTACCATCGGAGCCAATGATGTAACGGCCGATAATATCCACCTCCACGGCACCTCCTACAACAGCGATGATGGGACAATCAGTTTCACGGGGCCGGTGGATTTGAATGCGGGCGGAGCTGTTGGTATCGACAGCGACGCCGACAATGACGGGACAGATGGAGATATTTCTTTCAGTGACAGCATCGCGCTGAGCCAGAATTTGACCCTGGATGCGTCCGGCGGCAACATCGCCCTTGACGGTGCGGTGGACGGCAACAACGCGCTCGTGCTTAACAGCACCGGCACCACCGACATCAACGGCCCGATGGGCGGAACGACTCCGCTGGCTTCTCTCACCACGAATGCGGGAGGAACGACGGAGCTGGGTAATGATATCTTTGCTCAGGGGGGGGCGATCACCTTCAATGATCCAGTGCTGCTGGATGGTGATATCACCCTCAGCGATACCGGAAACATCGGAATAACGTTCCATGATTTCGTTGATGCCGCTGATGATGGAACAGCCGGGAGTTCCTCCTGGGGACTAACGGTGGATAGCCCGAATGGTGCCACCACCTTTGAGGCTGAAGTCGGAGGCGGCAGCGGGAACCAGACAGGCGCGGATGATGACGGTCTGCAGTATCTGATCGTTTCCTCGGCCAACCAGGTGGATGTTCTGGATGTGACCACAACGGGAACGCAGTCAATCACGGGCGCCAATATCAACCTGAACGGGACTTCCTACAATAGTTTCGGTGATTTGATCCGGTTTGCGGGCGCAACTAATCTCCACGGGGGTGGTAACACCGTCACGGTGCAGAGCGGTGGCGGTGCAGGCGATGACATTACGTTTACGGGACTGATAGATGATCCGAACAGCAATGACACGCTGGATTTGATCGCCGGGGCCGGTGATGTGAACCTGCAGAACGCGGTGGGAGGCAATTCGGCGCTCGGTCTGCTGAGAGTAAGTAGCGCGAACGTTGCTGATCTGAATGATATCTCCGTGATCGGCGTGATGGATATCACAGCGGGCGGCATTGGACTGAACGGGACTACTTATCTTAGCGCCACGGATTCGCTTCGATTTGCCGGGAACACCGATTTGCACGCGGGCGGTAATACAATCACGGTGCAGAGCGGTGGCAGTTCCGGTGATGACATTACGTTCACCGGACTGATAGATGATCCGAACAGCAATGACACGCTGGATTTGATCGCCGGGGCCGGTGATGTGAATCTGCAGAACGCGGTGGGAGGCAATTCGGCGCTCGGCGGACTGACCATAAGTAGCGCGGGCACGGCAGAGCTGCAGGATCTGTACACCGTCGGAACAGTCGACCTAAGATCTGATAATATCCATCTTGACGGGGCCACATACAGGAGCGGTGGGCTGATCCGGTTTGCGGGTGCAACGAGTCTTCGTGCCGGCGGCAACACAATCACGGTGCAAAGCGGTGGCGGCGTTGCCGATGACGTTACTTTCGCCGGTCTACTTGATGATGCGGGTAGCAACGATCCCCTCATTCTTGAAGCAGGCGCCGGTGACGTGACGTTCGGGAACACAGTTGGTGCTAACGATTTACTGAATGCTATGAGCATAACCGCCGCGCACATCAATGTCGCAGGTGGCATTGTCCACACAATGGGTAAGCAGAGCTACGTGGGGACCATTGCACTCTCCGATTCTGCCGCTTCCTCTGGTGTCGTCCAACTTTTGAGTCAAGCAGGGGATATCGAATTCAACACCGCCCAGAATACACCGTTAGACATCGCCATGATTTATACCCCTGTGTCGGGGACGGACGTTGAGATCGACGCTGGCGGCGACATGCGCATGACGCAGAACGACAAGATGACGGTTCTGGGCGATCTCAGGATTTCTGCGGGCAATACCGCTTCGATTGGCGATCTGAACACGCAGGGCGAAATGAATGTGGGGGCCAAAACTATCCAACTGTTATCCAGAGCCGAGGGCCCCGCCTGGAAGTCGGGGACGTCGTTGACAACCGATAAAGGTGTGGATTACGTGGGATGGGACGGCATTCATTTCACTGGGACGGTTAAAGCAGAAGGTGGAGATACGCCGCTGTTTGCTTCCAGCAGTTCGGAGAAAATAACAGGCGTTCCCACACAATTCATGCATATGACTCTGGAGGAGCAACCTGTTTTCCCTGCTGTGGGGTCGCTGCTGGTTGATCTGGTTGCCACCGGGAATACACAGACGAACCTGGCCACTGGTTTACCGGGGCCTCTTCCCTATCCCTCACCACCATCCAGGTTTTCATATGATCCCAATGATCACACGAAGGTAAACCTGCCCGCCATGTATAGTTTTGGATATAAGGAAGAAACCGAAGGAGAAGAGAACGAGAGGCAATTCAAAACAGGCGAACTACTCAAGTTTGTCAGTCCTGATAAAGACACCGTCTTTGGAAATTGGGAACGTCGTCGTGATGGGCTTTTTTGGAGACGGTGGCACGCAGCAGGGACGTATTGTGTTACCGGTCCACCCGCATGGTAACTATATCCTTAGGGTAGAGTTTTCGTATATAGGAGGGCGAAAGACTCTCGGGCTTGTGTTGCCTGTCGCAAGGGACCAACAGGTGAAACTTGAAGTTTTGTCCTTCCATGGAAGCAAAGCTGGGCTGTGTTTCGTGGACGGAAAGGGCACGGAACCCCTGTCACCACCCGATGTAGAGACCGACAAAACTTACGTCGTCGATGTCATTGTGGAGAGTGCTAGGGCAACGTCGGGATTTGGAGTAAATTCGAAGGGGAAAAATATGTTTGCTGGCAGGGGAAACTCTCGTCTCTGTCGATGCCACGGGGGTGGGCGCTCCCCGACAAAAATGCATTTGGGATTACAACCCGGGGCCAATTTCTGATCCACAGTGTCAAGCCCAAAATGCTCTCGGGCACAGCCGTTGCGGGTAGAGGTACAGGAGAAGATACAGAAATCCCCGAAACTGAAAAAAACCTCCAGAAATAGACGCCCTCTTTTAAAGATGAAGAAATCAAAGATTATCAAAAAGGCGTAAAAGTCTATGTAAAGCTTTATATGCCCGGGAGAGGCAGAACGGCACTGGTTTTAAGGACAAAAGGATCTTTATGGAACGGTACAGCGGTGAGCAACCGGATCGACCTGTTTTATTGAGAATCGGCGAAAAGAGCGTGAAGTGGGCAAGACCCTTTTGGTGTCACCATAGCAACTGCATGGTTAATAATACGTTATGACAAAATGGGGTAGCATATAGGGCGTTAGAGCGGTTTTGAAGGGGGGGTAATGGGCGTTTAAGGCGATATGGCGGTTGTTTTGCGGGCTGGCAGTGTTTGAGGTATTATGCGAAGCATCATGCCACGAGCAAACCGATATATGTTGGCAGGATATACCTATCACGTAACTCACAGGTGCGTGAACAGTGAGTTTTTGTTGCGGTATGTCAAGGACAGAAATGCCTATCGGGAGTGGCTCAGACTGGGGTGTGAGCGACACGGGGTTTCGCTTTTTGGATATTGCGTTACATCGAATCATGTTCACCTTATTGCGCGTGTTGATTGCGTAGAGAGCTTTGCTCGGACGATGCCGGTCATTTCTTTGCGTTCAGCATCCCTCGCAGATCTCAACCACTTCGCTTGGTCCGACCCGGATACCTTTACGTGTTCCACCAGCAAGAACTGCGCTTGGCAGTTTGCTATCTTATATTGACAAAAGAACGATATGCGTTATACTGGCTGTATGTGATAACAGCTTGTCACCCGAACCTCGACCTCTCGGTTAGACATGAAAAAAACTGCAAACCTGTCGGTCCCGGATTATGTGGATTACCTCCAAAGCCGGGGCCGGTACACATTTTCAACGGCCGAATGTTATGAAAAGCTGTCTCAGTCCAAAGACGCCATCCGAGTGGCACTGAGCAGACTTTCCCGGAAAGGGCGAATTGCGGCGCTCAAAAAGGGGTTCTATGTCATCGTGACCCTCGAGTATCAATCAGCCGGCTGTCTGCCAGCTGAATGGTTCATCGACGACTTGATGCGCTACCTGGACCAGGCTTACTATGTCGGGATCCTATCGGCTGCTGGAATCTTCGGCGCCGCTCACCAACGACCACAGGTCTTTCAGGTCGTCACCGATACGCAAACGGATTCTATCGAGGTGGCGCGAGTGGCCGTTGAGTTCCACACTGTGAAGAATCTTCACGCCCTTCCCGAGCAAAAGAAAAACACCCGAACGGGGACGGTGAATGTATCTACCCCCGAACTCACGGCGTATGACCTGTTTCGTTTCCCGGACGCCGCCGGAGGATTCGACAACATTGCCACTATCCTGAGCGAACTGGCGGAAACGCTCGACGAGAAGGAACTCAAACGCGTCGCCAGACTTATGCCCTACCACTCCATCATCCAGCGATTTGGATACATCATGGATTTCCTTGGCAAGAGCGCTTTGGTGGAGCCTCTGGCTGAGTGGCTTGCAGGGAGAAATCCCAGCCGGGTGAAGCTGCATCCCGGAATGGGCTACGGCAACGGCGAACGAAACAAAAAGTGGGAGGTCATTGTCAACTATCAACTGGAGCCGGACGCATGATCCCGGACGCCTACATAACGGCGTGGCGTGCCGTCGCGCCATGGGCTTCGGACCAGCAGGTCGAACACGACCTGGTTCTCACCAGGGCGTTATTGCAATTGTTTTCGACTTCTTACCTGCGGGACCGTTTTCTCCTGCGCGGGGGAACGGCACTTAACAAGCTGCACATCGCTGAGCCCGTGCGCTATTCCGAAGACATCGACCTTGTTCAGCTGGCACAGGAACCGATCGGAGGCTCTCTTGACAGAATCCATGAGATTCTGGATCCGTGGTTGGGTGAGCCGGATTATGATCAAAAACACCGTTCGATCACCCTCAAATACGATTACGAGGCGGAAAATACCGGGAGGACGCAGCGACTGAAGGTCGAAATCAACACGAGGGAACATTTTGCGATTGAAAGCGTGCAGGAACGCGAACTGTCGGTGGATAACCCCTGGTTTTCAGGGCAGGAAAAGATTCCAACATTTACCCTGAACGAACTGATGGGAACAAAGTTACGGGCGCTGTATCAGCGCAATAAGGGCAGGGATTTGTTTGATCTCTGGTTCGTTCACAACAACAGAGATATCTCACCTGAGCGGGTGTGCGAACTGTTTCTCGAATATATGCAGCACCAGGGTTTGGACATTTCAGGGAACGTTTACGAAGACAATATGCTGGAGAAGAAGAAAGACCGACATTTCCGGAATGACGTGAAACAACTCCTCCGGCCGGGCGTTACCTATGATGTGGAGGAAGCATTCGCCATACTGCTCAACGAATACGTCCCGCATCTCCCAGCAAAACGGCACTTCTGAATTGTGAGTTTTGAGTGCACCCAAGATCGCAATCGTTGACCCGCCGTTCGATCAGTCCCCTGCACCCGGTTATCACTCGATGATATTTTCCGCACCGGGCTTATACCCTACCATCGCCCCGAGGTCTCCCGCCGCGCGAACGGGAAAAAAGCCGGCCGCCGTAGCCATCACTGACATCTGCCCTCTGATCGCTGTCCGTTCGGTCGTTGCCGTAGTTGGGGTATAGGGGGTCGGACCAGAGCAAAAGTCTGCCGAACCGCCATTTGTGACAAAAAGGCCCCTCTATATGCCCCTTAAATCCGTTTTTTGGGGGCGTTTTCGGCTTGTAAGCTGTTTCTCACCACACGTTGCCGCTGGCAAATGATCTCCGCCGACGTGGCATCAAACGTTCATTCCCCTGTGGTATTGTCCGTTCTCCCGCAGTAATTCTTTAAAATCCGCCCCCCAGCCGGTAAAATGCGCGTATGATTTCTGCCATGAGACAGGCCGGCTCGGTCGGCGGCGCATTGAACTCGCCCCGGTGGAGAAGGACGAGGAGAGCACATGGCGCGCACAGGAGGTATCGCCGCCTTACAGTTGATTTAAGGGGGGTGAAAATCGCTTCTAAGCCCTCTGAGAGGCCCCTTAAAATACGTAACGATATCCTGAGCAACGAGATGCGATGGTACGTCCCCCTTACCGGACATAGTCCGCCTTTCCTGCTTCTCAGGCACAGTTTCACAGAGCTTTCCTGTTTTCCTTCCTGAAACCGACAGTCTTAATTCGGAAGTAATTAATGGTCCGAGTTCGCACAAACATGAAACTATTACTCTCAGGATTCGCCCAATTACGCTTGTGGATCCCAGAAACGGTATACCACCGAGGGCTAGGAAAGTTGACCCCGCATTGATCAATAATGCTATCTCATACGCGAACAAGGTGTTTGCACAAATTGGTGTGAGGATCGTTGTGGCAGGTAAGATTGAGGAAAAGACAGAGCCAGAAGGATTACGGGATGTAATCGACATCTCAAACGACGCTCACAGGTCCACATTGAGTAAGATAGTGGATGATGATTATTGGCACACATTGGATGTTATCTTCTATTATGGAATTCTAACAGGGGGCGGTGAGACGGAGAATTTTGCTGGATATGCCTTAGGTTATATACCAAACCGTGAGCCTTTGGTTTTGGTTAGCGGCATGCAATTTGGCACAGTGTTTCCGGGGCGGGCGTATTTTAAGCGGGAACTGGGTACTATTTTGGCCCACGAAATATCCCATGCTTTGGGAATCCGGGCGGATTACGATGACTCCACAGCATTAATGTACCCGAAGTTAGTGAATAGCGAAGTGGATTTTTGGTCCGATATAAACGCCCAGAAACGAATCGGTCCCTATTCCCATCCAGGCGGGGGAGGAGTAAAATGGGATGATCACCGTCGAATGCGGGACGGGGCTTTATATTTGAGATACTGGTATCAAAGGGAGGTAAAGAAATAAAGATGTCTACATCACGGAATTGTAGAGACCTTCTTCTTACTCTCATACTGTTCGTGCATGTCTGTTTGAGCCTGTATGCCGCTGATTCAGCAGACAATCAATTAGAAGAGATAAGGGAGGCTATACGCACAGACGACTTGCACGGGGCGGTCGTGTTACTGGCTAAAAACCCGGAGCTGATAAATGAAGAAGAAGTTCTTCGGCTGGCAAAAATAAGGGGCATGAATCGGCTGGTTGATTCAATCATGTTGGCGCGGCTGCAGCACGGCATTATGGCCAAGCGCAGAAACTTCTCTGGAAAAAAGAAAGTCGAAATCCTCCGGCGACACCTGCTGGAGAACGAAACGGTCTCTGATATCTGCGACGAGTACGATCTGAATCCCAATCTTTTCTACCGCTGGCAGAAACGTTTTTTTGAGCAGGGAGCAGCCGCATTCGAGACTAAAAACGGCAGCCGGGAAAGAAAGCTCAAAAGAAAAGTCTCGGCGCTGAAGAAAAAGCTCGCCAAAAAGGACGAAGTGATCGCTGAGATCATGGAATCCCACGTGCACACTATTGGGTCGGACCACGATATCGGCATTCTGAGTAAGTGGTTACGACAAAACAGGGGTGCGTATATGGCGTTAAAGGGGCTTTTTACCCCGTGAAAAATGGCGCTAAATAATGCGGCGAACTGATCGTGTCACGAATTCGCCGATTCCTGATCGCAAAGAAGAAAATATTTCTGTCCTCCGCAAAGCATTATCTGCAAAGAACTTCCCCAAAAAACCCCTGAGCTCCCGTCAAAAAAGACTTGACACTATACACATGAACAGCTAATATCGTCGCGCATCAAGAATGACGGCCGGGCCAGTTAGGTCCGGGGCCACGCATTTTCGCCAGACGACAGGAGCCTGAAAGGAGTCAGCTAACGCTACGGCGTCCGGACGGCGCCTAACATGTGGTTTCTCAAAGCCCGGATGACTTTTTATACACCAAGCACGTACAACCAGAACGTTATGCTTGCGGCGGCCAGGACTGTGCTCAGCACGAGAGCTCCGGCCATGTAATCGTCGTTTACGTCCATCTCGCGGCTTATGATGTAGATACCCACCGCCATCGGACATCCCAGCAGCAGCACCGTGCTACCGAGGGCCGCTCGCTGCATGTCGGGGAACACTATCAGACAGATCACGTGCCCCAGAAAGGGCGCCACCAGTAGTTTGCCTGCGCATCCCATGGACATCCAGTTCAGGTGGCTGCGCAGATAGCTGAATTTCAAGGACGCCCCGACAGTTATCAGGGCCAGCGGCAGTCCCATTTTCCCGATCATCCCGGCGGTATCCATGATGATGCCGGTCGCTTCGGGCACCACAGGCCAGTTTTGGGCTGTCTTCAAGAGGCCGATTTCATGCAGGAGGGCGGATGCAATGAGGCCAGCGACGGCGGCGAGCAACACAGGATTTTTCAATGCAGCGATGGCGGCTGATTTGATCCGGCCGTGCTCCTCTTCACCTTTCTCCAGCAGGAGTACACTGGCTATGTAGTAGATGGGCATGGCAACGGCATTGATGATGCTGGCGTACATCATACCGTCTTCGGGATATGCGCTCTGCACGAGGGGGAATCCGATGAAGGCCGTGTTGGCGAAAAACGTGCTGACCACCAGCGGGGCACGCGCGCGATCCGGAATCCGGATGCTCAGAAGCCAGAATATGACGGCGGTCAAAGCTGCCCCCGTCAACGTCGCGCCGATAACGGCGCCGTTGAGCATATTCCCAAAGTCTTCGGGCGCAATGGCAAAAAAAATGATAACGGGCAGACAGATACGATAGACAAAACTGCTGAGGAAACCTTGAATTTGTGGTCCGACCATGCCCACACGGCGCAGCACGGTTCCCAGGCCGATGAGGGCGAATATTGGCAGAGATATTTGAAGGACGTGCAGAACGCGTGCCAGTTCTTCGGCCATGAGTCGATTCCTTGTGAGTATTTTTGGGGAAGGTGAAAGGTTGCGTAGCCATCACACGGATATTCTCTTTGTACATCCTCATCAGCACAGTCGGGAAGTAAAACGAATGCGCTGGACACTATCAGGCAGGTATATGAAATGTCTTGTATGGCGAAAGTGAGCTTCGACGCTTTTTCGATCGTTTGAATTTGGCCTAATGGGGTTCAGTATGTTCATAGTGGCCCAACCGGGGCCAGATGAAGGAATGAATTTTACCATCGGCCATACTACATATCTATGTGATGCGAATGCAAGCGGTGCCAGGGAAATACTTGCGGAACAACGGCACCGCTGGATTGAGCATCTGCCCCAGGTTTTATGCGCTGTTTTTTTAGCCCGGATTTTTGGCTGAGAGCGGTTGTTACACGGACTGGAGCCCACGGCCCGCCGCGGCGGCTTCGGTATCAAAAGCCCAGCCCAAAACCAGCACATGACATCCTTCGGAAGAGAGTTCTCGCACGCTACGGCGAAGTATTTTAGGAGAGGTGATCAGATCCTGGACGAGGACGATTCCCGCTCCTTTGGGCAGCGAGGAATCCAGGTGCGCGTCGACGTGTTTCGTACCGCTGGTTCCGCTCACGACGGCTTTCAGGGTTCTTTTGAAAGGCACCCCGAGTTGTTTGGCGACAGCGCGTCCGAGGGCCTGTGTGGCAGCTGCTTCACGCTGGTCCTGTGAAGCCGGAACAGGAGGGGCGGTCACAAAATCTATATCCCCTTTTTGGACCCGCACCTCGATGAGTTTCATAATATCGGCGACCATAATGTTGACGAATTTTTTCTTCGGGTTCCAGCGCCAGACCTGGTATTGAGAGCGTTCGTTTTTCGGCACGAGGTTCCATCGGTGGACGGCGAAGGCTTCGAGTGTGATTTCCGGGAGATGGTAAATTTCAATGTCTTCACTCACTGCTTCAAGTCCGGAGACGCTTTCGGTGCGCTGTTTGGAGGTGTGAAGCGAGTCCATGACCTGACTGAGTGTCGTTTTGCCGGGTTTATAGGGAATGATCTCAGTGCTCAAGTGGAGTCCAGAAATTTGTCCCCACGGCCCGAGATCGACGGTCATACGGCTGATCTCTTTTTTGAGCAAATCGGAGAGGCGTTCTACCTTTTCGCTTTCGCTCAGAGGGAGTGCGATGATAAACTCGCTCCCTCCGACGCGGCCCACAGTCCCGTCCTTCGGGACGTGCGATTCGATCAGACGAGAAACTTCCTGAAGAAGCATATCTCCCGCGGTGCGACCGTGTTCGTAATTTGTTCCCTCCAATCCTTGAAGTTGAAGGTAGAGCAACCAGGTATGTTTATCGCCTTCGATCTCACCATATAGCGTTTCGGATAATCTTGAGGCCGTTCCCTGCCAGTTCGGGAGACCGGTAAGGCTATCGATCCCTTCACTTTTTTCGGTGGCATGGCGTTGCGCCAGCCGATGGGCTTTCCAGCCCCATCTCGTGCCGATGACCAGCACCACGAAGGAATAACCGCAGACAACCCAGCTCAGGGAACGCAGCCAGAAATTCGGTTCTGCGAATTTGAGCGTGAAAAGAACATGGGCATAGACCAGTGCGAAGAGCAAAACGACGCTGAGGACGAGAACACGGGTTTGTCTCTCAGGCCAATCTGCTTTAAGCCACACCTGCCCCTTATGTCTGTCATGCTGTTTAGCCAATGTTGATTTTCCCCCGCGTTGAAAATGATTGACTGATTAAACAGGTACACATTGATGAACATAAGCGCGCTGACAAGGGGGTTAGCCTGGATGAGTCGGCAACCGCCTTTCCCAGCGCCCATTTAGAATTGTAATACTCTACAGGATGTAGGCTCTGTTTTCAAAGAAAATAAACGCCATAATATCGGATTCTCGGCGACAAAGCGCGTTTTGGAGAGAGAGTTTTTGGCTTTGACATTTGTTCAATCTCTCTCGTGGTTTTGCCCTTCTTTTTTGGCTTTTTCGATCGCTTTTTCTTTGCGCTCTGCTCGGATTCGCAGGAAGGAGAATAGAATGATCAATCCGAGAACAACCGCAACGGTTAATTCATCTTGTATGTGCGCGAGTTCTTTCAGCCACTTGACTCCAAAAACCCATGTCAGGCAACTGATGAACATAGCCGGGACCGCGATGCCCATAATTTTCGATGTGCGAATGCCCATCAGATATCCTATAACTGAGCCGACCAGTGTTCCTGTCCATGGGAACGGCAGCCAGATAAAAACCGGCAAACCGAACAATCCCATATGAGTGACCCAGTCTTTCTGTCTTTCGGCGATGTGTCGTGTGGTTTTAAGCCACTTCCCCAGGAATTTGACACGTGAACACTGATTATAGAGTGTTGTAATCAGTGGGAAGAAGATTGCCAGATGCATAATGTTGAACGCGGCAAGAATACCGATGAGGGACCATTCTTGAAACCATCTCAGACCGGCGAGAATAGCCCCAGCCTGACCGCCGACCCCGCTGACGAGAATGATGGCCAGAATCTGGGCCGGTGTCTTTGCCGTTCGCGTTGAAACGAGCACCAGCACGCCGAGCTCTACCACGAGGAGCAGGCATCCGAAAAGGAAGATGTATCTGTGAGATCTTGTTTTATCAGTGAACATGCAAGCCGAGTTGTTCCTGTTCGGGGTTTTGGTCCGTGTCTCCGGGGGGACACCGGGGGATTATATATTTTCCTGAGGGCGCACCAAGTAATTTTTTCACGGAGAAATCCATCATATTAAAATGTTTTGTTCAGTGCATCAGGAAAGACATTGTAGCGTGAATTGGGCAACGGCTTCCACATCGAATTCTCGGAAACATTCATCTCCTCCGCACCTCTGTGTAATGCGTTCGAGAGAACAAAGGAGATTTTTTCGTCCGCAACGAGCCTCAAAAACCCGGGAAGGTGCGTCTTGATTCGCGGGGATAAACCCTGCGCGTGAAGAATCGTAACCATAAATCCGGGGTTGAGTGGGACCGAAAAGCCCCACGACCGCCGTGCGATTACGGAATGCATCCTTATTCTGAAGGCAGATTTTCCGCGCTGCAGCGAGATGCATCGGGCCGGTATCACCGGTTATAAATACCCGGCACCGGTCGAGAAGCGCTCCGTAGAGCTCGATCGTTATGTCTTCCGGCAATCGTCTGATCTTTTGAGTAAGGCGGGTGGGCAGGCTGTTGATGACTTTATCTTCAACGGAAGGGAAAGTAAACCCGGGTCCGAGCAGAAGGTGTGTGCAAAGATCGGAACTCAGGATTTTTCCCAGCAGATCGATTTGGACGCTGGCATCGAGCAACGTGTAACGGTTGGATGCATCCGGATTCAGAAAAACCGGCCGGGCATCAGCGGAAAGCTCGTTTTCGGCGAGCCAACTGTCACGCAATGCCAAAACATCTTCGGGAAAGTACAGATGTGTTCTCGGACCATTTTGCTGATGCGGATAACAGAGAGTCTGATCGGAAAATGCCCCCATCAGTTCGTCAATATAGCGTGCAATATTGGGGATGAGATGCGCGGTTTCCACTGACCTGCGCCGCGATTTCGTTATGATATCGAGAATCACGCTGGTGGGATTTATGATTGGATAACCGGCCGAGCGCAAATGGCGGTCGGGCAAAAAAGGGCAAAAGCTGAAAACCGCGGCGTAGGAATGGCTGGCAAGAATATCCCGGATGCGCTGGCATTCCTCGGGTGACGGGACAAAAGCGCCCTGAAAAACCGGATAATTGTTCTCAATAAATGGGTTTTGCTCGATCAACCGTGCCGTTGTCTGCCCGTAAACATAATCCACTTTGGATTGCGGAAAATGATGCTGAAGCACACGGGCAACGGGCTGGAGATTAATGGAATCCCCAATGTTCACATCTGCGATAATGAGGAATCGTTCCGGGTGAGAAAGGCCCCTGAGAGGACAGGTTTCTCGTCGCTTAAAGTATGAGTGCAGAGCCCGGCTATTGCAGATACAGCGCACGGCCCGGGATGCGAATCGGGGCGGCAGGAGCGAAAATAGTTTCAATAACGCAAGTGAGCCGTTCATGAGGCGTCAGTGATATCCTAATCCCTTGAATCGCTGCTGCAATTCTTCCTGTTCATCTTTATCCAGGAACTCGTCATCAGGCCGACCCGCAGAGCCGTTTCCGGAATCCCGCAGTCTTTTCTGGAGTCTGTCCACTAATCGGTTGAGCTTCCCGGATAATTCATCGGCCAGGTCGGGTTTCTCAGGAACCAGGTTGATCAGTTCCTGGGGATCTTGCTGCAAATCATACAACTCCGCAGGTCCTCCGTGAACCGTGTGACAGTATCGGCAGTAACCTTCGCCGTCAGGGGCTTCAATATACCGGTAATTTTCGGTCCGAAGCGCCCGTTTTTCCTGGACGTAAGTTTCTTCATTGTAGATGAACGGGTGAAGACTGTCTACTTCCCCCCGAATCAGCGGGAAAAGATCGGTCCCATCGGGATCAATCTGTTCGTCCTCAATGCCGGCCGCATGGAGAATCGTCGGAACCAGATCGCTGTGCTGAACAAACCCATTCAATCGCTTCCCCTGAGGAATTTGTCCGGGGAGACGGATGAGGAGGGGGCAATGTGTTGTGACCTCGTAAAGGCCGTGATGGTCAAAATAGATATCGTGCTCCACCAGGCTTTCCCCGTGATCGGATGTTACGATAACCATCGTGTTATCGAGAACTCCCCGCTCTTCCATTTCTTCAAAGAGCCGGCCGAGCTGTTCATCCACATAGCGGACCGCGCCTTCGTATCTGTCGAGAAGGCGTTTTTCAGGACTCGAACCATGGTATGTTTTATAGCGCCGGGGGCAGTTATAAGGGGTGTGGACATCCCAGTAGTGCAGGAACAAGAAAAAGTTTTCGCGGTCGGAATCATCAAGCAGGTCGAGGCCGGCGTTGGTTACGTACCGGGCATCTTGAACTTCCGCCAGATGCCGACTGAACAGGAATGTGCTGAGCACACCTTTCACATCTTCAATCAGTGAGGAATCGCCCGCGTCCTGGTCCAACCCCGCGTAGCACCGAAAAATCTCGATATGGTTGAGCATGTATTTCAGATACAGGTGTATTTTTTTGGCCAATCCGCCGGCGGGTGGATAGCCGTAGTACTGAAAGCCCAGCTTAAACCAGCGGGCCATCCAATCGACCGCGATCGTATGATAATCGCGTTCACCGAGGATTTCCGCCAGCATCCGCGTGCCGCTTCGCTCGAAGTTGCGCAGATCCTGTTCGGTTACCGCATCGCCGTGGTTGATGATTCCGTGCGAGCGGGGATACCGTCCGCTCAAAATCGTGGTGAGAGATTGGTCGGTTGTGTTCCAGGTCGAGTAATTGTCTTCAAATAGAACAGATTCTTGCGCAAACCGGTCAATGTTAGGACTCAAACCGTCACGGTTGCTGTAACAGCCGAGGTTGCGGGCTCGCAGCGCGTCGATAACGATGATCAGTACGTTTGGACGATACTCAGACATAATAGCATTTGAAAGGGGGGGATGTTTGTGAAAGTGGGCACTATAATGCCTTTTCACGGTGGTATCAAGGACGCGGCTGCACTGTCCAAACCACGGATATCGCGGATGCGGCGGAAAGCCTCTCGGAACGGTCCGGCGAACGCCCGAATCGGTCCCGTGAGATATCGAAGAATGCGTTGAAGTTTGAGGGGACTGCTCCATCGTTTTTCAGCCCGCCGATTGGTTTTGTCTTTGACACCTCCCGCCGTCGGCCGGGTACAATGGCGGACTGTGCTGATTGGACGAAATGGGAAATATTTGACGGTGACTTCCAGCTTAGAGGAGAGGGAAAGATGAGTCAGCCGGTGCAAATTGAGTTAAGGACCGAGGGCGATCCGCTTGTGGATAAGGCCGTCGAGCTGCTGGAGCGGCACCTGGCGCAACGTTGCAATCTGAGAGCCGAGAGAGTGCAGAAAGAACAAGCTCTGTTAAGTCTGGAATTGCGTCCTGAGCTGGGTTTGGAAACATTTAAGATTGCCGATGAGAGCGGCGGAAGTGTTGTGGTGGCCGGCGGTGATCCGAAGGGACTTCTGTATGGCACGGGCAAGTTGATGCGGACATCACTTATGCGACCTCGAAGCTTCATCCCGGGAGAATGGCGCGGAGAATCGTGGCCCGATAGACCCGTGCGGGGAATGTATTTTGCCACCCATTTTCATAACTTCTATCACTGCGCTCCCATAAAAAAGATCCAGAAGTACGTCGAAGAGCTTGCGCTCTGGGGAATCAACTCGCTGCAGGTCTGGTTTGACATGCACCATTTTCACGGAATCGAGGATCCCGCGGCGCAGCAGATGATTGAACGCCTCCGAGCGATTCTTGAAGCCGGGAAGAGCGTGGGGATGGATGTCGGGCTCTGTTTGCTTGCCAATGAGGCATTTGCTGATAGTCCAGAAGAACTCCGGGCGAATCCCAATACCGGAACGGCCCACTACCGGGTGGAGCTTTGTCCCAATAAAACCGGCGCAAAAGAACTGATGCTGAAGTGGTTCGACCAGGAATTCGAGGCCTTTCAGGGAATAGGAATCGATCAGATCTGGCTCTGGCCCTACGACCAGGGAGGATGTGCGTGCGAAAAATGCGCTCCCTGGGGCGCCAACGGGTTTTTGGAGATGTCCGAAGCCATAGCAGAACTGGCGCGGGATCGCTGGCCGGAACTGACAGTGATATTGAGCACCTGGTTGTTCGACCTGGGGAATCGGGACGGTGAGTGGGAGGGGCTGACTGAAGCTTTTGATACGCCGCCCGAGTGGCTCGATTATATTCTTGCGGACGGACATGAACATTTCCCGGATTATCCGCTGGAACAGGGGGTGCCGGGAGATTTACCGCTGCTGAATTTCCCTGAGATCAGCATGTTCCAGATGTTTCCCTGGGGAGGGTTCGGTGCCAATCCGCAGCCCTCACGATTCCAGGGTTTGTGGAACCGAGTCGGTGGGGACATCGCCGGCGGATTTCCGTACAGCGAGGGGATATTCGAAGACATAAATAAGGCCATTTTGGCGCACCTGTACTGGGATGAGGATAGTTCCGCAGAGGAGGCGGTAAGAGAATACGCCACCTGGGAGTTCGGTCGCGATTATGTTGAGGATGTTGTTCGAGCCATCGAAATATTCGAGAGTAATCACGGCCATGCACCGGCGAGAGACAAGGAGGGAAAAGTTGAGATCAAAACGGGACACGACGGTACAGAGCCCCCTGTTTTCAACCTTGCGGGCGACGCCGATGATGCGGAAGAATGCTATGATCTGTTGTCAAGGGTTGACACACAGATCCCCGAAGACCGGCGCAATTCCTGGCGGTGGCGTCAGCTGTTATTGCGTGCGTTGATCGACAAAGAGTTGCTTCTCAACGGCGGAGTTGCTACCCCGGCTTGCGAGGAGGCTTTCGGAAAATTAGCCGAGATATACCACGCTGAAGAAGCCGAATTACAGGTGCTGCCTCCCGGAGCAGAACAGATCCGAAAACTTCAACAGCGTTCGGGTGATTGAAAGGAATAAAACGATGGACGATCCGGCTTGCGGACCGTTGCTCGGGCTTGTGCCCATGGGGAAATTTGTCTTTTCTCACGAAGATGCACTGGAGCAAAAGGGCAAAATCCAGGACCTTCTTCCTCGGATGGGTGTGCGGTATGTCAACATCGACGATACCGTTCCTGACGGCATGGTTCGGGATCTATCGCACGTTCGATGCAGAATCTGCAGTCGCGCGATTCGCGCACGGTCCGACTTCCGCACAAGCCATACTGGAGTTCCGATCAGTGGGGCTGGCTACCACCTAAATCCTCTGGTTCGTAAGTCCGCTGGTGCATTTTGCAGTGCGTGGCATTCTCCCCAAAATACCGCTCAACGGGTCATTGCTTCGCCAACGACAAAGCGGTGAGAAGCCACCGGACTCCATAGGTGTTGTACGGCGGACCCCGCGGTACTGCAACAGGGTCGTGGCGGGATCTCAGCAGTACCACAAGGCCGCTTCGTTTGGTGGCAGTTCGTATTTAAGCTGATTGCGATTCTCGACGTCCAGGCTTTCCCCGTTCATGAGCAGAAGCTTGTTTTTTCACGGTCCCCGGACGCTTGATTAAATGATCTTTCAGATAGCCTCACCTTGATCTGGTATAATCGTGCCGTCGGAACTCGACCGCCCGGATACGCGCAAGACTTTTTGCAAATGGGCGGCGCAAAAGCACGAGGGCGAAAGCATGGATCAAAAACAAGCCACATCCGAGGAGACTCACGATCCGATATTTCTCTGTGATGCGATGCTGGGCGGTCTCGCGCGCTGGCTTCGGGTTGCCGGTTACAAGGCTGAATTCGATGTGCATTTCAGCGACGGAGAACTGGTGCGTAAATCGCTGGATGAGGATAAAGTTCTCCTGACCAGCGATAGTGGCATACCGGACCGCTATGCGGTGAGCGAGGGATTGATCGTTTATGTGTTCATCCCGCGAGATCTTGATGTGATAGAACAGCTCGGATACGTTCTGGGTGAGATGGATCTCCCGCTGAAAGATCCGCGTTGCATGGAGTGCGGGGGAGAACTGGCGAAGGTGGAACTCCAGGGTGTTATCGATGAGGTCCCTGAGAAAGTCCGGCACCGATGTTCGGAATACTGGCAGTGCCGTCGTTGCGACAAAGTTTACTGGCATGGAACCCACTGGGAAAGCATTTCAGAACGGCTCGACCGGGCCGTTCAAATCGCGAATTCGGACATTTGTCAGTGACCCGCCCGCAGCTCCGGACCTTTGGCCGGACGGTTATCCGGACGATCTGAATTGCGGGTAGCCTGCGTCCACAGGATGCAGGCCAGAGGATGTTTCCCCCGATTGAGGACGGCAGCGGTTGGTTGCTTCAGCGATCCTGGACGTGCGGGAAGGATTCGAATGCGCTGACGAAGATGTTGCCACGCTCGATGCGGAAAGGGGGTGTGTCCGGCAAGTAAGGTGTGCCAAGAAAAGGTTTGAGGGTCCACGCCAACTGGGCGCCCAGGAGGGCATAAAGCAGAAGCCACGCCAGCAGAACGGGCGCTTTTTTACCTTTCTTGGGAGCCGAGTTTTCTGCCTGCTCTTCGTCACTGGTTTTAGCCTCTCTGATTTTTGAAAGTCCCTCGCCCGGTGTGACTTCGGAAAGACTCGCGCGGGTGTAAACAGCCCGGGTTCCGGTATCCAGCCCTGCCACCTCATCTGTAATCGATGGGCCGTCCGGGCGGGAGACCGAGAAGTCGCTGAAATGATAAGCCGGATGTATGCAGCGAAATGATCCCATGACCGCTCCGTAAACGGCCGTTGTGATTAGGAAGACCCCCAGGAGCTTGGCGCAGATTGCGCCGAGACCTCCTTTTTCCACTGCCATGTCATAGAGCCTGTTTCTGTCCCGGAGCAGATCGTCAATCGTCTTCAAAATGCCCATCAGCAGCCTCCCATATGCGTGAGAATGATAAACTACCCTCATTCTACGTTTAATTGTATATCCTCGCCGGGGGTTCGGATGTCAAGCGAGATGTGCTGGATAAAAGCTCCGCCGGGTTTTATGGAGGATTTGCAGTAATTACTGGCACATTATGCCGACGCTGTTTCCCACGATAGATCCAGGGCAAAGAACGGCTCGCGCGCTCGAAGATGAATGTGTTTCACAGGCCGCCATAACTTGGCATCAGTCTACGGTCATCGCGATGTGGTGTCGTTGTAACAATCACACAACTGCCATTACTGTGTGGGGATAACTTCTACAGGCTTTTGTGTCGTAATGTTGCCTTCTGATTCCGATAGAGACTGAACGGGTGAATGGTTTTCAACTGGTATATATGCGATGGAAATCCCGATGTTTCTTTGATGGGATGGGGTTAAGGCGGTACACTGATACGAGTGGTTTGGCATCCGATATCATTTCTCAAGCGGGAGGTTTTTATGGAACTGAGCAGCAGGGCGTTTGATGACGGCGGCATGATTCCTTCGGTGTACACCTGCGACGGGAAAGATATTTCGCCCCCGCTGGAAATCTCCGATGTTCCTCCTGGCACGGAATCGCTCGTTCTGATCATTGACGACCCCGATGCTCCGGCCGGGACGTGGGACCATTGGCTCCTGTGGAATATTCCGCCGGAAACGCAAGAAATCCCGGAAGATACCCGTCCCCAGAGCACGGCCGGGACGAACGACTTCGGCAAACGTGAATACGGCGGCCCGTGTCCGCCTTCGGGAACTCATACGTATCTATTTAAACTTTATGCGCTCGACATTGTTTTGAATCTGTCCGAAGGGGCGAAAAAACAGGAGCTTGAAGATACCATGGAAGGTCACATCCTGGGCGAATGTGTGCTGAAAGGGGATTACTCCCGGAGCTGAGAAAGAACATTTTTTAAAAGAGTGGTGACAGGATGAAAGAGGATACCGCTCCAGAAAGGGATTTTGGGCGACTTTGCGGACTGTGCAACCGGTACCGCTTTGTCCGTTCGGCCCGCAAATTTTTTGAAGTGCTTGTCGATCATTCCATGCCCGGTCTGGTTGTCGTCGCCTGTGGGGTGTTTCTCTCCAAAATACTATGGACGCCCCTGATATACGGTCTCTGGCTTTTGCCAGTGTGGGTCGCTTTCGTGGGGATATGGTCTTTTTTGCGCAAAGATGCCTGGCGGGTCAGTCAGCGTCGGGCGGACGCGTTGGCGGACCTGCGGAGCGAAAGCCACGGGGTCTTTATGTCACTTCACGAAAGCGGGGAAGATCAGTGGGCCGACAAAGTCGGTCGAAGCCAGATTGCGTTGCGTGCAGGGTTCCCGGTCCGTGCTTTCTTGAAAGCGACCGGCATGGCAGGTGTGATTATTGTGTTGGCTCTGTTGCCTGATCTGCGTCACAGTCCAGAAACAGCTGGGGGAA
This sequence comes from Candidatus Brocadiia bacterium, assembly GCA_046538485.1. Taxonomy (GTDB): domain Bacteria; phylum Planctomycetota; class Brocadiia; order SM23-32; family SM23-32; genus JBKHIT01. The sequence goes on along the minus strand of JBKHIT010000051.1, from coordinate 9,160 downwards.
CAACTCCGGCGAGGGTTGAGGAAACGTCCGATCTGGTGAAAGTCCTTGAGCAGACGACACTGGCGGAGAAAGATTATTTGAAGGATGCTGAGAAACTTTTGAAGGAAATGAAAGAGAAGGGATCAAGACTTGAGCAGCGTGATTGGCAGGCTCTGGATGAGTGCCGGCGGGAACTTCAGCGACAGGCGGCCACCAATTACCGTAAGAAAGAAATTGCTGAGGAGCAAGCGCACCGCGTCCGGCAACGCATTAGAGCCGGTGGGAAACTCAACCCCGAGGACGCCAGGCGTCTTGCCAGTGCATCGAAAAGTCTCAATGCGGATAAGATGGGCAAGTTTATGGAGCAGGCGAGCCGACGCACCGGTCTTTCGCCGGAGGAACTGCAGAAATTGATGAGTCAGTGTGAAAGTGGAGAGACTGGACTCAACAGCGAACAGTTGGAGGCGCTTGGGGAACTGGCTGATGAAGCGTTGAAGCAGGCAAAAAAGCGTGCGGCAAAAGCCCGGGATGCGATGGAAGCCTGCGGCTTCTCGGAGGAGGAACTGGCTGAACTTGCACAACAGGGCGGTCGCCCGGGTCGGAGCGGCATCGACCGGGGACCGGGACCGGCTCAACTGCAGCACTCAGGAAACACCGACAAAGATTTTGGTGAGTTCGATGCGAAGACTTTTAAGGGGCGGGAGGGCAAACTGGATGCCGATATTGGATACAGTTATATTCCGCCTGACGAAACCGATGAAACGGAAGCGCGTCTGATCGAAGGCGGGAGCCGTGAATTCAGGGCGGGAAATGAGCGTCTTACCTGGCATTCGCGACTGTTACCACGCCATCACGATACGCTCAAAGAGTATTTCGCGGAGGATAATGAGAAGAATGGAGAGAAATGAAGCAGAATAGCGAATTGATGTCCGAAACGGAGGTTGCTGAAGCTTCCGAACAGTGTCGGCGAGTTCTTGGTGTGATGAACGAGGTGATCCTGGGAAAACAGGATTTGGTTCGCGTGACTTTTGCCGCCATTCTCGCCGGGGGACATTCTCTTCTGGAGGGGTTGCCGGGATTGGGTAAGACGGTTCTTGCTAAGTCGTTTGCAAAAGCGCTTGGCGTGGAATTCAGGAGGATCCAGTTTACTCCCGACCTTTTGCCATCGGATATTACCGGCAGTTACGTGCTGGAAGAGACGGAAGAGGGGCGCGAGATGGAATTTTACCCCGGACCGATCTTCGCGAATATTGTCCTCGCCGATGAGGTCAATCGTGCGAGCCCCAAGACCCAGTCGGCGCTCCTGGAAGCGATGTCGGAATCCCAGGTGACTCAGATGGGCAACACGATGGATCTGGCGGCTCCGTTTTGCGTTCTGGCGACCCAGAATCCGATCGAGATGGAAGGAACGTATCCTCTCCCCGAGGCTCAGATGGACCGTTTTGCGGTGAAGCTGGACGTTTTGGGGAGCGATCGCTCGGTTCTTGAGAAAATTATCACGGAGCGGAAGGATGGGCGGCCCGTTGAGCCGCCGGAGATTATGAACGTCGAAGATGTGTTGGATCTTCAAGAAATGGTTCCGAATGTTTTTCTGCCGGCCGCTGTTGCGGAGCATATTTCGGGTCTGGTGAGCATGACGCATCCGGATTCTGGGCTGGCGACCGAACATGTCAGGGATGTGGTGAAGTATGGTTCCTCACCTCGGGGGGCAATCTGGTTGAGTCAGGTGTCCAAAGCCCTTGCTCTGGTGGATGGGCGACCGGGCGTGGGATTTGAGGACGTGCAACTGGCGGCACCATCGGTGCTGGGACACCGGATTACCCTCCATCATGCCGCACGACTCGAAGGAACGACAGGACCGGATGTTGTGAAGGAATTGGTGAGTACGAGCGAAGAGAGGATCGTCGGACAATGAACCGTATTCACAGGTTGATTCTTGCATTGCTGCTTTTGGGCTTTGGCGCAAGTGCAGGGAAAGCAGCTTCCCAACTGGAACTTGATCGAGATCTGAAATGTTCCGTGCGAGCGGGGCTCAACGAATATGTTCGGGAAGGCGGTATGGTTCCCCTGGTGATACGGTTTAGGAATTCCGGGGATGCGCGGAAGATTCAAGTGCGATCTCTGGGAAAGATTAAGGCAAGCGCCACTTTTCATATTCCGGCCCATCGGACAGCTCGAAGGTGTCTGTGTGTGCCTTTTGCTGAATCCCGTTTGACGGGTTTTGAGTTTCGAGACGGCGAGTCGGGCCGTTCCCTGGCGAAGACCAGTGCAGGCAACCGCCTTCAGTTTTCGGGCCGCCGCTATGGGAGCCGGAAGCAGGATCTGGTCAGTGTGCTGTTGACCGAAAGTTCTTCCTATTCCGTTAACAAGGATTTTTCGCAGCCCTACGAGTTGAAGCGATCAACCGTTTCACCTTTTTTTTTGCCCGATCGGTGGCAAGGGTACAGTGGGATAGATATTTTGATCATCGATTACAAGGTATGGCGTGATCCCGGGTTCGATCCCGATCCTGTGATCCAGTGGACGGCGATGGGGGGAATGAGTCTTTTATTGGATGTGCCCGAGGAGAAGAAGACGAATGTTGTGCGTGAAGTAGCGCAAAAAGCTCCGTTCGTCGCCACGAATCGCAGAAAGGCCGATTCGGATTCCGGGGAAGATTTCCACTGGGTAAGACACACCTCGCTGGAAGGTATAAAGTTTGGCATCGGGGCTGTGATATTTGTGAGCAAAGCACAAATCTCTTCGTCTCACAGTGGATTCTTCCGAAGGCGAGGATTGACGGTGGGCCCAATTTCAGAAAAATCAAGCACCCATTCGCACGGGGGGTACATGCGTCATAGATATTCACACCACAGAACAAGCACTGCGGGCCATCCCAAAATTCCCGGGACGGAAAAAGCGCCTTTTTGGCCCGTCTTCCTCGCGTTGACCGCTTTTTCATTGTTGGTAGGACCTGTGGGGTGGTGGTATCTGGTGGCGCGGCGGAAGCAGGGATTACTGTACTACATTTCGGCCCCTGCGCTGTGCATTCTGGTGATGGGTGGAGTTATTGTGGCGGACTTTTTTCATGAAGGTTTCCGTCCTTACGCCAGTTGCTATGCCGTTAGATTTCTCGATCAGCAGGTGAAGAAGAGCATAAATGTTTCGCAGTTCGGCATTTATGATCCGTTTGTTCGGACTCGGGGTATCAAAGGTTCAACGAAAGAACTGGCTTACTCGCCGGAATGGGGGAGTTCCGATATGAGGAACTTGAAATTGGAGTGGCGGGAAGACGGGATTCATTATCCCGGCCTGCTCGAAACCCGTCGCAAGATGTGGTTTAGCCGTCAGGCGATAGGGCGAGACCGACGGCGTCTGTTGATTGGGGAAAAAGACGGGAAATACTGGGTTGAGAATCATCTGGGATGCAAGCTGAAACGCGCGTATATCCACTACGGGAACACGTTTTTGAAAGTGGGTCGAATCGAGCCCGGCAAGAAAGTAGCGGCGCAGGTATGCAGGGGAGTCGATATGGCGAGTTTCCAGAGACTTTTCACCAGCATTCAGAAAGAGACCATACTTCGCAAAGCCAGACCGCTGCATGATATCTGGGCCAATAGACTTTCGAAGGGTAATGCATATGTAGCGGAGGCCTCCGATGGTTTTGAGGGCCATATATGGTTGCACAGGTTCCGGCCCAAGAAAACAGTTCACCTGATTTTTGGTGTGATGTGATGGAGCTGACCTGTAAAAACCTGACGAAGAAATTTGGCGAGTTGACAGCAGTTGATTCGTTGAGTTTTACAATGGATCACGGGGAGATCTGGGGTTTTATTGGTCCAAATGGGGCCGGGAAAACGACCACATTGCGCATGCTGGCCACCGTAGCGGAACCCACGCGGGGCGACGCGTATGTCAACGGGTATTCCATACGGAAACAGGCCGACAAGGTGCGTCCGCTCATCGGCTTTATGCCCGATTATTACGGTTCTTATCCCGATCTGTTGGTGAGCGAATACCTGGATTTTTTTGCGCGTGCCTATGGGCTGAGTGGCCGAAAGCGTTTTCGGCGGGTTGCCGATATTGTCGATTTTACTGAGATAGATCACCTGCTTGACAAGAAAGTTGCGGATCTTTCCAAAGGAATGCGACAGCGGATAAGTCTCGGTCGAACTTTGTTGCACGGCCCGCAGTTATTGTTGCTGGACGAACCAGCGGCCGGTCTTGATCCGCAGGCTCGCAAAGATCTCCGAGAATTGCTGCGTGTTCTTGCTCAGCGGGATAAGACCATCATGATCAGTTCCCACATTCTTGCTGAGCTGGAGGGTTTGGTTGACAAGGTAGCGATTATTAAAGAAGGGGAATTGGTTTACTCGGGCTCGCCGGCGGACCATGAGGCCAAAGAAGGCGATTTTACCCTGACTATGCGCGTGACGGGTGGATTGGAAGAATGCGGTCGAATTCTGCTGGAGACTCCGGGTGTGCGGGATGTGCATTCCACCGAGCCTGACATCTTACAGGTCGAGATGTCCGGAGGAAAGGACGACATTGCAGAAGTGGTCAAACGGTTAGTTTCCCACGAGAAGGTCCCATACCAGTTGATGACGGAAGAAAAATTGCTTGAGAAGATGTTCCTCGAAGTCACCAGTGGAGACACCGATGTCCCTGAAGCTTAAAGACCGTGTCGATGGTTGGGCCAATCCGCTTTTGATCCGGGAGATGTACCAATCGCTTCACAGCAAAAAATTTCTGGCCGCTCTGTGGCTCCTTCTGCTTGTTTCCTTGATGACGTATGTCCTGGCCTACCTGGGAAGCGGTTCGGGCGGGGAATGTGGTGACGATATGTTCGTGGTTTTCAGCGTTTGTATGGCGATTGTGGGAGTTGTTGTTATCCCATACCTGGCGTTCTCAAACCTTTATGAAGAGATCAAAAGCGGGACAATCGAGCTGGTCCAAATTACGCGGTTGCATGCCAAAAGACATGTGCGGGGAAGGCTACTGGCAGCGGTCGTAAAAACGGGACTGCTGGTGGCACTCATGGGGCCTTTCGCGGTGGCCGCTTTTCTTTTTCACGGCATCGGGGTGGGGCAGATATTAGCGACACTTGCAGTTATATCTGTGGTCTCGCTTTTTGCGGTTTCTGTTGCAATTTTCTTCGCGGCCTTAACGTCTCTGCGCTATTTCAGAACGCTTGGCCGACTGATTCATATTTTGCTTCAAGTCGGAGCTGTTCTGATGATTGTCCAGATGGGTGTTGGAGCAGGATATCTATTTCGTGATATCGCAGGCGAACTCAACCACATAGTTATTTTTGTGGCAATTCTGGGACTTATGTCATTGCTGTGGTCGCTTTTCCTGTGTGCCTGCAGCGCAAATATCCTGACTTTCGAAGCGAACAAATCGTCGGTCGCTCCCAAATGCTGGCTTCTTTTGATAATTGTAATATCCCAGGGCGTTGGCCTCGGAATAATGGCGGCCCAGGGAGGATATTCCGATGAAACGGCTCTTTTTTTTGTAGTAACTACATTGATACCGCTTACGATATGCGCAACTGTATGGATGCTGGACAAACAGGGCACCTCCGCGCGACAGGACTTAGAAATTGAAAAATCAGGGCGGACTTACTCATTTTTGTTATTTCCTTTTACTGATGGGCCGGGGGCGGGAGGGGTGTATTTCACACTCGCGTGCGGACTGATCCTGTTGGAACTTTGGAGCGGGGCAGCCTTGTTACTGCTTCGGAGTTTTGAGTTTCTGCCAATTTTCGCTCTCACGTGGGTTTTTTGGGTTTACGGTGGCTATCTGGCGTATCAAGCCCGGGCAATAGGTGCACTGATACCTCAGAAGTGGCGTAATACAAGCGGCAGGCGTATCGTTTTGCTCGTTTGCATCGTAGCCCACCTGGCAGCGGGCCTTATTTTCATTGTTCTTTTTGAATCCGGAATGGGGCATTTTTCGTTTGAAGCCGATAACCCAATTCTTGGCGCATTCCCTGTTGCTTATGCGGTGGAAGTAACCGATTATGCAGAGCCATTGGATGTTTTTTGGGGCACGATCTTTCCGGCGGTGATAACAGTGGTATGCGTGATTATCTTTGCAGTTCGCGACCTGGAGATTTTGATGCGTCACAGATCTGATCTTCGTCTCAAAACGGGAGTGGAAACCGACAAATCTCCTGCAGAAAGCAGTTCTTGAACGGGGGAAGCCAATGTTATCAGGGAATCTTCTGCGCAGATTCAGGGGTAAGTGGGAGTTGACATGATAACTGGCAAGTTGAAAGACCGGATCGATGGCTGGGTGAACCCGCTTTTGAGTTGAATATAGATAGGGTATCGGGCGCGGCGTTGGGATTCTTCCCGGGCATATACCTGGCCGAAGCCCTGCGGTGTCGCGGAGGTTTCTGGCAAATAGCTCCCATGGCTATTTTCCCCGGTGTGATTACGCTGGGTGCGATGATCAGTTTCGCACAATGGGATTTGAACAAGCTTATGCGGCGGACGTTCGATATCAGGTATCGGCGGTGAACAGTTCACCGTGCAGAATGTCGCTTCAGCGTTTAGAATAGTCGCATAAGTGAAAGACGTTTTTCTTGAGAGATTTTGAGCATGCCCGAGGCACTCAGTCAGGCGGGAATCGAGATACTTGCTCGTAAATACCGTTTCAACCCGCACGTAATCGCTGCGTCGGGTCTCGTTGGGGAAAAGGAAGGACGGGAAACGGGAGCGTCGGTCGAAATCCAGGATTTCCGCGATTACGTCCCCGGAGACGATCCGCGTCGCATCGATTGGTTGGCCTACGGACGGACCGATCGGCTTGTCGTCCGGCTGTTTCGGGAAGAAGTAAGCCCGTTCGTGGATGTGTTGATCGATAACTCCGCCTCAATGTCCATATTCGATGGCCGCAAGGCATCTCTAAGCCATGAGTTGAAAGAATATCTCTACCATTCTTCACGCGCCGGAGGAATTGCGGTCAGGTTGTTCGCGGCGGGTGAACGCCTCCGCCGCCTGGAAAGCCCGGAGGAACTGCATTTTGATGAGTCGCATTCGGCCATTTTCTTTTCTCCACGGCGTTCCGCGGCCGGTTTGCGGCGCTCTGCCGTGCGCATATTGCTCACGGACTTTATGGACCCTGCAGATCCCGGCGTCGTTGTGCGCGCACTTTCCGCCGGTTGCGCGCGGCTGATTGTCCTCCATTTGCTTGGTCCCTGGGAAGCGGATCCTGCGGCCGAGGGCCCTGCTACTCTGGAAAGCGTGGAGGAAGGCCGGCGGGCGGATATCCAGCTCAAAGCGGGCGTTGTGGAAAAATACAAACGGCGCCTTGCGGGTCTGATTGGAGCCGCGCGAGAAGAAACGTTTAAGTGCGGGGGACTTTACCTCAATATTATTGCCGACAAAAAACTGGAAAGCGTCCTGCGCGAACAGTTTCTTCCGAAGGGGTTGGTGGAAGTCTACTGATGTTTTATTTTCTTAATCCTCCAGGACTGCTGGCGCTCACATCGCTGGGGGGCGTGCTGTTTCTGTATTTCTATGTCTTCCGAGGGCGCCGAAGAGAAGTCTCATCGCTTTTCCTTTGGGAGGCGACCAGGACGTTGAAGGCGGAAGGGCAGAGGCGGAAACTGCCGCCCCTGACTTTGCCTTTGCTTCTGGAATTGTTGGCTGCTTTGCTTCTTGCTTTATTGGTCAGTGAACTCGTCCTTGATCATCGATCTTCGCGCCGTCATATTGTTGTCGTTCTCGATTCGAGCGCTTCCATGAACGCTGAATCGAAAAAGCCGGGTTTCAAATCGGCAGCTGTTGGAGCCATCTTGAAGATCTACGATGAACTGGGTGCGAACGGGCGCGTAACCATTCTCAACAGCGCGACCTCCCATGTGATCGGTGAGCAGGCTATGGGAAGAGAGGATGCGGAGGAAGCTTTGCGAACATGGCGCCCGTCCGCGCCTCCCCATTCTTTTCGGCAAGCCGTCGAAGTTGGGCATTCAATGGCGGGCAAAGATACGGACGTTCTGGTGATTACCGACCACGAAGTTGAATGTGAGAATGCGCGTGTGGTTGCTGTGGGCCGGGCCGAAAGTAATGCAGGATGGATCAACGCTCGCTGGCTGGGAAACGATAAGTTGTTCGGTCTGGTCAAACATTCCGGGAAAGGGGGAGGAACGCGGACAATTGCAGTATATGATCAGACGGGTCAGAAAATCGCTGAAAAAACGGTCACTTTTGGATCCCAAAAAGCAGTGCCCCTGCTCTTTCATATCCCTGAAAGGGTCAGAACAATACGTGCTGAGCTGCCGGACGACACACTTGAAAACGATAATGTCCTTCACCTGGTGCGTCCCTTGAAGGTTACAGTCCCATGCCGGATCGATTTGTCTGATGAGAGACTCGCCGAAAACGTCAAAAAGGCGGTGCACGCTGCCAGACATTTGAGCCTCGCGGGGAAAAACACTCCGTATCTGGTATTCGGAGATTTCAGAGGTTCGGGAGGGGATTGGGAACATTTCTTTCGTGTGAGTTTCAGGGCTCCGGCCGAGCGCAGTAGCCAGGCGTATGTTGGCCCATTCTTTGCAAAGAATTACCATCCTCTGACGCGAGGGCTGAACCTCCGAGGCTCGATTTGGTTTGCCGACAGTAAGTATCGACCTGACCGGGGAGAAGTCGTTGTATCAGCGGGACAGATCCCTCTCGTTGTCATGGAAGACCTGCACGTCGTGCTGAATCTTGGGGGGCCGGGGAGCAATATTTTTCAAAAAGCAGCATGGCCGGTTCTTATCTCGAACATCGGGGACTATGTGTACAGACAAAGCCCCGGTTTAAAGCGGTACTGTTACCGGCTCGGAGAGCGACTGGCTTTTTATAAACCGGCGAGTTGGAGAGGAAATGTTATCATTGAGGCCCCGAACGGGGAACGCGTAACTTTTTCAGACAAACATGTTTATTATGGGAAGTTGGACCAGGAAGGAATATACACAATCCATGGCAGAAATAGACAGGGCGAAAACCGCGAGATGGCTGCCGTGGGGGTTAATCTTTTAAGCGAAGCTGAATCGGATCTTTCGAATGCGAAACACTTCGGTAGTGTTACTTCGGCACGAGCAAGCGTCTTGAAAGAAAAAGGCGTCCACAACTTTCACCGGGAGTTTTCCCTTGGGATTATCGTTTTGCTGATTAGTTGTTGGTTTTTGCTGGAGAAACGAGCGTGATGT
>JBKHIT010000108.1:0-8944 GCA_046538485.1 Candidatus Brocadiia bacterium | reverse complement strand
CCGCAGAACGTGCGGATATCTGCGGGGGACCTGCGCGGGTGATACGTGTGAGCACCTGGAGACAATGGAAACGAGCCATACCGGTGAATATCCCGCTCCGTCCTCCTCGTGGAGGTCGTCCCGCCGATAAGCCAACGGTGAAACGGCAGGGGCCATGCGGTGAAGCGAGAACGTATGCCTTACCGACCCTCGCCTCAGGGATTGCAGCAGCGTCGGAGTAGTCCCGCCGGTTTTTTTTTTCGTCGGGATGAAAGGCAAAACCTGACAGTGACGCAGACCCGATGGCCGCCAGTTTGAGGACAGTTAGCCCCTCGCCTGAAGCCCAAAATTGGCCCGCCCGTGCTCTTGTGCGGGAAACGCGAGGATCGGCTAAGAAACATCCTTCGTATCGGCGACCACAAGGTACTGCGTGGTAACCTTTTGCGAAAGGCTCACCTGTGAGCACTAAAACCAAAGCACACTCACTAACCGGGAGGATTACCTCCAGGTTGGTGATGCGGTCTTTCCGATCTGTCAAACGCAATCGGGGCGCCGCGGGCGTGGATAAAGTCAGCATCAAGATGTTTGAGGATAACCTTCGGGAAAACCTCGAATCCTTGAAGGCTGACATGAAGTCCGGCACATTCGAGGCAAAGCCTCTGCGCCGCACTTACATACCAAAAGGCCCGCGAACAGAGAAAACCCGTCCACTGGGAATCCCGGTGGTGCGGGATCGGGTCGCTCAGGAAGTCCTGCGAAGGCTCCTCAGTCCCGTCTTTGAGCCCCTGTTTCACGACTGGTCCTTCGGATTCAGGCCCGAACGCAACTGCCATATGGCTATCGAGCAGGTGCTGGAGTTCCACAGGCAAGGGTACCGCGTGGTACTCGATGCCGATATTAAAGGATTCTTCGATTACCTGCCGCACCATATCATTATGCAGTCTGTGGCCGAATATGTGGCCGACGGTAATATTCTGGACCTTATCCAGCGATTTCTCACTGCCGGAGTGATGGAAGACGGGGTGTTCAAGCCGACAACGGTCGGCACGCCGCAAGGGGGAGTTATCTCCCCCCTGCTGGCGAACATTGCCCTGAACCATCTGGACTGGCAGCTCGACGCCGCCGGCTATCGCTTCGCGCGATACGCCGACGATTTCGTCGTTGTCTGCAAGACCAAGCGGCAAGCGCAAGAGGCACACGATTTTGTAAAGCGTGTGCTGAAGGACCAGCTGGAACTCCAGCTCAGTCCCGAAAAGACACACATCACGACATACGGGAGTGGATACGATTTTCTCGGATTCACTCTCGCGTCGCGATCACGTCGCATGCGCACAAAATCGCAGCAGAAATTCAAAGATAAGATCCGGGAACTGACCGTCCGGAAACATAACCTGAATCAGGAAGTCATCGAGAAACTCAACCGAGTTATTCGAGGAACGGCGAACTATTTCGCCACCTCTTTCAGCACATGTCGCTGGCTTTTCCAGAAGCTCGACTCGTGGGTGCGAATGCGCCTACGATGTATGAAGCTTGACCGGAAAAACTACGGCGACAATCACAAAGTGCGCAAGAGGTATTTTACGGGAAAATTCGGTCTGCTGACACTGGGACAATTCTGCACGTGCACGGACGCTCAAGGTCAAGCGCATCAAGTTACTCCTCGCTAACGGGGCAACACTGTCGGGAGTCGCCCGGTGAACGACCTTCACGCCGGCAGGTGCGGGGAAATGACCCCGCCTGCGACAACGGGGAGCAGGAGGCCGAATTCTTCGGCCTCCCGCTTACCCGCTTTCCGCCGTTGCAGCTAACCCGCATATTTCATGAATTCCGAAGTGATATTCTTATACCCCATGTCTGACTCTGGCCTTACTACGTATTGTGTCATGATGATTTGTACACACCCTGTACTGAGCGAGTTTGCAAACAAACAGCAGTTGGGGTACCCCGCTCATGAGCGGGACACTCGCCTTTGCCTTCCGCTCATATGCGGCGCTGAGGGCGCTTGAAACAAGCGAGTTAAAAGCCCGACAGGGCGATTCAAACCATGACCCGGTGCGACTGAACAGGAGCGCCGGGGTCTATAGGGGCTCCACACAAAAACAGAGCCTCCGGCAGGAGGCGATTCAAGGGACAATTACAGTTGGATCGCCCCCTTCGGGGGCTCTGGTTGTTTCTGGGCCGTTCTGTATCCCCGGGCTCCCGGCAGTCGCCCGGGGCCATGGTTTGATTCGCCCCCGTCGGGGGCTCTGTTTTCGTTCTGGACATCTGTGTCCCCGCCCTCTCCCGCTTCCGCGGGCTCGGATGGGGCTACACGCCTGAGATCGCCCCTTTCAGGGGCTCACAGCGAATTTACGGCTGCCGCCCCCATAGGGGGCACTGAGTGCGTAGCCCCCGGCGACCGGAGGGAGTCGGGGGTTGACAGGACGCCAACAAACCTCGCCCCGACGGGGCGGCTGAGCACGAAAAATGGCACGTTAGCCCGCATATTGTATAAATTTTCCCGCAATTAAACTGGCTCCTATTCATGTTTGCAGAGACATCACCGATTACCGGGGATCCTCCTCGGCAGGTTTTGCACTGGGGAACCCGCTTAGAAGCTATTTTAATAAGGATATTAGTGCCTTTCAGATGTTCAGGACGTCATAGATAAATACGATATGCCGGGCTTTCAGCCCTCAACGTCATTGCCACGGACCTATAACCCAGACCTCCGTGGTCCTGCAGACCACTTCTGTCTGGGCTGATATATACCGGGCTTTCAGCCTTTAAGTGCCGTCCGTAAGGGCCAACGGCCCGACAGATAACAGCCCCGTCAGTATATGCGGGCCATCGGTCCGCGGAGGGCTGGGTGATGGTGAAGGAGAAGAGAAGAGGGCTGAAAGCCCGGTATATAACTTTCGCCGATCCAACGGTAAATATTGGAAACCAGCGTCATGGCTCTTTTATTACCCCCTCCCGATAATGGCTATTTCCGGGTTTCTGGCCCGGTCTAGCCCATTTCTGGCCTTGCGGTTCCTCTGCAAACATAAATAGGACCCACTTTGCGATTCACGTTTGCTGAAGTTGCTTTTAGAACAATCAACGTTTGAGATTTGTGAAATATGGGGGGCAAAAGCCGGCCATGTCACCGGTACAGTCGTCAAACTGGTGGTTCACGCCGGTTGATTTACCGGGATCTGCCCGACTCCGGCCTGACTGCAGGGCTGGGGGCGGGGCACCGCCGATCATTGCCCATCTTTCGCCGCCGCCAGTTTCAGGAACTCCGAAGGGGTGATCACTTCGTATTCATCCCCCAGGCTGCTGATCGCCTCCTGGACATCGCCCAGATCCATCTTATAGCAATTCACGTGCACCGGTACAAATGCCGGACCATCCTCGATCGCACGATGATATTCTATATCACGGACGGTCTGTTCGGGGTCCCCGCCCATCACCTTACCGGGGAAATAGGGCCGGCCCTCATAGACCCTCTCGGATTCGTGCGGGATATTGTGCCACCCCTGGAAAAAACCCCGGCTGCAGGGCACGTGGGTGCAGTAATCCCGAATCACCGAATCATCCATATAATCAACCCCATAGGTGCCCGGCGCCGTGTCCGCATTCAGCGCCCATACGTCCTCACCCGCAATGCGCCGCAGCATTCTGCCATCGGGCAACCACTCCAGCATGCGGTTGATGGGCCACATGGCGTGCAGGTCCAGCCGTTCCATCAGCTCATTCGTGCGGCGCAGGAAATCCAGTCGCGCCTCCCGAGCGTCGTCCACGTCACTTCGCCGGATGGCCCAGGTGGACAGATAGTTGTAGCCCAACCCGGACGGACCGCACAGCAGCTCGTCCTCTGGCGTCATGCTCTCGTAATAATAATCCAGCATGGCCGGGCCAAAGGTGAGCATCTGCGGCGGCACCGCCCACCCGAAGGGAAACTCGCCCCGTTCGGGACGAATCCACTGGCGTTTCTGCAGGTCCACCATCGAATGGGGAGCGTCCCCATCGGAAAACACAACGGTCACATAACATTTATCGCTCCGCAGTTCCCGGCCGTGGACCTCCCCTTTTTGCGTCAGATCACTTCGGGACTCGACGTGACGGTGAAAGGAAAAGTTCAGATTCCGGGTCATACAGAACGGAACCAGCCCGTATTCCCCCGCATACAGGACATGCGACGTTTCCTTATCCTTCAAATGCCACCCGAGCACGTGGCTGTACATCGGGCTTTCGTCATATATCTCTCCCAGCAGCTCTCGCTCACCGGGTCGATGCGTGGGGTGGGTGGTCAGGCGGAAGCTGAACCCACGCCGGGCCACCACCCAATCAACAATATCCACGTTATAGGTCTCAACATGCCATGCATTGGCGTGCAGCACTTCCGGGTTGGTCTTGGGGCGAAGATTATTCTTCGCCCACGCCATCGCCTCCAGACGCGTCCCGAATTCGGGCACGGGCAGGGCCTCCACCGCCCCCCCTCGGTCCTCCACCATCCCCGCCTGATCCGGCGTTACAATAACCCGATCGCGGATCCCCGCAAGGGTAACCGCAAGCGGCACGTCCCACTCCTCTTCGTCCTCCGGTAGGACATAGGCCCCATTGGTCTCCGGCAGAAAACGGTCAAGAGCTGCCGCCGTGTTCCCCTCTTCCGGCTCAAGCCCGTAGTTCCCGTACCACTCCACCCAGTGACCATCGGTCTCTTCATCCCTCAACAGATAAAGTCGGGGGCCCTGTCTGTTGACAATTCCCTGGAGAGTAACCTGCAGCAGACGATTCAACGGTTCCGGCTCACAGCCAATTACAAGATAGTTCTTATTGGACATCACACAGCTCCCATTTGATTTCTGAAGTGCGGCTCCCACGGCCGCCGCATCCGCGGGACCGCATGGGAAAAAGGTTGTGATTAACGTTTGGCGATATAGGCTTTAGAATAATTAACGCCTGAGGTCTGTGAAATCCGCGTTAAACTCGCAAACACCAGATTAACAGCCTGCCAGCTTATCGACCGGTGGAGCGATGTTCTCGGACATCGATTCTATGACCCAGCACTGCATCTCCCGCATACGGTCCGCGTGCGCGGGCTCGTGGGCCACATTATGCATCTCCGCCGGGTCCTCCGCAAGATGGTACATCTCCTCTGGTCCGTCCGAACGATGGATGTATTTCCACTGGCCATCACACACCATCTTCCATGGGCCCATCTCCGAATAGGCCCATCGACGATGTGACTTCTTCTCGCCGGTCACGTATTCCCACCACGATTTCCCGGGCGATGCGGGGAGCAGCTCCCGGGGGCTTCCCTCTATTCCGGCCGCCTTGAGAATCGAACACGGCAGGTCAATGGACTCCGCCGGAGCGTCCAGCCGCCGCCCGGCGGGCACCTTCTTCGGATACCTCACAATCACCGGCGTGCGCGCCGAGGGGTCCCAGGGCTCGTGTTTCCCACGCCTGTCCCGGTAACCCATCATATCGCCGTGGTCGGACCCAAAGATGATAACTGTCTCCTCCATCATCCCCCGCCGCTCAAGCACCTCCAGCAACATTCCAATCTCCTCGTCGCACTGTTCGATCAGACCGCAGTATCGCGCACGGGCCACTCTGTGCTGCTCCACCCTCTCCGGGTCATCCACGCCCTCCGGTGCCGGCATATCTTCCGGCCGATACCGTTCTGCATATTTCTCGACCGGATCATACGGAAAATGCGGGTTACAGAAAGACGCGTGGAAAAAGAACGGTCGGGTATCCTCGTATTCCTCAAGCCAGCGACGGGCATGACGTCCAATCACCCCATCCATACTGTCCTCGGCATCGAAGGGTAATGGCTGGCAATGCCCCGTGCCGAATTCTTCCAGTCTTTCCCTGTATTCCCCCAGAAGACCCTTTTCCCGAAGATGATGGGTATAATTACAGTCCATATACTTCACCAGCGACTTCCCGCACATCTCCATAACGTCGTCGAACCCCCGGGATTGTGTCTCCTTCTCAATATCCCGAAGATCTATGTCGGGCAACCCATTATGGGAATGCAGTTTACCCACCTGCCCGGTATGGTAGCCAGCATCCTGCAGCAGATGGGCCATGCTGCGCAGATGCACCGGCCACCTGTGATCAAACTCCCCCCACGCCCCGCACGCCTGGCTGGCCCTCAGACCATAAAGCCACGTGAACCGGGTCGGCACGCACAGAGGGCAGGAGCTGTACGAACGGGTTAAAGTGGCCCCCTCGGACATCAGACGCCTCAGGTTGGGAGTGCGCAGTTCCGGGATCGCATCCCCACCAAAAAAGTCGAAACGGTGCTGATCGTTGGTAATCAGTAATATGTTGGGCTTTTTCATCGCGTATCTCCATCGGCAACTGCGCACACGCTATCTCGGGTCATTCATAAGTCCGCCGTTGAGCCTCGGTCTGATGCAGCCAGGCGGGCTGGCCATGGCGCGCCAGCAACGGATCCGGCCGGCCGCGCAGAAGCCCCCCGACCTCACTTTCCATAATCTGTTCAAGCTCCACCGCCACACCGGGGCTCTCCCCGATTATATTGCGCTGTTCAAAAGGATCCGCCTCCACATCATACAACTCAAGACCACGCTCCTGGTTGGGGCTCGGGGACTCGTATGTCCGCACAATCTTGTAGTTGTCCCGGATTAATGCCCGTTGCCGGCTATGCACACCATGGCTGAGCAAGAGATGTTCGCGCGTGTTTCCCCGCCCACCTTCCAGAACCATGCTCAGGTCATGCCCCTGCCACTCCGCAGGACACTCCCCACCAAACAAGCTCATGACCGTCGGCGCAATGTCTATATTGCCAGCAAGTTCATCGCACAGACCAGAGGCCACTCCGGGACCGGAAACAATCATTGGGATATGGGCCGTTCCCTGATACACCGAGCCATGCTCGGGGATAAGCCCCTTTTCGCCGAACTCCTCCCCGTGATCAGACGTTACGATGAAAACCGTCTCCTCCTCCAGTCCGTTCCTCTCAAACCACTGCAGCAGCCGCCCAACGTGACGGTCCGCGTAGTGTATCTCCGCATCATAATTCTGCAGGGCCCGGTGCACTTCAGCACGGTCTCTCCACCGGGACGGATAAACGCTCGAGAGCTGTTCGTCGGTCGGATGGGGCAGATCCGGGGTGTCGGCAAATATCTCAACGTCCTCTTCAGGTGCCTGATATGGCGTATGGGGATCCCAGAGGTGCACATGAAGGAAAAACTCCTCGTCCCTGTGTCCGTCGGCCCAGGCAATGGCCTCATCCACCACGTCCTCTCCCCTGACCGTCTGCATCCCCTCGCACTTGAAATCAAAGATGTCATGGTCCCCGCGTTCCTCCTCATCGAGAAGCTCCGGGAATTCCGGCCCTTCCGGCTCCCGCGGCACAATTATGTGGTCCCAGCCCCGGAAGAAGAATGCCGCCGGGTGATTTCCGAAGGTACTGACCGTGGCCGTTCGGATTCCCTGTTTGCGCAGGGCATTGGGCAGAGTAAGTTCATCCATGTTGCGTTTCCCGGGCGTGCGGCCTTCCAGCGGAGTAGGCCTCAGGAACTGGCTCTCGCCCCCAAAATCCACAGCCCCGTGGCAGGCCCCGTGACGTCCCGAGATCAACGAAGCGCGGCTCGGCATACAGGGAGAATCCACTGCGTACGCATCCGTGAACTGCACGCCGTCCCCGGCAAGGCGGTCGAGATTGGGCGTTGTTGGCTCACTATGCCCGTAACACCCCATCCTGTCCGGGCGCAGCGTATCGATGTCTATAAGCACGACTTTCATTTCCTCACTCCGTAAAAAGGCTTCCCGGTCTCCCCAGAGACCTGCAGTGCTACGTGTCCAAAACGGGATATTATGCTATAAGCAGGCGATATACTATGTATATTCCACCCGGATGTCAAAAACCAGAAAGAAGCGTAATCGCAACCCTGCGCCCCGCCCATCGGGCCCCACACCCCTGCTGATTTCTAGGGACTCTATATGCATAAAGAGCCCTAAAGCGTCTCCCTCCATTTCGGGGCAAATGTTAATCAGCGAAAAGTCTCGATTGTGCTCTATGAGGTGATGGACCGGGCGGAGGCCGGTTTTGAGCGGCCCTGCATAAGTAAACTGACCCGTATATTTCACGAGCCGTCAGTACGCCATCTATAACAACAGGCAAGGGCGCCCGATGTGCGCCCACGCCGGTGGGAATTGACGGTGAACGCGGGACGCCACGAGGCGAAGGCTCTTTGGAGTTCTGTGTTCTAAGTTCTGAGTTCTAAGTTCTGAGTTGGACGGCAACAGCGTACAGGCGAACAGCATAAAGCCGGAAATGTCACAAACCTCAAGACGTAATTATTCTAAAAAGCCTTTGAACAAGAGATTAAAGAAAGCAATAAGCGATTATTCCTGACACAGGGTGTTATTGACGTATAACAAAATTCCCGTTTGGTCCCGCAGTCGCGGGATTACAGTAGATGGGGCACATATTCCAGTCCTTCCTCATGCAAGAAACCGTTCGGCCACCGTCGGTAACCGACGATGTCCTTGCGAGCTCGACGACGGCGCAGGTACAAACGCAGTTGCTGACACGCAAAAGCTGTCAGCTCCCGGGCGGCCTCATAGGAGTTGCCTATACGGAAGTAGTTCGCCCATCCCCGCAACTTGCGGTTCAGGGCGCCTATGGCCTCCTTAAGCGGCTCGCCAAGCGGTATGTTCTTCACCCGCTCTTTGATTCCTGCTCGCGCCTTCTTCATGCTTTTCGCTCGCGGAAACTTGATTCTCACCATTTTCCTCACCATCTGCATCGGACTTCTCCTATCGAACGAAGGATCGCCAGTGACCGGATCACCTGACTCTGTCAGCAACTTCCGTCAGGATACCTCCTGCGATGCCTTCGGATGTTCGTTTTCCTGCGGTCTGTGCGTTTGCCTCGCCGCTCCGACTGACCTTAAGTCCCCGCCCTAGCCTCGATTTTACGGCTATTGGCGCACAGAGTTAAATCCAGCCGCAATTT
>JBKHIT010000006.1:0-121015 GCA_046538485.1 Candidatus Brocadiia bacterium | reverse complement strand
GCCCCCGAAACCAGAAAGCTGGTTGCAAGGCCACGCACTTTACCGAATAGTTACACTCTTCCCGGGGGGAAGATGTCACAAATCTCTTATTCCCAAACAATTGTACCGGTTCTGTAGCCCGGGGATCAAAAGGATAACTGCATTTAATCGGCATTCCCGAGCTGTTCCGAAGTTTGCAGAAAATCCGCCAGCTCTTCTCGTATGGCATCGAAACGGTCGGCGACATTCTCCTGATCGAGTGGTTCGGGGAGTTTTTGGCCGGCTCGGTTGACCATCTGTGCGTGTTGCCAGACCGCCTGACGTTGCTCGTCGGTCCGGGTTTGTTTAGCGATACGGTGAAGGGCTTCCAGGAGCCGGATACTGACGGCTGCGTTGTCATGTGCGTGTTGTCGGATCTGACAGAATGCGGCACGGCATAAACCCTGAAAATCCGTCTGATCGAGAATAAGACGGAGGTTGCCGTCATCGTCAAAACGGCTGGTTGGTGGCATCGGGCGTCGAGCGATTTCACACATTGCTGCACCGAGACGGTCTATGCAGGTCATCGCGGTGAACGGGTCGTTAATGCCAGGGGAAAGAGCGCGGGTGGCGATCTCTACGAGCTGCATCATGACAAATTCAAGGTCCTGGATAGCGTTGCGGCGGCTGCCCTGGATGACGGTCCGGCGGACAGCTTCCCGGGAGACTGTATAGCGAGCGGCAATGTCGGAACGATCATGTGTCCATGCGAACGAACCCCGGATGGCCTGCACAGCGTGATCCCGAGCTTCTTCCTGTTCCTCCGCGCTGTAAACCTGAGCCACTTCTTCTCCTTTTGCGACGAAATGGCCCGGCCTGCAGAGAATTTTAAGGATGACATCACATTCTTCGGCGATACGTATCAGGCCTTGTTCATCGATCGCCTGGATGTAGCCATCCCAATCCGCCGTGACCTGCCGGAAGTCGGAGGATACGTCATCCGGAATGTCGGGTTTCTCAGGCTGTTCGTCCCCCGGTTCAGGAAAAGATCTGTCAATGAGATCCATCAGCTCTCTGGCAACGGATGTGATGACCTGGGGGGACTGGATGGAAAGAGCGACGTGGTGGATGAAATAGACCAGGACAGCAAGGGCAGCACATGCGAGGGCGAACCCTCCGACGACTGTCAGGTGGGGCAGTTGTTCGGGGCTGGTGGCCTGTCCGACGAGGCGAAGCGTGAGAAGGCAGTAGAGGAACGTGGCGACGAAAACGCCGAGAATGACCTGGTTCGATCGATCTCGCATAAAATTTCTGAGCAATCGAGGCCCGAGCTGGGACGCCGCGAGTGTCAGGGCAACGACCGTGATGGAAAAAACGATACAAAGGGCGGTCATCAGGGAACCCACCAGGGCGGTGAGAAGAGATCGGACCCCTTCTGCGTTTCCAGAACGCAGAAGGCTCAAAAGCCCGCTTTGGGGCAAGGTGATCTGGGTGTCGACGTAAGAAAGAGTGAGACATGTCACCACGGCAATGGCGCACATCGCGAGCGGGACGAACAGAAAGTTGTCTTTCAGGAGATCCCACTTGTTTGCAGCCCACGTTTTCACACTGTTTCCTCCTCGACGGAGTCGCGGTTTGCCCGACGGCGGATTTTAAGAGCTTCCCATGCGCCGAGGAAAATCGCAGCCGCCCCCAAAACATAAGCCCAATCGATCAGTCCAATGCCGGCGAATTCCAGGAAATTGCTGATACCGGGCGCGTAGATCCCCAGCAGCATCAGACCGATCGAGACGAAGATTGAGCCGAAAAGAATCTTGTTGGTCAATATGTTGCGATTAAAAATCGATGTGTAACGGTATCGACGCGAGAGAATATTGATAAACTGGCAAAAACCAATCGTAAGCCAGGTTATGGTGCTGGCTCGAGCGTAGTGTAAAGCGGCCGATGTTCCTTCAGCGGCATTGAGTACGGTTTCCTGACTTATCAGACCTCCATGTCTGATGAGATAGAAAAGATAATTGGCAACTCCCAGTGCGCCTATCAATACTCCGAGGAAGGCAACTTCGTTGCCGGTAAATATGTCGAGAATGTGCTGTTCCCGACTTCGGGGGGGATGTTTCATCAGCTCGGGACTGGGAGGATCGAAACAAAGGAACGTCAAAGGCATAATCTCGGCCAGCAGGTCAATGGCCAGAATCTGTATCGCGAGGATTGGGATAGCAATGTTCCCGAGGGCGATACCGATCAAACCCAGCAAAACGGCAACAAGCTCGGCCGTGTTCGTGGTCAGGGAGGCCAGCACGACCTTGGCAATGTTGTTGTAGATTGTGCGCCCTTCTTCCACCGCATGCACGAGGGTCGGGAAACTGTCGTCCAGAAGAACGACTTCCGAGGCTTCTTTGGCCACATCTGTGCCAGTTTGGCCCATGGCAACGCCGATGTGGGCACGTTTGAGGGCCGGGGCGTCGTTAACGCCATCCCCGGTGACGGCAACGACCTGATCCAATTCATCTTCCAGGAGTTTCACCACCCGGAGTTTATCACTGGGATCCACGCGGGAGAAAATGATGGAATCGTGCTGGTCCATTGTCTCAATCAACTCTTCGTCGCTGATATCCCCCAATTCCTGTCCCGTAATGACAGGACACGGTTCGTTTTCGTGGGCGAGTCCGATTTCAGCGGCTATGGCGCTGGCCGTGATGGCATGGTCACCGGTCATAATATAGGTATTAATATGGGCCTGATGGCACTTTTCGATCGCTTCTTTGACACCTTCTCTCGGCGGATCGATCATGCCGACAAGACCGAGGAAGATGACGTCTTTTTCGACTTCTTCTAAGACATAGTCCTGACCCGATTCGTCCAGAGGACGGTACGCGATTGCCAGCACCCGCATCGCGTCTTCGCTGTAGCGTTCATTTATTTCCCGGATTTTCTGTTTGTCTTCTTCGGTGATCGGTTCGGCTTCGCCATCGCGGTAGATATATTTACTTACTGATAGAACTGAATCGGTAGCACCTTTCATGGTGAGGACTTCGCGGTCGCCGAATCCCCTCACCGAACTCATGCGTTTGCGTTCGCTCTCGAAGGGGAATTCCTGAAGTTCGGGGTTCTCTTCGTCTTCTTTCGGTGAGCGTGTGCCGATTTTAGTGGACATTGTGACAAGTGCGGCTTCTGTGGGATCGCCGACGGCATACCAGTTGGGATGATCTTCGTCTGGTTTGTGGATTTCCGCGTTGGATGCCATCGTGGCTGCATCCATCATGATCTCTATCTCGTCGATCTGTTCGTCGCTGAGTGGCTCCTCATTTTCATCAAGGATGTCCCCTTTGGGTTCGTAGCCGATCCCTGTGAATTTATGCTGTTTTCCGTTGAACCAGACATGAGTGGCGGTCATTTCGTTACGGGTTAGAGTGCCGGTTTTGTCTGTGCAGATGACATTTGTAGACCCCAGTGTTTCAACAGATGGTAGACTTTTAACCACCGCGTTTTTCTGTGCCAGTCGCCGACTGGCGGTGGACATAGCAACAGTGAGTTGAGCGGGTAGGGCTTGAGGTACGCAGGCCACGGCGACGCCGAGAGCGTAGGTAATGGAAACCAGCCAGCCCATGTCCTGCCAGATCGCTACGCCAAAAAGGAGGGCACTTATCACAAGGACGACCCCGGTCAGTCGCCACGCGAGCGTATCGAGTTCCCGCTGGAGCGGGGAGGCGATTTCCACTGTTTCTTCGGTCATGCTCGCGATCTTACCAAGTTCGGTATCCATCCCCGTATGCACGACCAGACCCGTGGCTGTTCCGCTGGCGACTGTCGTGCCCACATACGCCATATTATCGCGATCGCCGAGGACACCCTCCTCTTTAATGGCGTTCGTTTCTTTGCCCTGAGGCATCGACTCGCCGGTGAGACTGAATTCATTTGTGCGCAGATTAAATGACTCTACGAGTCGCATATCGGCCGGTATCTTGTCGCCTTCTTCAATACGGACAATATCTCCGGGCACGAGATCACGCTGAGGAGTCTCGCTTGATTCACCATCACGCACAACGCGGGCCGGTGATCGGATCAGTTCTCGCAGTTGCTCAACGATCCGGCTCGCTTTGTATTCCTGAACGAATCCAATAATGGCGTTGAGGAAAACGATGAAGAACATGACCGATCCGTCGCGAAAATTCGCCCATGTTCCTTCAATGGCCGCAATGGTGTAGGATGCGATCCCTGCGAAAACCAGCACCAGGACAAGCACGTCCTTACATTGCGAGAGGAACATCAGCCATTTAGGGGTCTGCGCGCCCGTTATCAGTTCGTTTTCACCGTACTCTCCCTGTCTTTTCTCAGCCTGTTCGGTAGAAAGTCCGTCGAGGGAAGTGTCGAGTTCATCCAGGGCTTCCTGGACCGTCATCCGGTAAAATTCTTTGTCGGCCATGATCCTTTTTTCCGTTTGCACTGAATTGGTCGAAATGTGCTTTTTGCTCGCTTCGTGTGAGCGTTCGAGAAACTGGGAGTTGTCAAGCACGCTCACGGGGGATTATAAGGGATAATATGTGCGTGGTGGTAATGAGAAGTCTGAAGAGGAATATGTGCTGTGGGCCGTTTCACGGTTTGATGCCCCCGGATGTCCTTTGAATTGCCACCAAATTCGGAATAGAGGCATTGCAAAGTCGGAGGTTTGCTTGAGATTCAGGCCCGGCTGGCCCGCCTGCGCATTTTTTGCCTCCTTATCCCGTCCCCGGGTGTCGAAGTAAGATTTTCAGTAGCCTGCCATGGTCGGCTCCCCAACGAAGCATCAGGGAACCTGCACTGACATCGGTTCGTCGGCGAAGATGGTTCGGCCGTTGAAATGTTGGGCGACTTCCGCGATTGCTGCCTCACGACGTCCCGGTGGAGCAACGCCAGCGGTCGTGTGGGTGAGAACGACCGTTTTGACTTCGGAAGCTGCGGCCAGTTTTCCCGCATCTGTTGCGCCCGTGATAACATCCGCTACCGCGTCCTGAATTTTTCCACGATAGCCCGAGGCCACGACGAGCACATCGGCTTCTTGTGAGACTTCCTGGAGAGCGGGGCAGGGGCCAGCG
Source organism: Candidatus Brocadiia bacterium (assembly GCA_046538485.1). Classification (GTDB taxonomy): domain Bacteria; phylum Planctomycetota; class Brocadiia; order SM23-32; family SM23-32; genus JBKHIT01. Next base: position 115,982 of record JBKHIT010000006.1, on the reverse strand, counting down.
TCTCCAGTGAACGCAACCGTGCCCGCTGGCGATTCAACACGGTAGGCAAGAGATTGAAGCCACGGTTCAACGTGGTGGACGGAATGGGCAGTTACCGCAGTGTCTTCTATCTCTTGAACATGGCCAGATTCGATATCATGGACTTCATACGATGGTTCTGGTCTTGGCATCTGGCCGCCACGGTTTTCGTACAGTTGTTTGCTGGCAGGGTGTTTGACGCGAGATATCCAGTCGGCGGCGAAAGCTCCGTCTTGCCCCATAAGCTTCCGCGTGAATTCCTCCGTCGGCGCGGGACCGTAGACTTTGAGTTCGGGTTCCTGTGAGGCACCCTGATCCCAGCGGCTGAGCAGGAAGCACGGGTAATCGACATTATGGTCGAAATGATGGTGCGTGAAGAAGAGACGTTCAATTTGCGTAGGATGGATTCCCAGTTGGGCCAGTTTGTATGTCGCAGCGGGACCGCAATCAAACATCATTAACGGCCCGGCGCCTTCAAGCACAAAACAACTGCCAAAACGATCGGCACTGGGATCCGGGCAACCGGTTCCTGCAATGTGGAGAATCACAATATCACCTCCAAAAATCAGTTATTGACTAAGCGCAATCCGTGGGGTGGGGTTCATCGGCGACCTTTTTTTGAAGATCGTGCAGCTGTTGAGTCAAATCATCAACGACTTCGGCGTATTCCGGATCATTGTAAACGTTATGCATTTCGGATGGATCTTTTTCGAGATCGAAAAGTTCCCATTCCGGCTCCAGATCATCAAGATTCATTACGTTTTCATCGTCTGATAGCGCCATACCATGGTCCGTTCCGGGCTGACCCATGGGGTCTGAATAGTAATAAATAAGCTTGTAGCGTTTTGTGCGGATTCCGTAGTGGGCGGCGACGTTGTGATGCGCGCGATGCATCCAGTACCGATAGTACATGGCGTCCTGCCAACCGGAGGGGGTTGTTCCTTCAAGAAGGGGAGTGAAACTGTATCCCTGGAAGGAGTCCGGGACGTCAGCCCCCGCAAGATCCAGCAGCGTCGGGGCAAAATCAACGTTTGTCACGATATCGTCATTGGTCTGACCACCGTCGATCATCTCAGGGTAGCGGATAACAAAGGGCATTTTCAGCGACTCTTCGTACATGAAGCGTTTGTCATACCACCCGTGATCTCCCAGAAAAAAACCCTGGTCCGAGGTGTAAATTACAATTGTATTCTCTGCAAGGTTTTCCTTTTCAAGATAATCAAGGACCCGCCCGACGTTATCGTCAACGCTCGCGATGACGCGAAGGTAGTCTTTTATGTATCGCTGGTATCCCCATTTCCGGAGTTCCTGTTCCGACAGGTTCCGGTTGATACGGCATTTCAGGTCGCGGAAATTCATGTGAATGCCCACTCGCATTGCGGCACAACGGGCGGCGCCGGCCCGATCGGAATAATCGTCATAAAGATTATCCGGTTCGGGAATCTGCTCTTCGGCATACATGTGGGCATGCTTTTCGTCCGGTTCCCAGGGGCGATGCGGGGCCTTGTGGTGATAGAAAAGGCAGAAAGGCTTTTCGCTGTCCCGCTCATCGAGCCAGTCCAGGCACATGTCGGTAATGATATCGGTCACGTATCCTTTGACGGTGCTGCGGACGCCTCCGTCCGGGCCATCGAAGATAAATACGGGGTTATGGTACAGCCCTTGACCGGGCAGAACAGCCCAGTCGTCAAATCCGGTCGGGCAGTGATCGGGCCCCTGGCCAAGATGCCATTTGCCGAAAAGGGCGGTTTGATATCCTTCGTGCTGCAGGATCTTCGGGAAAGTCAGCAGCTGATTATCCATCGCGCACGCCAGTGTTGTGACGTCATTTACGTGGTTGTGTGTCCCTGTGAGGATAGTTGCGCGTGAAGGGGTGCAGATCGAATTTGTGCAGTGGCAGTTATCGAAACGCATTCCCTCTTCGGCGACCCGGTCGAGATTGGGAGTTTCGTTGATCCTACTGTCGTAGCAGCTCATTGCGTGGGCTGCGTGATCGTCGCTCATTATGAAAATGATATTCGGTCGCGATTGAGACATGAGGTGTTGCTCCTGGTAAGGAATGTGGACGGGAGATCAATCTTCTGTTTCTGTGTGGTTTTCAGTGGGATAATACGCGGAGTGAGAAAGGTGCTGAGATGGCATCATGCGTGGTCCCGGGCCTTCAATGGGGTTACACCCGCAGACAAAAGAGTCGGGCTTTTGTCCCAGTTCCTCCTCCAGTTTTTCCCACACCTCACGGCTTTTAGTGAAAACTATCGCGCGCCGATGTTGGACAGGAATTACATCGGAACTTTCCTGCGGCGACCACGTGGAAAGCTCCCGCGCAACGTCAACGACGCCATCCCGGCCGAAGATGTTGGCTTGACCCATGGGAATATCGAGACCAGCGAGCATTCGCCGCACGCGAACCATTGCGTCCTGATTCTGCCGGAGACTATCGAGGAGATAAACGCCGAACGGCTTCAGGGCATACACTTTTTTGTTTTCTCCCATCGATGCGAAAATCGCACTGATTTTAGAGATCTGGGACCTCTGCGTCAATGAAGTGGTATGAAAAATGTTTTTCTGCCTGTCGGTAACTCTCGACTGCACCAATAATTCTGCTCAACGCAATCAGGTCGGGGAAGGGAGACGACGGAGCTGGTAATGCCGTCGGTTCTCCCTGAATCAGGAGCCGACTGTATGCTTCTCGGGCGGACTCGAAGACAGATGAAATCAAATTCGTTACAATATTGCTCGTGCCGGAGGCCTGAGTCTAAAAGAGCAGGAAGGAAGAGGACGTTGAACGATAAAAGCGCAATGACGAATCGAGAGCGAGTTTTCGCAACTTTTGAAGGTGAAGAAGTGGATCGGTTTCCGGTCTGGTTGAAAATGACCAACCGGACATGGCAGAGTTCCCAGCCGGAACCTTACAACAGCATGGGAGCGGAAGAACTACTACGTGCGGCGGGATGCGACCTGCTGCTCTGGAACGGGTGTTCCGTGGACTGCGAGCAGCCGCATGTGGAATGCAGCACAACCGAGGAAGACGGATTGCGCAGGAAGATTTTCGAAACCCCCGATGGTGAACTGATCGCCGAACAGACTTTCGATCCATATACCGAGAGCTGGCATCCGACACGATTCCCGGTGAATAATACCGAGGAACTTGAGCTTTCCCGGTGGTTCTACAAAGACACAACCTATTCGGTGTCTGAAAAGGACGCCCGACAGAATGCCGCGCGGCAGCGGGAACTCGAAGAAAAAGATGTTATCACCAGCACGGGAGTCGGGCCGAGTCCGCTCATGAACATGGTCGAACATCAGGCGGGGCCCGTTAATACAATGTATGTCATGCAGGATGCTCCGGAACTTTTCCGGGAAGTGATTGATCTTATGCATGCCGACCGCATGCGCAGGTTACGGGAACTGGTGCCGAATCTTCAGACCGATACTTTCTGGATGTCGGAGAATACTTCGACAACCCTTATCAGCCCGGCAATGTTCGAGGAATACTGTATGCCGCACCTGCGTGATTACGGGAATCTGATTTTGGAACACGATATTGTGCCGGTTCATCACATGTGCGGGACACTGAATGCCCTTCTGGAGCTGATCGATGAGCTGCCCGCTCTGGTAAACGAGGCGTTCACGACGCGGCCGGTGGGGGACGTAAGTCTTGCGGAAGGGCGGGAGCGAATGCCTTCGAAGGCGCTGATCGGTGGGACAAACGCGACGTTGCTTACCCAGCCGTTCGGGCGGATTGTGGAGACGGTCCGGGAGGATCTGGCGAATTGTCCGAACCGACGCAAGATATTTTTGACCTCGGCCGGCGTTCTCCCCCCGCCGGTCTCATTTGAAAAAGCGAAGAAGCTTATGGCGGCGTTTAAGCGATTTGAGACATCGTGACATACCCTAAGGAGCGCGGCACGTCATGCCATATCCATCGCTCGCATTCGCCTGCAGTCTAATCTGCTTTTTGAGTTCCGTGTGTCGCGGGCTTACAAACCCGCCGTGGTTTGCCCTGGCGATTGTTGGCTTTTTAACCCTCTTATCCCGTCCCCGGAAGCTGTAACGACAGATAGACAGACAAACGAGCGAGCCTCTGAAGGGACTCACTACGAACCTGACATTGATATTTCAGTTTGCAATAACCCCGGACGTGCAAATCAGTGAAACGTGCTCGTAGTGGACCGCTTTAGCGGTCCGTGCTGCGATTAAACGGATAAAGCCAACGATCGACGGCAAACGACGGCCCGCCTGGGGGGGTCAAGCACGGCTGAACTCTTCAAAACTGGTCCGCGTTCTGAACTCCAGACTGCGTCTGAAGTCCAGTCCGCTCATGTGTCAACGCCCGTGGGGGAATTACGCCAGCGTGATTGAATCATCCAGGTAAATATCCTGGACGGTATTCAGGAGTTTGATCCCCTCTTCCCGTGGGCGCTGAAAGGCTTTTCGGCCGGTGATCAGGCCGGTGCCCCCGGCGCGTTTGTTGATAACGGCTGTGCGGGCGACTTCCTGAAAATCGTTATCGCGGGAGGCTCCACCGGAATTGATGAAACCGACGCGTCCCATGTAGCAGTTCGCAACCTGGTAGCGGACCATGTCGATTGGATGGTCGGTGCAGATCTTGCCATACATCGCATCGTGTGTGCGCCCGAAATCGAGTTTGAGGAATCCGCAGTTGGTTTCAGGGAGTTTTTGCTTGACGATGTCCGCCTGGAGCGTCGAACCGAGGTGGTTGGCCTGGCCGGTCATGTCCGCCGAAAGATGATAATCATCCTCTTCCGTTTTGAATTCCATGTTCCGGAGGTAGCACCAAAGGACGGTGAACATGCCGAGATCGTGGGCGCGCGCAAAGGCTTCGGCCACCTCTTCGATCTGCCGGGCGGATTCTTTGGATCCGAAATAGACCGTGGCTCCCACCCCGGCAGCTCCGAGATCCCAGGCTCGTTCTACAGTCGTGAAGAAGCGCTGGTCGTATGTCTTGGGGTAGGTCAGCAATTCGTTGTGGTTAAGCTTGGCGATGAACGGGAACATGTGGGCGTAGTCCCGCGCGACGGCCCCGAGCACGCCCATGGTGCTGGCGACGCCGTTGCACCCGCCTTCCATGGCGAGCTGGATGATGTTCTCCGGATCAAAGTAATCCGGATTTGGCCCAAAGGCCGAGCCTCCTGTGTGCTCAATCCCCTGATCCACGGGCAGGATAGATACGTACCCAGTGCCGGCGAGCCGGCCGGTCTTGAAAAGCCAGTTGAGATTTCTCAGAACGCGATTGTTTCGATCGGAACTTTTGCAGATGCGATCGACAAAGTCCTTTCCCGGTAGGTTCAGGTCCTCCTGCGGGATAGTCTCACAGGTATGATTGAGCAGATCCGATGCTTCATCTCCCAGCAGTTCTTCTATATCGGTTGGCATTACTTTACCCCTTTCGGCTCCAAAAGCTTCCCGGCGAAGTTCTCTTCTCTCACGATAAGGTTCGACCGAAATTGTAATTAATAACGATCTTATCGTAGTTTATGCGGGTTACAATCAGAGAATCTCTTATTTTCCCCTTCGAGATGCCTGAGAGGACTGCCTCAAGTCCCGCTTGGTTTGGTTTTGACGCGAGACAGTAGCTGATCATGAGAGGTGAAAGGACCGCTCAGATCTCCACCGCCGTCGATTCAGAGGCTTCCACGACTTCGGCCGCACTGACTTCCCGGCCAAGTCTGTCGGAGAGATAAATGCCCTCACTGATGAGCATTGTCCGCAGGGCCACGTCGGCCGTGGGGAGAAGATCGACGCGTCCCTGGAGAGCGGCGATCCAGTGATGCTGGGATGAGTCATAGGCGTCTTCGTCCGCGCGGAGACGATGCCAGCGCGTGCTTGTGCCATTCAGGTCGAATGTGGTATCCGCTTCGACGTCGCTCATAGTAGTATGGAAACTGAAGGGATTGAGGCGCAATCCGCCTTCGGTGCCCACCACGCAGCTGCCTTCGAAAGGATCGAGGTGGATGGCCCAGGATTCCATGATGTCGATAGTGAGCCCATCTTCGCACTTGACAAAACCAAGTCCCAGTTCCTCGACATCGTAACCGCTTTTCTCCCGGCGCTCGGCATCCATGTCGAGTTTCTGGTAGATTTTCCCGCTGACACGTTCCACTTCCGGCAGGCCGGCCAGGTAGAGTATCTGAGCGATATGGTAGACGCCCATATCGTAAAGTGCTCCGCCGGCGGCAGTTTTCTTTTGAACGAAATTCTCCGTACCGTACCCATCCACGTAAGGACGTCCGCGGCGTCTGTAGCCGGTGGAGCGGGCGTGGTATATATTCCCGAGACGGCCCTCATCAATGAGGTGCTTGCCGATGTGCGTTTCCTTGCTGAAAAGTGAGAAGAGCTGGATGCTGAGCATTTGGTCGCATTGCTCGGCGGTTTGCATCATTCTCAGCGCATCAGTGTAGGAGCCGGCCATGGGTTTTTCGCAGTAGACATTTTTGGCCGCCCGCAGTGCCTCGACTGTTACGGGCATGTGGTAATTGTTGTGAAGACAGACGTCGACGGCATCGATATCGTTCCGCTCCAATAATTTTCGAAAGTCTGTGTAACGGTGCTGGATATCGTGGAGGTCGGCAACGCGGTTGAGTTCTTCTTCATCGATATCCGCGGCGGCTACCATTTCGGCGCCGGGTATGTCCGCGTAGCGGTCGAGGTGGCGCTTCCCAATTTGTCCTACACCAATGATACCGAGTTTGATGGGCTCCATTTCATATTCCTTTTGTTTCAGAGTTCTGCTTGAAAGTAGCTTCGATTCCCTTCCTGAATCGGGATATTCGGCCTATTCACCGGCCTGCAGTCGTTTGGCAGCTCTGCGCACGACGGCGAGTTGCCATTCGACTTCGGCATATTCGTTCTGGGCGGAATGATGTTCCACGCCCCAGTACCCGTCGTAACCCGCTTCCCGCATCATGCGCATTTTATCTTCCGGTCCGTCAGCCGCAATGTTTGCGGCAACGTGTGTGTGCATTGCCCATGGAGCGGCCATTTCGTCCCCGCGGTTCTGTTCTTCTGGCCCGCCGTTCCAGTGGCCGATATGGAGCAGTATTCCGTACGCCGGATTGTCAACCGCTTTATAGACTGCTTTCTGGACTTCGACTGTCAGGGACGGACCCCAGTGGGTCTCCGGTCCAACCATGTATCCACCTTCCTGAGCTCGGTCGGCATATTCACGGTAACGTTTGACGATGTAATCGAACTGTTCATCTGTAAGTTGTTCACCACTTCCGCCCATATCGATGCGGATGGTGTTGGCTCCCAGGATTTCGGCGGCGTTCAACCATTTGAGCGCAATTTGGTAATGTTCGTCTCGTTCTCTTGGATCGTCCTCCCACAGATGAGCGCCGTCAACGCAGATGTTGGCGAGGCTGAGTTCACGTTCGTCCAGCGCTTCTCGCAGCCGATTCAGATAATCTTCATCGGTGCTTTCGATCATTCCGCTCCAGATATCGGCGGCATCCAGATCATAGCGATAGCGTACGCTTTCGAGATAACTGTAAATATTGATCATTTCGTTTTGCAGCAGCCCATGAAACGAATATGAAACAATAGAAATCTTCATCGTTCAGCTCCAAAAAGGTGAAAAGGGCATCAACAAATAGGACGCGATTTGTCGGAGACCGGATTATACAGTTTGCATACAAAGGGGCAAATGGGAGGATATCTTTTTGAGTATTTGAAGGGGAAGGCTACTGGTGGTAGGATTTGACCGCTGGTTGAGCGCATTGGGGTTTTTGATTATTTGACGGATAGATATGAATGTGATAGAAGATGAACGTAGATAAATTCTGCGCTTCACGGAGGTTGAATGGGGCATAGGACGCACATCTCCGACCAGAACAGGGCCAAGCGGGAGGGGATTAGTGCTCTCGCGCTAAAAGGTGCTGAGGCGGTCCCTGAGCTGGTTGATAAACTTATCCGTACGGCGGTCGAAGTGCGCGCAAGCGATCTGCATCTTGAGCCTAAGGCCAACGAACTGAAAGTACGCCTCCGACTTGATGGTGTGATGCACGATTTCTGTGCACTGGAAGGGGATTTGCAACCAAATGTCGTTGCACGATGCAAGGTAATGGCGGGTCTGTTGACTTACCGAACCGATTTGCCCCAGGAAGGGGCGGTGGCCGGCGGAAAATACGGTGACAACCTGGGATTGCGGGTCAGCACATTCCCGACGAATCACGGTGAACGGGTGGCAATCCGGCTTTTCGACCCTGAAGCAAAACGCATGCGGCTCGAGGAGCTCGGGTTTGCAGCGGACGTTCTGCGCGATTTGCAGACGAGCCTGGCCGGACCGGAAGGACTTATTTTCCTGAGCGGGCCGAGTGGCAGTGGCAAGACGACCACGTTGTATGCCTGCCTGGAGTATATTTCACGAGAGTTCCAGGGGGGGCGGAACATTGTCAGCGTGGAAGATCCAGTGGAAGTGGACATGCCTGGAGTGACACAAACGGCTGTAAAAAGAGCTGTTGGGCTGGATTTTGCTCAAAGCCTGCGGAGTTTGTTACGCCAGGATCCTGAGGTCATTATGGTGGGGGAGGTGCGGGACCCGGAGACAGCGCGGATTGCCGTAGAAGCGGGGCTTACGGGCCATCTTGTTTTGTCCACAGTTCACGCTTCCCGCGCGGCACTTGTCCCGCACCGTCTGCTGGATATGGGGGTGGAACCGTACGCGCTGGCCGGAGCTCTGAAACTGGCAATTTCACAGCGTCTTCTGCGACGTGTCTGCCCACGATGCGGGGGAAGCACAGCGCCCCGGAACAATCAGGGCGGGGAAAAGGTGAATCTGGATAACACAGAAGAGTGTTCCGTGTGCCATGGGACAGGTTACAGCGGACGGATTCTGTTGACGGAGGAGTTAAAAGCCACTGAAACTTTGCATGAAGCGATTATGAATTCCGCGAGTCGTACTCGTTTCCAGGGCTTGTCCCAGGGCGGATTGGAAGAAGATGCAAAACGACTTTTGGCGGAAGGAAAGACGACCAAATTTGAAGTGCGGCGTGTTCTTGGGGAGGTTGAACTTTGAAGTTCAAATACAAAGGTGTCGGTCGCGACAATGAACCGGTTAGTGGAACGGTCGCCGCTGAATCGCGAGAACAAGCTATGCGGCTGCTTCAGGATCAGGGCATTCGACTGACGGAGTTTCAGGGGAGCCGCGGATTATTGCCGAACATAATGGGAAACAAAAAGGTTTCCTCGAAGGATCTTGCGTCTTTTTGTGATCAGCTGGCGGGTCTGACAGAATCCGAGAAGCCGTTGCCGGGTGCTTTGCGGGGGCTGGCTTATGATGCCACAAAGCCGCGCATGCGACGCGCCTTACACGATGTCGCAAAACGTCTGGATGAGGGAGTGTCAGTGGGTGATGCGCTGGAGCGGGAGAAAGGTGTTTTCCCGAGCTTGCTGGTAAGCCTCGTGCGCGCCGGGGATGAAACGGGAAATTTACCTGAAACGTTACGTCTGGCGGCAAAATATCTCCGTTGTGTGGGTACTATTAAAAGCGAGATTACGGCAGCAATTGCCTATCCGGGGATGGTCGTGCTTCTGATGTTTGTGGTCGGAAGCATTGTTTTTCTTTTCTTGATCCCGCAGTTTGGGGTTATGTTTGAGGAATTTGGATTAGAGCTTCCGGTTTGGACGCGCGTCGAGTTGTTTATCGCAGAACACTATCCATGGTTTGCGGCCGGTTTTTTGGCCTGTTTTTGGGGCGTATTTTCTCTGTTCAAATATGTGAATAATCCACGCTGGTGGTTCGTTTTCAAACGCTGGTTGCTATTTCACATCCCTGTTATCGGGCGCGCTTTACACAGTGCATACCTCGCGCGGTTCTCGCGTTTGATGTCCACCCTTTTGATTTCGGGAGCACCGGTTCATGATACGCTATGCGTTGCGCTTGAGCGAGAAGGGGGTATTTTTTCGTTGCGCTCAGGAGAGCGGCTTGTCTCGGCGGTGCAAGACGGCAGGAAATTATCGGAAGTTCTTCGGACGAGGGCGGATATGTTCCCGGAGATTCTGATATGGATGGTAGAATCATGTGAAAAGACAGAACGGTTGCCGGAAGCCTTTGCGGAAGCGGCGGCCGTTTTTGAGCGTGAGGTCGACCGTAATACCGAACTGATGGCCTCGATTTTGCCCGGTGTCTTTGTGGTTTTGGCGGGGGCATTAATCGGGGGCACCGTGACCACGCTTTTTCAACCTCTTATAGGGATAATGTCATCCTTATCATAAATTCACTTTCGAGTCTGGTTTTTGCCATGGAGTATTACGAAATCATGGCGAAGATCGCCCTGGGCCTCATTAACCTGGGAATCTGGTTTGCTATACTCTGGTTTTATGTGGCAGTGCGGCGGCAGGCGGCGCGACGTGAGATTTTCACTTTGTATGCGCGGGCTTGCGTCAGACTTCAGTTGCCACTGGCAGAGGCTTTTGAACGCGCCCGCGGTGCTCCAAGAGAGGTAGGTCAGATTCTGGAGGGTACTGCGTTACGTCTGCATGATGGGATGACACTGGCAGAAGCTGTGAGGGGACGATGGAATTGCATACCCGGTTGGTATACGCGGATGCTGGCGGCCGGTGAACGGAGCGGGAACCTGGGGCAAATGTTGGATCGGCTGGCGGACGCGGATAGTCGGGAAGAGGACATACGCATGGACATTTTTGATCGTTTTCTGTACCCGGTTCTTATTCTCGGTTTTCTCCTTTCTTTATTGCAAATACTCTGTGTTTTCATTATCCCAGAGTTCAGGCAAATGATGTGGGAGCTGGATGTTGAGAGCCCGGGGTTTGAATTCTGGCTCCGGGCTTCGGCTTTTATATCAAAGTATGGTTTTTTTATTTATTTGCCACTTTTGGCGTTCATGGGGGCCCTTCTGCCCCTCCCATGGGGCTTTTACTGGGGCGAAATAGCGCCTTTGCGATGGATTCATAAAGGGCTGCGCCTGTTGCTCCCGCCTTTGGGCCGACATTATCTTCGTTCTGCATTTGCACGTTGGACAACCACGGTAAGTATGTTACTGGAAGTGGGTTATGAACTCCCTGACGCTGTGGAGGAAGCGGCCAAAATCGAATCGGATCGCGGTTTTGCCCGGGCGGCACGCAAATGGAGACAGGATATTGAGAACGGCATTTCTCTTTCGGAAACTCTTCGCAAGACGAAATTTGTCCCACGTTCAGTCGTATGGGAAATAGCCAGTGCCGAGGGACAGAAAGAATTGCCACGGATCATGCGTGAGAATGCCGAACAGGAAATAAAAGATGCACGACGACATGTCGAAACGTTTGTAAAAGTTTTGATCCCTTTCTTTGTGCTTGGGCTAGGAATCATTGTGGGTAGTTTTGCCTTCGCTTTTTTCCAAATTTTTATAAGCATAATGGATTCAATAGCAATCTAAATGGCGCATAGAATAAAAAACAAATATCACATCGGGGGCTATATGATGGCGGAAGCCATGGTGGGGATTTTTGTTTTCGGTCTCTTGATGGCGACCGTGGTTACGGCTTTTATGCTGCAGACAGAATCCGTCTGCCGGGCGGCGGTTCAGAGCAGAGCGAGGTTTTTGCTGCAGGGAGAAATGGAAAGATTGCGAGCAATAGGCCCCGATGAGCTTAAGACTGGAGAGGAGGAAACTTTTAACCCTGCTCTTCCCGTTCATGAATCTCTGAAGGAGGCGACGTTCACGCGGAATGTAGAAAAGCAGGACGGCGAATGTTTTCTTCGCATTCACTTGCGGGCGGACGTGGCAATGCCCGGCGATAAAATTGTGACCTCCAATGTATGCGGTGTTCTTCCTGCCGAGAGAGAGCGATTTGAATGAAGGTTGAACGGACAAAAAAAGGTTTTACACTTCCTGAGGTTCTGGCGTGGATGTTTGTGGGAGCGATTATTCTTACGATGATCGGACCTCTTTTTGCTCGCGGCCTTGGCATTTGCGGTGTGTCCAGAAACGTGCTTCATGCAATACAAAGTTCAGAAATAATTTTCTCGCGTTTAAGCAGGGATATTCGGTGTGCAGACAATGTTCGTCTTTCTGAGAAGGAAAAATCGGATAGTGACGAAGGGTGGGCGGTTCTTGTAAGTTTCAGCGATGAGTTGGCCGCTGCATACGTTGTCAGAGATGGGGCTGTCATCCGCTGCGAAATACCCCCGAACACAGATTTCCCGGCAGATGGTGTTATTCCCGAAGAGTGGTATGTCGAATCTTTTAACCGGGGGTTCAAATATCTCAGAGTGTCGGCCGCCGAAAATGCGCAACGGCTATATCATCTTGAAGTGGGGGTGGACGTGCATTCCCCGATCGAAAATCATGGATTGAAGACTGACGAAACGGCTGTGTTTTCTACGGCTGTCTGCATAAGAAAAGAGGAATTTACAGACAGATGAAACAGATATTATGTGATCGTCGACAGGGCGCCGTGTTGATTTTCGCGCTTTTTCTGTTTCTGGCGCTGTCCGGATTGATTGGCGTTACGGTAGCAACGGTCAACGCCACAATGCAATTGCGTCGCCGGTTCAAAGCTCGGGCTCTTTACCGACGGGCGGCCGAGATGGGTTGTGCAAGAATGCGGGGACGTATCGCAGATAGGGCGGGAAAAGCTGTTACTCTGAAAGGCGAACTCGGGGATGCGTCTTTTGAATCGGTTTGGAAGCCGCTCGGCACTGACAAAGGGGTTATAACGGCAAAGGCTGGCTCAACGGCTGAAGCAGGGATTAGGTTAGTAGTTTATCTCAGACGGACCGAGAATGGGCGGTGGAGAGTCACGGGTTACAGGGAAAGGGAACCCGGCGCCGCAAAATAAAAGAGCCGGCGGAACGCACGGAAATTGTATTGGGAAGCGATGCGCATCGAGTACTTGAAGCAGTAAAAGAGGAATGATAGGATTTCGTGGCAGCAAGGCGAACAGCGTTTATTCCTCATTTGGTGAAAGCACTGAGAAAGGCAGGAAACGATGAGTCTGTACAATATCGTGCCAGGATCGAAAGGAGAATCTGATATCTCCAAAGAAACGCCGGATGGGATTTTAATCCATCAGCAGGCAGATGAACTGGACTCAGTACCGGTCGGAAAGTTCATAAGATTGCAGGACGGCCGAATATTCGGTGTTGCTGGAAGACCCGGGCAGGCGCAAATCAGTGATGATGAAGGAAAAACGTGGAATGAGGTGCCGATTGCAAAGGATGGAACCACTGAAATCAGCCCCTCCGGAGCTGTTTTGAGCACGAATGATGGGACTGTTCTCGTTGCATGCTCCGACCTGGCCGAGAAAAACTGGACCTGGGATAACGAGTTGAAAGACGCTCCCGGGGCGACACTTCCGACCTGCGTGATACGAAGTGTGGACAATGGTGAGAGCTGGGAGCCGGTGCAGAAACTGCACAACGAATGGACGGGCGCCACACGTGATATGATTCAGACCCAGGACGGACGGATTGTTCTATGCACGATGAAACTGCTCCACAATCCCGGCCGCCATGCGGTGATGACCTACGTTTCCGACGATGATGGACAGACATGGGAAGAAGGCGATCTGCTTGATCTTGGCGGTAATGGCCACCATGACGGTACCACCGAAGGCACCGTGGTGGAACTGCGTGATGGCCGGATCCTCCAGTACATTCGCACCAACTGGGGCGAATTCTGGCGGGCTGTTTCCGAAGATGGCGGGAAATCGTGGCATCCATACGGACCTTCTGGCGTCCCGGCAAGCAGCGCGCCAGCCATTCTGACACGTCTCAAGAGCGGTCGTATCATGATGCTCTGGAACCGACCATTTCCGGAAGGGGAAACGTCGTATCCTCTCCGTGGCGGACAGGGCATCTGGTCGGCGACGCCTACCAGTAATTACCGGGAAGAGCTAAGCATGAGTTTTTCGGAGGACGAATGCAATAGCTGGTCCGCTCCGGTGGTCCTCGCACGTAATCCAGACAGCGAAGTTTCCTATCCCCTTGCCTTTGAACGTGAGCCCGGACGCGTCTGGGTCACTGCGTGGCGATGGAATCTGGGAATCGCAATCAACGAAGCCGATTTTGCTGGGTGATAAAACCGAAAAAGTTCTTTCCGACCGTTCGATATCTGGGATCGGGGGGGCAAAAGCTCATCGAGAGTCCGGACCCGGGCCAGCTTTTGAACAGAGGCCTTGTCTTCATCCCCGGATCCCGTCCCCTGATGGTCCAATTTTTTACCGCGAGTTTTTGAAATATGCCAAATGGAATCGTATCATGCCGGAAACAAGAATAGTTTTTTTTTGGGTCATCCCAATTTGGAAACTGGAGGTTTCGGATGTCGGAACGTTATATTGCAGTGGATAATGTTTGCGCATGGCCGAATCTGACGCTTCTGCCGAATGGCAATATGCTTGCCACGATTTTTAACCAGCCCACACATGGCGGTTGGGAGGGCGATGTAGAGTGCTGGGCCAGCGAAGATGGCGGGCGTCTCTGGAATCTCCGCAGTGTGCCTGCTCCACACGAACCAGGTACAAACAGGATGAATGTGGCGGCCGGACTGGCATCCGATGGTAATCCGGTCGTCCTTGCATCCGGCTGGAGCAAAAGGCGTCCTCCTGGATCATACTTGAGTCCCCATGATGGCGAGATTCTCCCCATGTGGGTTTGCCGATCGGAAGATGGAGGACATAACTGGCCACGGGGTACACCAGTAGATCCGCCCGCTGAAGACGTTGGGGGCATTATCCCGTTCGGAGATATCTTGGTTCTTGGTGATGATCTTCTTGGAGTGTGCATCTATGCTGCGTTGCCGGACGACGACCATGCCGCTTACTTCTACACCAGCGAAGACGATGGTTATTCATGGGAAGTCCAGGGAACCATTCGGGATCATGATGCAAACGAGTCTACTCCGCTGCTTTTACCCGATGGGGATATCCTGGTAGCAGCAAGAACACGCGAAGATGCGCATCTGGAATTGTTCGGTTCGGAAGATCAGGGAAAAAACTGGGACGACCGAGGCGCGTTGACGCTGCCCGGGCAACACCCCGGACATCTATTGCTGCTTGAGGAGGATCGTTTGCTTCTCACTTTTGGGATTCGCAACGAAGGTCTTTACGGAGTGGGCGCGCGATTCAGCGACGATATGGGTCAGACCTGGAGTCGACCTCGCGTGCTTGTAAATTTGACGCGGAAACGCGAAAAACAAACGGAGAGCGACGGCCCCTGGTACGAACGACGCCAGGACGTCGGTTATCCCTCCAGCGTACAACTCGAAGACGGAACTCTTGTCACGGCGTATTACTGTAACGGTATCGATACACACCAGCGCTACCACATGGGAGTTGTCCGCTGGTTGCTGGAGAAGTAGTCGGCTTCTGGGACACAAAATGTGAGGAAAAAATGAGCGAAATCCAGGCGCGCATAGGATTTGTGGGATGTGGCGGACACGCCAATCACAGGCTTTACCCCGCGATAAAACAGGTGGAAGAGATCGAACTGGTGGCTGTTTGTGATATCGATCAGCAGAAGGCCGACGCCACCGCGAGTAAATGGGGTGTGCCAACGGCGTACTGCGATCTGGAAGAGATGCTGGATGGGGAGGAACTGGATGCTGTGGCCATTTGTGGGCGTCCCCAGATGCACGTGGATGTAGGCCAGACATGCCTGGGACGAGGGCTTCACATTTACGTTGAAAAACCCAGTGCCCCTAATTCTGATGAGGCGCAAAAACTGGCGGATCTGGCTTCGGAGAAAGGTTGCAAAGGCCTTTGTGGTTTTATGAAACGCCACAGCCCCGCTTACCGAGCAGCTCGTGCGATCAGTCAGAACGAAAGTTTTGGAGGGGTTCACATGGCGGAAGTGCGTTTTACGCAGGGGCCATACCCCGCTTTGTGGGGAATTGAAGAGCCAATGCGGGCGTTTCTGATCGGCCAGCTCGTTCACATGTTCGATGTTACCCGTTTTCTCTGCGGGGATGTGAAATCTGTCCACGCGCGTTTGCATCAGATTTCGGAGCAAGAGGGTACCTATGCCGTTAACCTTCAGTTCGCCGACGGCGGGGTGGGGATAATGAATCTTTGCGCACTGGCATCTGACACCTGGCATTTCAACGAAGTCTTTAATCTCACAGGCCATCAGGAGTGGCTTGAGGTCGAGGATCAGATTTATCTCAGGTACCATCCGCTGGAAGGGTGGTTGCCGGAGGCTCTCAAGGGCGAGCGAGCGCTAAAAAATCAGACCTATGAGTACCGACCATCCCTTATCCTCGAACATGAGAGTCTCGAGCTGGGAGGGTATGTGGGGGAAATGCGTGACCTGGCGAAGTGTGCGGTGACGGATGCCGAACCGGTGGCTTCGCTTCAGGACAGCGCGGAAGCCCTGCGCATTGCCGAGGCCATCTGGGAAAGCGCGCAGACGGAGCAAGAGGTTGAGATCACCGTCGTATGATCATTCATTAAGATCTCGCCACACAGCCTCGGCGCGTTCGCGATACTCACTGGCAGTCTTTGTCACGTCGACAGCTTTGTCGTGGCAGCTTTTAACAAAATCGACGGCTTTGGCGGCATCTCTCACATGCCGGCCGCGTATCTTTTGTCAACAGGCTTTTCGCGTCGGCTACTTGCATCTATTTGTCATGCGGCTAACATAGGCGCCGATGCGATTGTATGATTGCCATAACAACGATGTATGGAGGAGTGGACTTTGGCACGCCCGGTGAACGCTGTTGTATCCGATACATATTACGTTGCACCTGAAGGTAACAACCAATGGTCCGGCACGCTGGCCGAGCCGAATGAAAAGAATACCGACGGTCCGTTTGCGGACGTATCGGGAGCGCAACGGGTCATCCGCAAATTGAAAAGAGAAGGTCTCCTTGCGCCCCGGGTAACGGTTTTTCTCCGAGGCGGACGGTACAAACTTGCTGAACCGCTTCAGTTCGGACCGGCCGATTCGGCTCCCGTGACGTATGCGGCCTACCCGGGAGAAGAACCGATTCTCGATGGCGGCGAAAAAATCACCGACTGGGAAATTAAAACTTTGAACGGTCAATCGGTCTGGGTGGCGGAACTGGAGGAGGTCGCTAACGGAGACTGGTATTTTCGGCAGCTTTTTGTCGACGGTGAACGATGCCCACGTCCGCGCCTGCCGAAAGAAGGACGGTACCGTGTCGCAGAGGTTCCGGGGATGGATGTGCCTGCCGGCTGGGGGAGCGGCGGCTACCGGCAATTCCGATTGGAAGAAGGCGCAATGAAGAAATGGCGCAATCTCCAGGACGTTGAGATCGTGCTGTTCCACTTCTGGATTGATGAGCGTTTTCCTGTGGCGGATTTCGACGAAGAAACGGAGATGAGTACAACGGCTCGGACAAGCCGCGCGCCATTGGTGGAGTCGCACGGAGAAAAACTGGCACCGTGTTTTGTCGATAACGTATTTGAAGCACTGACAGAACCGGGGGAGTGGTATCTGGATCGATCAAACGGAAAATTGTTCTACATCCCCAAAGAGGGTGAAGACCCTGAAACGACCGAAGTGTTCGCGCCCAGAATTCGGCAACTTATGAAACTCACCGGCGATCCGCAGCAGAATCGCTACGTCGAGTTCTTGAAGTTCCAGGGATTGCGATTCGAGAACGCGGATTGGGTTCAGCCGGGATGGAAGATCGGCGAAGAACCGGCAGCGTCTGAAAACCTTGACGATAATCGTTCAGTGAAGCGCTATTCCCGGGGGACTGATGCGTCCGGATCGCAGGCGGCCAGCGATGTGCCGGGGACGATTGTGTTGAATGGAGCCCGTTGCTGCGCGATCGAAAATTGCCGCGTGGCGAATGTCGGCTGGTACGGTATCGAGATCGGAGACGGATGCGAGGGTATCCGGATTGTGGGAAACGAAATCTTCGATGTCGGGGCTGGCGGAGTCAAAATGAATGGTGGCGACTACAACGATCCGCGATATCTCCGTACGGGGCACAATCGGATCACCGATAATCACATTCACGTCTGCGGTCGAGTATTCCACTGTGGTGTTGGCGTTTTGAGTATGCACAGTTTTGAAAATGTAATCAGCCACAACCACATCCATGACCTGTACTACAGCGGGATTTCTTGCGGCTGGGTTTGGGGGTATCGGGGTAACATCAGCCGGGAGAATATGATTGAGAAAAACCACATCCATGATATCGGACAGGGGTTGTTGTCGGATATGGGTGGCATATACACGCTGGGCGTCCAGCCGGGGACGGTCCTGCGGGGGAATCTAATCCATGATGTTGAGAAACTGAATTACGGCGCATGGTGTATTTATCCGGATGAAGGAAGCTCGCACCTGTTGATTGAGAACAACGTCTGCTATCGCACAAACGGGGAAATCTTCCATCAGCACTACGGCCGGGAAAATCTTGTCCGCAACAACATCTTCGCCTTTGGCGGGGAAAGTGTGACCGCGCATGGCCGCGCGGATCTCCAGCACAAAGCCTTCAACTGGGAACGCAATGTTTTCATTACCGACGGCCAGCCCATTTTCCGGGGAGGTTATGGTGCGAAGCTCGCCATGCGAAATTTAAGAAGCGATCTCAACCTGTTCTGGGATGTCGGCGGCGAAGAACTGGTGTTCACGGACGGGGAGGAAACCCTCGATTTTGAGGGTTGGCAGGAGCTGGGGCACGATCACCATTCTATCGTGTGCGATCCCCGGTGCGCTGAGCCTGAATCGGACGAATTCAGCCTGTCCGAGGATTCTCCAGCGATTGAGGAGCTGGATTTTGAGCCGATAGACTTAAGTGACGTTGGTCAACGACCGGAAGATGAGCGGGAATAAAGTGAAGTTTCGTCTCGCAGAATTAGCCCTGCTTTTCGCCGCTTACTGGACGAACCGTGCTTCGCACCAATTGGCGTTATCGCCAATGTCCAGATTCTGTCCCGCTTCGACGGCGAGTGTTACCCGGTCATGCCCGGAGATGTCCACACGAATTTCATGTGGTTTGTCTTCGCCCCGGATTCGCCGTTCGAAAAGCACTTTCCCGTCCCCAAGGACCTTAAAAATGCAGTCGCCTTTGCCATCCATCCCTTCATCTATGCCGATTGTAGCGGCGAAGGTCGAGTAATTTTGGCGAATCGAATAGGTGAGCCGGCACGGAGCATGGACACCCAGCCCTTTCGTGTATTTTTGTTCAGCGAGGATTAGGGGACCGTCGAGCACATTCTGGTCTTTCCGGTAAGACCAGGGGTATGTTGCGATTGCACGCTGTTGAATAGCCACGGGGTCCAGGTCAGAGGCGAAAACCATTCGTTTGCTGCGCACGTCAATTCTATGCACGTTACTCCAGGGCATTTCTATACATTGATCCGGAAAAGCCTCCAGGTACATTTTGTTATCTTTGAGTTTTCGCATCTCCCCCCATATTACAGATCCGTCCTTGAGCGAAACACGACAATGGCCGGTTCGGTCAGGCGGTTCGATGGTCATGGCCAGAACAATAGCAACAACGTTATCTCGTCGAATCTCACGTTGTTCATTTTCGTATTCGACGGTCAAAGTTTTATCGGTGAGGGAAACCACGGCACATCGGACAGTTTTTACATCGTCGTCCGTTCGTGCGAGCACGCGGTCTGCGCGGTTCTTTGGGGCCATCAGCCGGTCGAACTCAGCTTTTATGTCCGATTTGTTGGGGGTTTCGAATGGCAATTGCAGTCCTCTCACATAACGCAGAGGCAGCCTTAATTTCCCGAGCGCATGCGATTTAATCACGAAGTAGCCTTCACTGATTAAGATAGAATCGGCAAAGACTTTGCCGCCTCCGAGAAGCCAGACGATTTGTTTGTCGGCGGGCGCTTTTTGGGCTTTTTTGTGACGGCGTATATGGCGCAGACTTTGAAGGTCAATACTGTCTCTGGCGCCGGCAAAGACGACTTTTCCTGCTTCCGTTATTTCCTTAATATCCGACCGGAAACTTTTGCCATCGAGTATGGTGACTTTATCGGAAGTGGAGGCAGCATGGGCGATTATCGCAGATGCAATCAGGAGGAGGGGTACGACGATTGGTCGTCGCATAGGTTATTCCTCTTCCTGAAGGCTTTTGTAGTATTGCTCGACGAGATCTCGATATCGGTCCGGAAACTTTGATTTCAGGTGGGAAAGTGCTTTTTCTCGTTCTTTTGGCGGCATGTTTCCCCAGGTTTCAGCTGGATCTCCTCTCACTTCGCGTCCGAGCTGTCCCATGCTTGACGATCCGCCCGGGAGTTGTGACTGGTTGGCAGGGGATGAGGGTGTTGCATTTCCCGAAGGGGCACCGCTACCGCCTGATTGTACAATGCCCTGACCGCTACCTTGCCCTCCGCCTCCACTCTGACCCTGTTGCTTTTGGGCTTTTTCAATAATTTTATCCAATATCTCAACAATCCTTTGCTGACGTTTTTGAGTTGTTTCGTCGAGCTGATCCAGTTTCAAACGACGACGACTGTATTTCATCAGGTCGCAAACTTCTTTTAAGCCTCCTTCGGGGTATGTCATGAGTTGAACAAAGACCAGTTTAGCGCGCTCTCGGTGCCAGCTCGGAGCGTGGGGATAATTGCGAAGGAATGTGCTTATTGATTCCAGCGCTTTTTCCCTTTGCAAAAGATGCAGCTGGCAGATCGCAAGCCGGAACAAGCTATGTGGTTTATATTGCGTATGAGGTGGATCTTCTTGGGCGAGATGTTTTAGGAGTTTGGCGGCTTTTTCGTAATTCTCCTGTTGCATACGGCCTCTCGCGAGAAAAAAGCGGGCGTTCGATTCCAGGTAAGAGTTTTTGGATTTGATTAATGGCTTGAGCAACCCGATGGCCTTCTCCGTCTTCTCACTGTTAAGATTCCGGAGGGCTTTGTGAAATTCTGGCCGAATTAGTGTCAGAGCCCGAACGATGAGGTCGGGATCGCCTTTCGGCCCAGCGGAATCGTACAGTTGCTGAATTTTTGCCTTTGTTTCCGGGCCAATGTCTTGTTGATGGTTTGCCCACTGTATGAAGTTTTCTACTGCTCGCTTTGTGGAGATTGCTTTAGTGGTTCCGGTGTCTTTCTCCTGGGATTGGACTGATGTTGTTACTATCAGGGCGGCAACCAGTACGATTGTTATATAAATCCGCATTTAATTCTCCCGTAATGGATTCTTTGTATTGGAGCTTTTATAGTTCAGGGGCTGACTGTTTTTTCTTTTTCTTCCTGGCCTGGCCCATGAGTTTTTTGCGAAACTTCTCGGCCATTTCGCAAACAGATTTCTGACGATCTGTCAGGGTTGTGATCTCGTGTTCGAGGTCAGCCGAGCTGCCTTTGCCCTGGAGCTGTTTTTCGAGCGAACGTGTTCTTTTGTTGATTCTTCCCTGAAGGTTCCGCAGCAGTTTTACCTCCGCGAGCAGACTTACGAGTGGTGGTTTGGGGCTCTGGCCATTCTGTGGCTGGTTGGACTTGTTGTCGGCCTGTGGGGGGTTATCCTGAGCTTTTTCCAGCGCCTGAATGAGATCGCACAGGGTTTGTTCGACATCTTTTTGGATGCTGCGGGTTAACCGTCCGGTCTTTTCAGCCTGAAGTCTTTTAACGAGCGTTTTCAGGTCAATCATCAGTCCCTTGACCACCTGCGAGAAGACGAGGGGGGAACTATTTTCTTGCATCATCTTGAGGGCCTGTTGTGCTATTTTTGCGAGTTTCTTCTCGCCGTCTCCAAGTTCAGCACACCTGAGTGTCTCCGTTCGCCCCCAATCTTTACTGCTTTTTTTCTTTTGTAAGGTGCCGGTCTGCTCCGTAATGGCGACCTGTTTATCAAGCATGTTCTGGAACATTGCGATAAGTTTAGCCAGGAGAGCCCCCCGCTGTTCCTCGCGAAGTTCACGGAGCTCCTTGTCGATTTCCTGACGCGCTTTTTGTAGCTCTTCATGTGCTTTTCCCTGGTCTCTTGCAGCTTTCCCAGCGTCATTTTTCTGCAGTTTTGTTGATCCTCTGTTCATGGAATTGTGAGCGTGTTTAAGGCTTTTTTGCGGCGAAGATTGCGCTCCGGAGTGACGACCACCTTGTGCGCCGTTTTGCTGGCTGTTTGCGGGCGAATCTGATTTCTCGGCGGACTCCATTTTTTTTGCGAGTTGGGCGGTTTCGCGAGAAGTCGCATGTTGTTTCCGCGCCATTTTCTTGTTGTGGTCGGGTGAAAGGGCGTCGAGTCGCTGTTTTTCTCTTTTCATTTGTTTGAGAGCCCTCTCCATGGCCGCGAGCGCTTTTTCTTGATTTTTGTGAGCGGAGGGCGCTTTCGCGTCCGATAGCTCTTTTTGGCTGGTCTTCTGATGTCTTGTGGCTTCTGTGAGGTCTTGTTGTCCTGGTTCTGGTGTTCGGGCTTCGGAAGGGGAAGGGACGGACTGCCCACGGCTCTGTGGTCCTGATTCACCGGTCTTTTGCCCGGCTGCTTCAGCGATATCTCGCGTCAGTTTCGCTGTGTCTTTCCGAATTTTCCCTTGCTGTTGCGCGAGTTTGCCAGAATTCTGGTCTCCACTTTTACGTGCCTGTTCTGTTCTATCTGCAAGTTCTTTCTGCTGTTTTTTTAGTTCCTGAAGCCTTGCCATCTGATCGGCGAGCTGTTTTTGGGTCTTTGCAAGGTTACTGAATTTTTCGCTTTCTCGCTTTTCTTCCCATTCTTCACGACTCAGCTTGTTAATCTGTTTTCGCCACTGTTGCAGCTGTTTGATTTTTTTTTGGAGTTCGTCGTAATAATTCTCTTCTTTGGTGAGAGTTTCCAGCAAGTTCACAAGGTCCTGTATGACTTCGATTTGTTCGTGGACAGCTGCGTCAAGATTGACTTCGTTAAGGAGAAAAGAGATTCGTTCCATCCGTTTTTCCAGCATAGCTTCGCGTGCCTTTTTCAAGGCGATTGAAAGACGCTCAGCTTGTTCGGGATTGGTTTCTCGCACTTGCTGGACAAGGCGGAGCAGTTTCCGCTCCAGCGCACGCATTTCGCTGCTGACACCTTCTTGTTTAATGGCCAGCGCCGATTCGTCACGACGTTCGGCAGGTTTCTCCTTCTCTCCTGGGTGGCCATGCGGTGCGCCCCAGATGCATAGAACAAGCAGAAGAGCGGCCAATAAACGGATTTTCATTATCTGCCTCCAATTGACTCTGGATCAGAGATGAGTAATATCCCCCGAATTAATTGTAACAAGGCGAGGTCCCGGGCTCAATAATTCCTTTTTATTTCTTTGGAGAAAAATCGTTCTGGGATATTACTCAAAAACGGATTTTTCCCTTTCTTTACGTTCCTTTTCCGTTTCCTTTTTCAATTCTTTTTGTTTGTGCAATATTTTTTTCAGGATATTGATCGCTTCGTGTACCGTTTCGTACTTTGCCATACTTTTCTGTATTTGCAGCATGCGGGCTATGATTTCGCGCTGAGTCCTTTTGGATTTTTGGAGCATTTCCAGGCAAGATTCTGCATCCCCAACATTTTCTCGTGCTTGGTGGAACTGGTGAGCAGCCTGAGGTGCCCATTTCTGGGCCAGGGAAGTGGTAGGGATGATTATCTCCTTGGTAAGTCGTGTCTGGAGGGGGCCTTCTTTTTTTTCGAGGTGGTTGTTGCGAATTTGCGCGACAAGCCCGCGGAATTGACCCGCAATATCAATATTGCGCCGAGCCATTTTGCGTTGCCCTCTCTCAAGGCGAGCCATTGAATTGCTTTCGTCGCCGCCAATTTTTTGCCCCTTGCTGATATTTGCCTGGAGGATCCGGCATGTTTCGTAGAGATCCTTCTGGTCGTTGAGAATACGCTTGAATTGTTGGTGAAGGTCCTGTTCTCGACGCAGGATTTCGGCTCTGAGGGCTTCGGGAGTCACCACTCGGAGGCTGAGAACCCTCGAATCGCCAATTTTGGGCCCAGAGATGGTATCGTTGTCCGTAGCTTGCACGCGCAGCAAAAGGTGATTTTCCGGTTCGAGATTCATCTGTGAGATGTCGACCCGACATTCGTGCCGGATTTCAGGTTTGTCCTGGGCAATTTTTTCTGCAAGTCCGCCGAGCTTCAATCGCTTTTCCTTATGTTGTTTATCGCCGGTGTTGGCCTGGCATAGAAGCCACGCGTTTGTTATGGCATAATCATCCTTAAAACGGGCATTGAGGGGGAGAGTTGCACGGGGCAGGATCATGTTCCCGATACCTTCCAGTTTGGCACGGACATCTGGCTTGCGGTCAGGCCGGATACGGAGGACGAATTGCATCGGTCGATCGATACCGATATCGAAGATATCCGTCAGGTCGATGCTGTAACGGCCCCCTTTCAAGTTTTTCCCCGGGATTGTGATAGTGAAATGCTTCTTGCCTTCGAGCGTTAGATCAGCAATCGTTTTTTCACCCCGCATCAACTTAGCCTGTTGGAGCTGTTTTTGTGAAAACGCCTCCATTTTAAGCGCACTTCCCGTAAGGATTCGATATGCGCTTTGTCCTGGGGGAAGGGCGATTTCTTCTTGCCCGACATATTCAGGTGGCAGGACGGTGAGTTGCAGCCGTTCAAGTCGCGGACGTTTCAACAGCCGGACTTTGTACCATTGAGTTTTGTGATCGTTGCCACGGACACGCAACTCAAACGGTTTCTGAACAGATTCGAAAGTGAGACGGAATGAATTGTTGCTGACCCGTGACATCGGGCTGGTGCGCACATGCCTGCGTGCTGCGGGGCGCGTATGGAGTTCAACTTCTGCGGGAATGACTCCGTCGGGATCCGCTTTAACCCTGAGGTTAAGATCGGCGCCTTCAGGTACGGCAAGTTTGCCGTTTTTGCTACCCATCACAAATAGGGTTGTTTCGCGGGGCCACTGTGCTGGTTGAAGGAAAATGTTCCGTTGGAACCAGAGGGATGTATTTGATGGCGAGAGGAGGAATACAAGTATAAAGGTAGCAATAATTCCAATGCCCAGGAAAAGATGTCGATTGCGACGTTCTCTGTCGAGAATGTCCTCAAAGTTTACCTGCTCTGCTGCCGTAGTCCCCGAGCGAATAGCATTGTTAACCATGGCAGGTGAGAAGTATGACCGGGTGTCATCAATTCGCGCGAGCTGAATTGCAGTAATAAGGCCGTCGTGAAGTTCCTTGTGACGTTGTTCAATTTCCAGGCAGAGCCCATCGTCGGAAACTGTGTTCATCAGTGGATGTACAATACGACGCAGTGCAACAACGGTAAGCGCAGTAATGCCCAGGATGAGCATGAGGGCGCGTTGTGCAAGGTCCATATGGCCGAAAAAATCGATGAAAAAGCTCAAGAATACGAACGCGAAGGCCGCTAATAGCAGGTGAGAAACACCTTCAAGAAGCAGGCAGAATCGGATATTGCGGCGTAGAGACGCGAGCTTTTTCTGGATGTTCTGGACAGCCGATTCACTGGACATAGTTCTGCACAATCTGCTTTCTGTTCGCGTACTTAGAGCAATCTAAACTTTTTGCGAAGAGACCATTCAAGCGTAAGTAGAACGACGAAAAGAATTAAGACTCGGCTTGTATCCCATAGCGGAATCGGTCGGCCATGAACGGTAGTAATTCTCTGACGATTCGGGATTGCGTCCGCTATATTCACCATGGCATTTAGAGCAAAGTACTTTCCCCCGGATCGATGGGCGATTTCTTTGAGAAGCGTTTTATTCATGCGCGGATCGGCCGACTCGACGTTCGGCATTTCTACAGTGAATTGGCGCGTAATTGAAATCGGGCTGCCATCGGGTTTTTGAAGCGCGATTTCGAGTTTGTTCATCCCCATATGGCGCGCAATGGCAGAGGCCTGGTAATGACCTTTTTTGCCCGAAAGTGAGCGCAGTTGGAGTTTTTGAGCTGGTTGGTGCGGGGCTTTCAGACGTGCTTCCACAATTTGTCGTGTCAACAGGTCGTAAGAAGAGTCAAAGAGTTTAGCCGTAATTGAGATGCGATCTCCCACAGCGTACACATCGCGATTTGTGAGCAAGCGCCCGCGGGTTCGACCTCGGACGAGTCGACCTTGGACAAGATAACGCACGGTTTGTATCCAGAATTTTTGAAAATACACAAGACCTGTTTTCCGCCAGCGCCAGGTGCTTTGAAATCCCAGGTACACGGAGTGGCCGGGACCGTACTGGCCCGTGACCAGTAAAGGCACAGGACCTTCGTCGGTGCGCAATCGGGGGTTAGTATGTTCAACAAGAACCTGGGAACCTGGCTTTGGACTTTTAGCAGGGAAAGCCCAGTAAACACCCGGGAGGCGTTCCCAGACTCGTTTGACGATTGCGGGGTCGTCTTTAATCTGGAGAATGGGATGGTCGGTGCCCTCAGGCCGGATTTTGAGCGGCCATTCTCGTTGCCGGGTTGTACCCATTGCCTCAAGGATACCGGCTTCCAGTCCCTGCAACCGAACCGGCAAAATATCTCGAATGTCACGGGTTCGACTGTGGGTGAGAAACTGGAGAGAGTTCTGAGGCCCCGACATCCAGAGGAAACCGCCGGCGTGATTTTCCATGAAGTTTTTTATTTCTTCGATCCATTTTTCATTGAATTCTGCTGGATCCGGGTCGAACATCAGGAGAGCATCGTATTTCAAGAGTTCTTCCCGGTTTCGTGGCAGACGCTGAATGGGAGTATTGCCGCCTTGTTCCATATCGGCTGACATGGTCTGGAGCCAGCAGCTGAGATCTATTGTTTTATCACGAGTCAGCAGATTTTTGACCAGCCTGTATTCCCAGGAGGGGCTTCCCGAGACGAGCAGAATGCGCACCTTTTCCTCAAGCACATTGACGGCGGCCGACGCGAAGTTGTCCGATTCGAGCAATTCTTTGGGCTGCTTGGAAACGCTGACCGAATAGATAAAGGTGCCTGGTTTGGTCGGCGTGTGTTTGAGCGAGATTGTCTGCATCCCGGATTTGAGGGGGATGTTTTTGGTATCCACAAGTGTCCCCCGATCTTCTGGTTCGTTTGGTTCTTGATCGGCATTTTTGACCCGCATTTCCAGCACGGCAGACCCGGTTTCAATCCCCTGGCTTTGCACAGTTGTCTGGAGTAGCATTGGGTCGCGGGCGAAGACATTTTCAGGTGCCCAGAGGTCTGCTATCCGAAGGTTGATGGGTTCGCTTGGGTCGCCAAATCCGACTGTGAAAATGGGGCACTTCTGTTCAGCGGCCCTGGATGCAGCGGCGCCGGGGTCTCCTCCCGCGGTATGTTGTCCATCTGAAAGCAGCACGATGCCGGCAAGAGGCCTGCCGGCCGCCAGTCGACGTGCCTCACGGATTGCGCGGGCGATGTTCGTGGTTTTTCCTTCTGGGGAAAGTGGCGGAATGGGGGCGCCGACGGCAACATCCGATTTGTCAGCACCGAGTTCTTCAATGACATCTTCTGGTCTTTCGGCTCCAAAGGTTTCCCTCAAGCGGAGTTTGTCTGAGAAAGTCATAACCCGGACGTTGCCGTGGGTGGCGAGTTCGCGTATAAAACGATGGTTTTCGTGCCGTAGAAGTCTGTCGACAATTTCACTTCTGGATGGCGGTGTACTTTCCAGCTCTTTTTCGTCGGCCTCAATGGCTTCTGCGATCATTGCCAGCCTTTTTTTATCCGTATAATGATCTTTTATAGCCATGGACAAAGAATCGTCGAGCATAACCATGATGTAGGGTTCAACTGTTTTCTCAGTGGAATAGGTCAAAACGGGGCCGAGGAAGATAAATGCTGCCAGCAAAAGCACGCAAATGCGCAGTGTTGCGAGAACTGTTTTCCACTTTTCTGGACAGGTATTATTTTCGTTTCGGTATAAACGCCAAACGCCGTACAGTAGAGCAAGCAAAACAGCTACCAGCACAAAAACCATCCATGATTTAGGGGCATGTTTCAGCACGAACCTGACATTCGCTCCATCGGGGATCCGTGTGTCACTTTTGCCTATTATTTTGAGCCAGAGATCAAGCATTTCAGATGAGATTTATGGCGTCGCAATGTAAAAGTTACGTTGTAAACTGGCGGCGGTGTCCAAACGCCCACCCGAGAAGCTGTTCCGCGCAAAGGACAGCCACGAGCACGATAAGTAAAGGTTTCCAGAGCTCCATCTTGTTGGCTACATCAGCGCTTTTCAGGTTGGAGGATGTTTTTGCGACATCTACATTTGAGCGTTTTCTCAGAGTTGCGAATCGTTTTTTGGGTACGTGCTCCAGATCTCCTTCGTCGGGATCAAGATTGACAGCGAAGAGCGCGGGGGCCGGGGTGCCGTCGCGTAATTCCCTTTGCAGACGGTAAAATCCAACCTCAGCGGTGTCGAGGTATTGAAAAACCATTTTGTTTGTGTCATTTAGTGGGGCAGCCTGCAGTGTGCCACCGGGTTCGCCATCGGGTTTTGTCACTGTTGCCTCGAGAACGAAATCCGACGGGTCAACAGGTTCACGTAAGTTTTGTCCAGCCACAATTTGCCTGTGGTCTGAGACGGGCCGCACGAGGTGCCGGGCCATTTCTTGTATCGTAACGAGGTAAGAGGGACTGGAAACCCATGTGCTCCATTCCGCATCGGCGGGCAGCAGGAATATAGCGATTCGTCCTTGCCCGAGGTTTGACTGCAAAATGGCCGGAGATTTTTCCACATTGTTGAATGTGGCGAGAACGGAGACCGTACCTCCGGGGATGGTTTTCGGGTCGAACTTGGAGTCCCACCAGCGGAAAATCTTAACACGCTCCAGAAGAGGATTTTTTTCGCCGGCAAAGATTTTTAACAAGGGGTGGTTAACAGCTCGGGGTTTCAATCCTATCCATTTCTCTTCCGAGGGATCGCCGAAAATTTCATTAAGAGTAACGGGAAAGAGGCGCGGATGCCCTTTGTGGACGGCGTTGTAGCTGGATGGGTCAGCCTGATCCCCCAGGAAATAGACCAGCCCCCCGCCCGCGGCAACCCATTTTTTGAGTTTGTCCGCAAGCTCTTGCGATATCCGGAAGACATTGGCCAGAACGATAAGCTTGTATGAATCCAACTGATGGTCGGAGAGTTGGCTGCCGGAGATCACACTTATAACATAGCCGGATTCCGTATCCCCGGGCGGGGCCAGAGCGCGCTGAAGATAAAAGGACTCGGCATTCGAGGGTTTCATGGCGGGTTCCCCATCCACCAGCAGCACCCGTGCCCCTTTCGTCACGTCAGCGGCGTAACGGCGAATGTTATCTGCGAGGAGTTCATCCTTCTCCAATTCAGCCTGGACGCGGGCTGGGCCAGTATCCTGAAACGAAAATGTAAATGGAACACTTTCTTCACCTCCAGGAGGTATGGTATCAATGCGGCTCCTTAAGGGGATCAACCCGCCACTGGAGAAAACCACTTCTATATTATCGACATCGGCCGGGCCGAAATTTTGTACATGAACTTCAAATCTGGCCGGTACGTTTTCGGCGATGGCCCCTCGGGGGGGATCAATGGCTGTGATGCCAACATTGTCTTCGGGGAAGTTTCCAGTATCGACCATGCGCCAGTTTACGTCGGGATTTGTTTTGGCCAGATTCTCGACCATGGTCAGTGGCCCTTGTCCGGATTCAACCTTTTCTCCGGGTAACCAGTCGCGACTTCGAAAATCAGAAATGATCACGATGGAGCGATTAATATCCCCTTCTGTTTCGCTGATGTGACTTTTAAGAGCCAGAAGGGCACGGTCAATATGGGCTGCTACATCTGACACTTTCAGGTCTTCCACGCGACGGATAACAGACGGGAGATTTTTGCTTGCAAGCGAAGTGGCGTTTTGAAAAGGGCGTTCCGGATCGGAAGTCAGTAAAAGAGTGAAACTGTCTTGTGGGCGTTGGTCGGAAAGATCCTGAAGGAAAGAGGTGAGACCGTTGAGTGATTTGTCGAATACAGATTGATTGTCTCGTCGGGCACCCATACTGGGAGAATCGTCCAGAAGAATGATATGTTCGCAGCGTCCCATGTTGAGCCCTGCTGCACCAAGGCCTGATGGGTCGAAGACAGGACGGGCGACCAGCGCTGCTATGAGCAGAAGCAAAAGGCATCTCAAAATAAGCAGCAATAGATGTTCAAGCCGGACCCGTCGCCGGTTCTGCTGGTCCGCCTGGAGCAGAAAATCCATTGCCGCCCAGTTAAGAACGGTAAACCGCCGTTTACTCAGCAGGTGAATTATGATGGGGGAGGCTACTGCGAGGCTTCCCCAGAGCAGAAACGGATTGAGTGCAGAAATGAAAGGCATTTAAATCTTTCCGTATGTATGGCGTATGCGTTTTCGACTGGCCAGGTACCGGCTCAAAGCCGCCTGGAGACCTTCTGTCGTGCTGAGCGAGACGTAGTCGATGGCGGATTTGGAACAGATTTGCCGCACATTCTTCTCAAAATTGCCGAGCGCCTCCAGGTAAGCCTGGCGCAGAGCAGGGGGCTCGGTCATCAATTGGTCTTCAGTCTCCATTCCCTTAAAAAGCGTGTTATCGCGGAAAGGAAACGTAAGTTCATCTTCATGCAGCACGTGGAACACGACGACTTCCTGGCGTTTATGCCGCAATTGAGAGAGGCCTTTTTCGAGGTCCTCTGGATCATAAAACAGATCTGAGATAAGCAGGATAAGCCCTCGTTTTCTGATGCGTGCGGCAATTCTTGGAAACACCCCTGAAATATCGCTCCGATCATCAGGCTCAGCCTGTTGAAGTTCGTCAAGAAGAGCGTAAATATGGCGCGGATGGCTACTCGGATAGAGTTCACTGCGAACCTGGCGGTCAAACATTACCAATCCCGACGCGTCCTGCTGTTGCTGAAGCAGGTAAGCGACGGAAGCAGCGAGTGTGGCGGCGTAATCGAACTTGCTCATACCGCCACGATTTTCTCCATACGCCATTGATCGACTGCAGTCCAGAAGAATAGTACATTCGAGATTTGTTTCTTCTTCATACTGTTTGATGTAAAACCGGTCCGCGCGAGCCCATACTTTCCAGTCTATATAGCTGACATCATCGCCGGGCACATATTGCCTGTGCTGGGCGAACTCGACCGAGAGGCCATGGTAAGGGCTTTTATGGAGGCCCGAGATAAAACCTTCGACTACATAACGGGCCCTCAAATCCATTCGGTCGATTTCGGCAAGGATATCGGGATCGAGGTAATTGGTTTTTTGTTTTTCAGCTCCCATGCACTACCTTATCGAGGCTTCTGGTTGGGATGGCCTGTAATCTCCGACTGAACGTTTATAGAACGGGTTTCATTTGTTGCGAAGAGTGGGCTGGACTTGTTTCGGGATTTCAGTTTCTGGGTCATCTTTCTCAGAGATGCTGTCCAGCAGATTATCCACGACCTGGTCCGGAGTAATGCCTTCACTTTCGGCGGCAAAAGTTGTCAGGATTCGGTGCCGAAGAACAGGATGTGTGGCGCTTCGGATATCGTCTTTGCTGACGTATGTATTGCCGTGTAGAGCTGCGCGCGCTTTTCCTGCTAAAAGGAGGTATTGGACGGCTCTCGGGCCAGCGCCCCAGGCCACCCAGTCTTTAATAAAAGGCGGCACATCCGCCTCTGTTACTCGCGTGGCTCGGACCAGACGGAGTGCATAACGAATGACCTGAGGTGCGACAGGTACACGGCGAATGGTCTTCTGGTATTCAAGGATATCGTCACCGCTCATCACCGGTTCGACCTCGGGTTCGAATCTAGCCGTCGTTATCTCCGCGATCATGTATTCCTCATCAAAATCGGGATAGTCGACGAGAATCTTAAACATGAAGCGGTCTTGTTGGGCTTCGGGGAGAGGGTAGGTGCCTTCTTGTTCTATAGGGTTTTGAGTCGCCAAAACGAAGAAAGGGGCCGGCAGCTGGTGTTTGTCGCCGCCGACAGTAACCTGTCTTTCCTGCATGGACTCCAAAAGGGCTGCCTGGGTTTTGGGTGGTGTCCGGTTGATTTCATCGGCAAGAACGATATTTGAAAACACAGGGCCAGCGAGAAATTTGAAGACACGTTCACCGGACGTTTTGTCTTCATGGAGGACCTCGGTGCCGACAATATCGGAGGGCATTAAATCGGGCGTAAACTGAATTCGGCTGAATGTTACGTTCAGAGCCTGGCTGAGGGTGCTTACCATTAGAGTTTTACCGAGGCCGGGGACACCCTCGAGGATGCAATGACCTCGGCTGAATATTGCAAGAAGAAGCTGGTCGACAACTTTTGTCTGGCCGACGATGACGTTGCCAATCTCATTTTTGATTTTATCATAAGCTTCGTGCAGGCTTTTGAGAGCTTCGAGGTCTTCCTCGGGGACTTCATTTTTGGTATCACGAGCGTGAGTTTCTTCGCTCATTACGTGTTCCTCCGATTGTTCAGTGCCGTTTTTAGCGTTGAAGGATAGGTAGATATTGATTTGGTAACTGCAGGATGAGCAGTGCTACGGCGGTGCCGTAGACCCTCCCAACATTATCACCCTGCCAGCTTCCGTCATCTTGTTGTTTTTTTAGCAGTGCACTGCGCATTTGTGGAAAAAGATCTTGCCAATTTTGATCTCCGGAAAACCAAACTGCCTGACTTGCGTACAGCATACCGTAATAGCTGTGTCCCCGGTACGCTTGCCAGGGATCTTTTTTCTGTTTGCGAACGTGGCGGAGTGTAAACTTCAGTGCGCCGTGGGCCACGGGATTCTCGTATTCCCCTGCGTTGTACATCGTCGCCACGGCAGCCGCTGTGATCGCAGGACGGCTTCCGTTCATTCCAAGTCGATATGCGATGCCGCCGTCTTTTTGCTGGCATTTTTGTATGTAGGTCGTCGCTTTGTCGATTGTGGATTTTGGAACTTTGACACCTGCATTTCGACAGGCTCGAAGTCCCTGTATTTGAGTAACCGTAACCGAGCCCTCATCGGTGTGCGAATCGGGCGTATAATACCAGCCGCCATCTTTAGATTGGGCTTGAGAGGTTAGTTGGACTGCTTTCTGGAGCACATTTCGTATTTGTTTTTGGCGGGTGGGGTTGGGCTCCATCCCATAAATCTCCGCCAGAAAAAGCATACTGAAACCATGGCCGTACATCGGTCTTGAAGTATTTCTCATGCCCGCTATCAGGCCGGTTCGATTGGCTCTTTTAAGAATGTAATCGGCTGCCTGACGGACCCTTTTGGCGTATTTCCCTTCAATCGGTGTATTCCCGCCAGCCGCCAGAGCCAGTCCGGCCAGAGATGTCATAACACAGGGATAGCCCGTTTGAGTACTGAAAGCCCCCTGTGCCCGCCAGCTTCCATTGCGGCTCTGGGTTCTGGCCAGATAGCTCATGCCTCTATCGATCGCTGCTTTTGTTTCGGGAGTGATCATTTCAGGGAGGGCGGGCACCTTCTGCGCTTCTGCCCGACGAAGCGTCAGCATGCCCAGACCTATGGCGAAGACAAATGCAATGAGTGCAGGAAGGAAAGATGCCGAGCAAAATAGTCTGGATTGGCGTTGTCCCGAAGATTCGTAATGTTGTTCGTCCTGCTCGGAATTCATTTCAGCTCCTTTTTCGAATCGTGTTCGTATACGAGAACTTTCCCGCTTCCTGTAAAAACTAGACTATTACCAACCACGTGAAGCTGGAAATGATAACGTTTTTCTCTGTCAGAAAGGTCTTTCAAATGCGGAAGACGAACACCAGGCAGGACCTGGCCATCTTTACGTCTCACAATGCGGTAACGTCTGTTAACGATCCGAGTTTGATTTTTCTGCTTTTTGCGCACGGACTCCATTACAGCCATAAAACGGTCGTTCACGGGTAACGAGCCCCGATTGTATAATCTCATGTGCTTTTCGAGCGTGATCTGATCGCGGGGCTTGCCTGT
Source organism: Candidatus Brocadiia bacterium (assembly GCA_046538485.1). Classification (GTDB taxonomy): domain Bacteria; phylum Planctomycetota; class Brocadiia; order SM23-32; family SM23-32; genus JBKHIT01. The sequence goes on along the minus strand of JBKHIT010000006.1, from coordinate 82,254 downwards.
TTGAGGATCGGTTCCGGAAATGCTATAGGACCAGTTTTTGCCTTTTCCAATTCGTTTTATGACCAATATCTCATCGCGACGCGGATCATACACGGCACTTGTTGCGTACAGATTTTTAGATCCATCCGTTTCAATACGCCAGCGTATTTCTTTCTCAACAGGATCGATCAATGCATACCCTCCGGGCTTCATAAAAAGGCCGGCGGAAGAATTTGTTATCCCCCGGACGTAGGAGCGATTCGCATTTTTGATCGGCAACTTCCAGGTTTTATTGCCATCAGGAAACTCTCGAAGGACATACTCGTTGCCTTCCTGGCAGATAACACCGTTAGTGGACCAGAATTGTCGTCCCCGGGGCCTTGGAAATTTTGAGTTAAATAACTTGCCCGAACTCGCATCGTAGACGCGTGCATTCGTGTGGTTTCGGGTGTGCGGATCGTAGGACAGGTCGACGACATAGCCGCTGAGGATGAGAATGTTAGGCCGGCTCTGCCTGGCGAGCTGACGACGCCAGCGCACCTCGCCTGTCACAGTATCAATCCCATGAAGGGCGTATCCACCGAGTCCGCCGGCGTTGTCAGCAACGACCACATTTGATCTTCCCACACTAACCCGTGCGCGGGACCTGTTTATTCCCGTTCCACCAACATCCTTCTCCCAGATTACTTGCCCGTTGATCAAAGAAATAGCGCGTGTGTGAGGGTGGGTTTCGATAATCATATGGCCCCGGCGAGCGAAACGGTTCGTATTCTGAAAGTCACGTTGCCATCTCGTTTCCCCAGTTTTAACCTCTTTACAAACTAATTTCCGTTTTTGGTAATCCATAAGGATAATGTGACTATCGAGAAAATCGCTCAGTATGTCGGATTGAATACGTTGTCGAACGATATAGCCTTGAATTGGGGCTTTCCACAGCAGTCGATAGGGGGGATCAGGCATCGTTTTGAAGCGAGTGCCCCCTCTGGCACCGGCTTTTTCCCGGAGGCGCTCCATGGCCAATTTGCAGTATTCCCCCACATTTCGCGTTTCCTGGCCAGTATCCAGAGAAAGGTCGGCCGTGTTTTCTTGAAGAGTCTGCCATGTTCGGTAAGCCTGCCTGTTCCATCCCTGGCGCTCATAGAATTTTGCCAGAACTCTCTGACTCTTTGCGAGGGCCTTTTTGTCGGCGAAATTTTGCATCTGCAATAGAATTAATTCCGCTTCGCAGATTTTGCCCGCATTTTCAGCCGTCTCTGCTGCCAGCAAACCCGCGCGGATTCCTGACGGGGTCCCCGGGTACGCGTGCATGATTCTGTAGAAAGTTTCGAACGAGACGTCTTCGCGGGCTTGAACCCGATTTAGATGTTCTCTTGCGGCCTGGCGGATGACATTCTGCAAGGATTCCTTCCCGGATTGCTCCAGTTTTCCGAGTTTCATTTGTGCCCACAGAGATGCAGTGACACGGTGCCCGGGATTGTTCTGGTCAATCCGGATCAGCGTTTTGCCGGCACTCTCAATGATTTGAGAATAACTTGTTGCGGCCGTTTCAAGGTCACCACGAGCCATAGCGACTCGGGCGCCAGCCATTTGCAGGGCGTTCATTTCTTCCAAAGATTGCGCAAGTGTCCGGGCTTCTTTGAGTATCGATGGCGCGTGTTCGAGAGATTCACCTGCCAGTTTCAGAAGGCTTTCGAACAAAGGCACCCGAATAGCGTCAAAATTCGCGTAGCCTTGTTCTCGCAACTGGGCGATAGCCTGTTCCGTCTGTCCCTCTTGTTTCTGAAGCTTGACCAGCTCTTCTTTGAGTTGCTTTTCTCGTTCGGTTGGTGCCGCTTCATTACCTTTGATCAGGGGATTTCCACTCGCGTCCAGGCGCTTAATTGTCAGGTTGTCGAAAAAATGCTCCCCCCCGAAGCCGTAGAGATAGAGTGTAGTTTTGCTCTCAGCTGCCGGGGGCAAATTGCCTTCATGCTGCAAAATGCGCCGGCCATCGACATACATGGTGAGCTGTTGTCCGAATCGAACCAGTTTTAGCTGGTGCCTTTTCCCTTTTTCAATGAGGTAGTCATTGGTTACACACACCTGATTGCCATCGAATTGAAGGATATTTCGAACGTTCCAGTTGGCTCCGAACTGAGCATAAAGAGCTTTCACTGTTTTTTGCGGTGAGGTGATATCGAGTTTGAAGGATAAATCGCATGGGCGGTCCAACTGCCATCCATCAATCTCAACGGAAAAGTTCCCAGGAATCAGTTTGTTGAGCTTCACAAGCAATTGTTGTCCATCGGACATCCTGAGAGCACTATCTTTGATTTCTGCTTCGCCCTTGAGTTTTGTGTAGTCGGGTCCGAGGGCTGCCCGGTTGAATGAATCGGCAAACCACGCGAGTTTGGACCGGAGCTGGTTTTTTTCTTCCTGGATTTTAGCCAGTGCATCAACGAGTTGGTTGAATCGGACCTGCCTTGGGTCTTCCAGAGCCAAATTGCGTGCGTTTCGGAGGTCTCTGACAGCCTGAGCATAACGAGCTGTTTTGGAGTAAAATCGACCTCGTGCCAGATATGCCGCCGCGCTGTGTTGTTTCTTGACGTTTTGATTCAGTTCGGCCAGCAAACGGGCACCGGTGGATAGGGCGAACGCCCTGCTCAGGCCGGCGCAGTAGATACGGTTTCCGTCGGAATAGAGATTGCCGAGAGGAAGGTCACGACTGAGCCCGACGTGAATTTTGGAGATCTTCTGGCCGGATTTCACAGACAGAACTCTGATCGAGCCGTCCTGGGGTAGAAATGCAAAGTTTCTGGTGAGGATACCGCGGCCTGTGGGTGGTTCGATTTGTTGCTCCCAGACCACACTCCCGGTTCGGACCTCATGAGCGCGGATAAAAGTATCGCCTGCGACGATGAGATTGTTTTGGACGAGACCGAGGGGATATTCAGCATTATTACGTGCTTTTTTATAGCGTAGTTCGCCGGAAGATCGGTCGAGGCACAGAATTGTGGGGGCATCGCCCGGCAGAGTCAGGAGATTTTTACCCGTGGGAAAAATAGCGTTTTCAGACCAGCCATCAGGTTCTTTTTTTTGGCCACGCAACTGGCTGAGCCGTGCTGGAGCCCACTGCAAGGGATTGCTCTGGTAGGTGCTGGCCCAGTGAATGTGGCCATCGACACCATCAAGCGCAAACACAACGCCTTTGCCGGTTGCCACATAAACTTCGCCGGAATCCACTGCTACTCCCACGGGTTTTTTGGGGGGCACCGGGGAGGAAGCGTAAGCGCAGAGGAATTGTTGCCAGCTTATCCTGCCTGTTTTTGGATGGAGGGCGGCGAGGTAGAGCCCGTCATTTTTTTCGATGGCTACCAGCGCGTTGGTTCCGCAGGGCACGGGCGCGTTCATGAAACGGCAGCCGGAAAGAATATTTTTGTCTTCGGTTTTGCCGCCACCAACTGCCCACTTCAATTTACCAGTTTCGGCGTTGTATGCCGACAGGTAACTACCGGTTCGTTCGGTAATATAGGTTATGCGATTTCCCTGCCGAACTCGACGCCGTGTGGGAGCCGTTTTCCAGTTTCCTTCAGTACGAAATACCAACCCTCCAAAAACGCTAATCCTGTCGCCGGTGCGGTCTTTGAAATAGGCTGATTCCTGAAAATTATACCGACGCACCCGGTGATGGATAATGATCCGTCGATTTTTCTGATTCGGGTTTTGGAAAGGAGCTTTGCCGCCGGTCGACCAGATTTTTCGCCCGGTTTTTTTAGCGATACATCGAATACCGTCGGGAGAGCTTGCCCATATCCGGTCAGCTACGATTGCCATTTGATCGACGGGTTGATAATTGTTCTCGATCCACATCTGGGTCAGTAATTCGGTTTGGCCGGCAGTCTCTGCAACGTCTTCGCGACGATCGCTTTCCATGTCTTGTTCCCAGACACTGACCAAAGCAACATTTTCCTTTTTCTCAGAAGTCAGTTCCGGTGAAAAGGTCACACCATTACGACTGGAGCTGCCATATGCCATGGGCCAATCCCCGCCCGTCGAGGTTGCCACAGCTGATTTTTTGGCACGTTCAATTTCGGCTTCAATCTGCTTCAGAGTTTCCGAAGGCAACGAACCGAAGCCAGCAGACAGTTCAGCCCAGACCTTTTTTGCACCTTCATAATCCCCCAGCTGTGCTGAAGCAACAGTAAGACGCAGCAGAATCTCTTCTCGAGGTGCGGGCAAATCGACGTGATATTCAAGTATATCGTTCAGCAGGCGCCTCGCCTGGCTGAACTGATGACGGTTGATGTAGAGACAGGCAAGGCGGTAGGCAGCTTCATCGCCCAAGGAACTGAGGAAATACTGCCTGACAATTTGATGCAGGGCGCCTGAGTTTCTTCGGGCTCCCGGTGCATCCAGCAGAGCTGCTGCATTTGCGTCCGCGAGAATTCGGTAGGTTTCCAGCCCTTCCTCCGGCAGCTCAATGAGCATGCCTTGAGCCGTTTCGCTGGCTGGTTGATAGACTCTACGCCCCGTTTTTACCATCGCCTGGTCGCCTTCTTCGAGAACTTTTTGTAGAAGGCGGACGGCTGTGTCGTACTGCTCGGATTCCGAATAATCCTGTGCGCGCTGCAGAAAAGTCTGAATTTCTGGATCGGTTGGGAGCCCCGCGCGCTGGTACATATCGTCGTCTTTGCGCTCTTCTTTTTCCGTTTCCCCATCGGGCTTAATTCCGGCGTTGCCCCTGATTTCTACCCCTATCTGGGCTGAAACATATTGAAGCGGTATAGAGAGGAAAAAGATAGCCAGACTGAGGATCGCTATCAACGCTGGCGGACAGTCTTTGCGTCCCCGATACAAAGCAGGATACCTTCCTGTGAAAGCAAAAAAGATGCTCTACAATCCTCCCCCACGAGTAATTTTAAATGTCGGTCTAATCCCCGAACAATAAAAGATAAATGGAAGCCGTTTGCTTTGCAAGCGGGGAAAATGACATGCGCGCGATCTGCTCAGAGACGATTCTTGGAAATGTTCATGTCGAGGGAGCTTTTATTGACTGAGTACAACACCGGCTTCGCCCAGTTTAGTTTGGGCTGTCCGGAAACCAGCATCATCGCAAAGTTGACGCACCCGGCACAATAACTTTTCGGTGTTTTTGTCAAAGACAAATGCTTCACCACCCCGACAACCGGGCAGGCGACAGATATAAGGTTTGAGGAGCGCATTTTCGAGATATTCCACATTTTCCCCGGTCTTTGCCGACAGGAAAATGTGGGGACATTCGGCAAAAGGCTCAGGTGGCCTTCTCGGGGGGAAGGAGGCGGAGTTCAGGAGATCAATTTTGTTCCCGACAAAGAAAACTCGCGATGGGAGCGGTTTTTTAGAAACGGTTTTTATTTCTTCCTCCAGTTTCTCCCGGGCATCGTAGACGAAAACCAGTATGTTGCAATCGCGAATATGCGCGAGGGTCTTATTAATGGCTTCAGCCTCAACATCTTGTGCGTCCGACCGAATTCCCGCGGAATCAATGAACTCAAAAGGGACACCCTTGAGCGAAATCGTTTCCCTCACCAGGTCTCTGGTTGTGCCGGGCCGGTGGTGAACAATTACTCTTTCTCTGGACAGCAAGGTGTTGAGCAGTGTGGATTTGCCGACGTTGGGGGGACCAGCGAGAAGCACAGAAGTGGAATCCAGAAGCGCCTGCCCGAGATCACATGTCGCCAGAAGCGAGTCCAGGCGTTTCGCAAACTCCCTTTCTTTACGACACACCAGCAATGTCTCCAGAGCATTAGAAAGCGCGCCATTCGCCTGGTGAAGCAACATACGGGCTGCAAGCCTCGTTTCAGCTTGTGGGAGAGAGGATAATGCGCGAGCGCGGAGAGTGAAATGTGAAAGGGGGGCCCCATCCGGTTTGAGACCGGCCAATTCCTGCCAGGGGAACGACTGCGCACCGGCGTGCTGAAAACAATCCATTACAGCGCTCACGGCGGCGGCTCCACCGTGACAATTTATCTCGTAGGCCCTGCTGCTGGCATTTGCGAACGGATTTCCGACACGTGCCACAATAACTTCATCAAGTACTTTGTTGTCCCGCTTAATGTGTCCGTAAAATAAGTTTCGATTTCTTTTGGAGTTGCCAGTGGACTGAACAGGCTCAAAGAATCGATTCAGCATTTCTTCTGCACCTTTCCCGGCCAGGGCAATGACCGCTATCCCGCCCTCACCAGGAGGTGTTATTTGGACGATATATGTATCATCGGATTGATTCATAGCGTTCGACAAATTTATCTTGCTGAGGTTATGAACGGTCGTGATTGACGGATGTCCCGGTATTGTATACGATCTTTTTAGGGACACAAAGACGGGGAATGAGTAATTTACTTACAAGGAGAGCCCTTTGCTTGGCGATTACAGGGAAGAAAAGCTTGATAACGGTTTGGCTATCATCGGTGTTCAGCAATCCTCATTGCATTCGGTTGCCTGTCATGCTCGTGTCCATGCAGGCCCGAGGTTTGAGCCCCGCGAGCACGCTGGTTTGACCCATTTTCTGGAACACATGATTATTCAGGGTTCCAAGAATTATCCGAGTTCGTGCGATCTGTTGCGGACGATCGAGCACATGGGCGGTTTACTTGATGCAAGCACCCACCCGGAGTCTCTTGAGGTAATCCTTCTCGTCCATAAAAAACACTGTGAAAAGGGCCTGAGTGTTTTTACAGATGTGCTTCGAAATCCATTGTTTAATGAGAATGAAATCGAGCAGGAAAAGGCTATCGTGGCTCAGGAAATCAGCGAGAACCGGGATGACAAACAGCGGAATCTAAGCGCCCTGGAACTGGTCTACTCCCTGCTTTTCAAAGAGGAAGTCGACGAGCTTGGCACGCGGGGTAATTTATCGGTCGTCCAGAAGTTTGATTCCGAGCTGGTCGAAAAACAATATTCGCGTTTCTTTGTGCCGGAAAATATGGTTGTTTCAATGGCGGGGGCCTTTGATTTCGAGGGCGTTTGTGAAATGCTGGACGCGACATTAGGTAGTATGCCGGCCGATCAACCCATTCCAGAGATTCTTCGGGAAGAAGTCGAATCATATCGGGCACGAGTTGCATACCGTCGAACGGAACGGACCCCTGTGGTCAATATGGCTTTGAGCTTTCGTGCTTTCAGTGCGGCTGATGACCGTTTCAGCCCTATGATGGCGGCGTCGCGAATAATCGGGGGAGGATTGAGTTCGAGGCTGTTCACAACGGTGCGTGAGGAACTGGGTTTGGTCTATCAGATTTCGAGTCGGCCGATGGTTTATTCGGACACGGGAGCGGTGAATATTACGCTGTCGGTGGACGCAGACAATTTGGCAGCCGCCGCCCGCGCGACACTCGATGTGATTGAAGAAGTGCGTAACGACGGACTGAAAGAAGACGAACTGGAAGCCTATAAAGAGACAATCCGATGCGGAATGGACATGATGTGCGACCGCCCGGATCGTCTCGCAGATTATATGGCACGCCAATGTCTCTTGCTGCCTGAAGATCGGATCCGGACGCCAGGCCAGTACGTCAAAGAGCAGGAGGATCTAACGACCCATGATCTTGTTGAGGTAATTGATACAATTTTTCGCCCGGAGAATGCCAACCTCGCTGTGGTTGGACCGTTTGAAGAAAAACATGAGGCGGAATTATCTGAGCTTTTTCCGGCTGAAAAAGCGCAGCTGCCGGGGAATTCGGTCTGAACTATTATGTCTGTTCAAAACGGGGAGACCTGTTTGTGCTGGGGCTGGATGAGGCGGATTCAAACGAGTATGAAACCGCCGTTCTGAGTTAGTGAGCTGCCGCGAGAATTTTCTCATAGCAGGTAAGCGAACCGTTTTCGAACCAATTTTTCAGTTTGGTGTGAAGTTCGGTGTTGAAGTCTTGCTCAAGTGCTTCAACCAGGCTTTGCCGCATCCAACGTCCCATTCCGTAATGTTCCAATTGGGCGGCGTTCCAAATCTGTTCATACTGACCCGCCAATGGCTTGACCACGATCTTTTTGCCGAGAAAAAAGGCTTCGCTGATCGATTGGAAACCCGCCGTTCCGACGTAGGTGTCGCAACTGGCCAGGTCTTGTGCGAATTGAGAGCGATCTTGTTCGTAGTGGATGTTTGCTGAGTCTTTTTCGCCTTTCGCGCCATAGATAATAAATTGTCTGTCGGAGTGAGTGAGTGCGTAATTCTTGATTTCGGGCAGTAAACCGGGCATCGTGTAGTAGACAATAATGTGTCCCCGGTTCTCGCGTTTAGCATTCAGTATGGCCGGCCGTATGATCGGCGGAAGACAATAATGGTTGGCCGGATAGAAGTGAGAACCAAATTTATGGTTCAGACCTGCGGTAAAAATGGAAACCACGGTACGCGTTGAAAGTTTCGCGAAAGGTATGCCGGGAGGATGATGAACGCCCGGACTCAGGACGGCGCTCTGGTGGGACAGGCCAATTTTGGGGATGTCCGGTGCGACAACCGGGCACGCGGTAATGGGTTCAAAATCACTGACGATCACATCCGGCTGAAAATCACGCACGAGCCGGTGGGCTTTGGCGATTTCATCCATGAGACGCGGAAAGTTCTTCAGAAAAGCAGCGGCCGTCCGCGTTTCCGATACGCCTCCTTGCCCGTTACCCACGTATGATATTCCCTTGAAACGATGATATTCGTAGTCACTGATCGCCTCTAAGAAATAGTCAGGAGGGGTCTCATACCCGCTGGCAATGACACAGAGCTTATGTCCATCCTCACGAAAATGCGGACGGAGCCCCAGAAATCGCGATAGATGACCTTTTCCTGTGCTCTGTATGCCGTAAAGTATTCGCAAATAAGTTCTCTCTTATGTCGATTATGGAACGTTCTTCTGAGATGGACTCTCTATGTCTGCATTCAATCCTTCAAGGATAGCATTCCGAAGAGGTTCATCATCAAGCGAGCGCATGCGCCACACACCACTCCATGCGGTTGCATCATGGAGATCTGTCAGGTCGATACAAACGTTAATCCCGCCAGCGAGTATTCCAGGACCCATGGCATCACCCTGAGGTAGTTGTGGCGCCATATCAAATCCGATCCAACTGGTATTGCAGTGAGCCGGGTGGAAACTCAATCCTCCGTCCGATTGGCTGAAAACTTCGAGCACGCGACTGATTCGCCAGGCAGCCGTTTTTTTGATTTCTTCCGCACGATGGGACGGAGCCTCAGGGCCTGCCAGCCCGATCACATACCAGTTATCCCATTCGTCGCACCCACAGACCGTTTCATCATAATCAGGTCGATCAAATTCGGACATCACCTGATCGATGATCTTACCGGCATGGGGCAGCGGCAGGTCCAGGTTTTCGCGCAAAAGCGGGAAAAGTTTGAACGTGCCATTAATACGGACATTCTTTGGTTGGTCGGCTGTTCCCCAGAGACCGGTTTGTGGATCCTGGATGCTGTAGAAGAAGTTGAGTGCATCGATAACAGGCTGAAGGGGGATTTTGCCTTCCTTATGCCATCGGAGCATATAAGTTGCCATGCGCATTCCGTGACTGCACGCACCCCATGCATTTTCATCGTATGGACGGGTCCTCACCCACCCCAGCATCAGATCGGGATTGTCGGTAGCTTGCGGCCAGCCCGGCGGAGGACTGTCGGGCGGGAGCTCTTCGATATTATTAACGCAACTTTTAAGCACGTTGCGGGCGTACTGATTAATACCCCCCAGCATGGCAGGAGAGGGCCAGGGTTTATCATCCGGCCAATTGGGCGAGCGACGTTCCATCAAGGCTGGATCGCGGTATTGCTGATCGCCAATATGCATGGCGCGAATCCATTCTTCCCCGGCTTGACGGTCTTCGTTCGTCCAGATTCTATCCTTAATCCCCATTTTATCGGATCCGCCGAGTATATAGGCCGTCGCCGCTACGTTGGCATCGCGCGTTGACTCATTGGCCCAACGAAACCGGCCGCGCGTGCCGTCATACGGGCGAACACTTTCCGTCCACTCAATGATTCCGGGTATGACTTGTTTAAGGGCAGTGACGGCTTGTTCTTTCAGTGTGTTCAGCGGGAGCGCCATCGCATTTTTATGAGTTTCCATAATTGCACCCTGCTCTTTTTGAGGCCGCCTGATCCAGGTGACAAAGGTGCCATTTTTATGAATCATCAGCTTCAACTGATTTGAGTCTAACAATTTGCTGTCAAAGCGCAAGTCTCGGAATGACTTGAGGGAGGCTATTCGCGAGGTGATTTCTGAATGTAGTGATAGAAGTCTGCCGACGAGGTGCATACCCACCGGGTATTTATGCTTGACAAAGAGACCGGTTGTTATCACTCTTACCGTTTCAGTTGGTGAATTGGTTTTGCGGAAAGAAAATTTAGGGGAAAGAATATGTCAGTGACCGTTTCCGTAATGGTGCAAAAAAATCACGGGGCTGAGAACTCTTCATTGACCACCGGATCATTTGAGTCTTTGATGGAGGCACGGGATGGCGCGCGGCAAATGAAGAAAGAGGCCAGCGATAAAAACGCTGCGATCGAAATCACTGTTCCACAGGGCCGGCATGAGATCGACATGCCCCTGCAATTAAAGCCTGAAGATTCGGGTTCAGAAACGGCACCGGTTACCTGGAAAGCAGAACAGGGCGCAGAGGTTATTCTTTCCGGAGGTCACTTGCTGGAAAATGCTGAGGCCGTTCAGGACAAAGCAATTTTCAAGCACCTGACCGCGGAGGCGCGACTGCGTGTTGTACAGTTTGATCTGAAAGACGAGGGCGTTCCGGATTTTGGACACGCTACGGCCTCCGGAGAACGCCCGGAGCTTTTCATTGATGGTGATCCGATGCCGTTGGCCGGCTGGCCGAACGACGGTTTTACAACTGTCAAAGACGTGCTTGGAATCGAGCCGTTTGATGTCCGCGGGACCAGAGGAGATCGGGTGGGAAAATTTGTCTACCGCGAGAGCCGACCCGAACGCTGGCAGGACGAAGCAGATCCATGGTTGCACGGCTACTGGTTCTGGGATTGGAGCGACGAATACCAGCAAATTGCGTCCATCGATACCGATCGAAAAATCATCGAACTCGAGAAACCGTATCACAACTACGGTTACCGTCCGGGGATGCGCTACCGGGCGGTCAATATGCTCTGCGAACTCGATTCGCCGGGGGAATGGTATATTGATCGGGATAAAGGGATCCTTTACCTGTGGCCGCCGCGCCCAATCGAATCCTCGGAGGTTGTTCTGTCAGCCAGTCCGGGACTTCTTGAGATGAACGGTATTTCTCACGTGCGGTTGGAGGGACTGACGTTTGAGGCGACGCGAGAATGTCCCCTGACCATTTTAGAGAGCGAAGATGTAGAGGTCAAAAATTGCGAGATCCGGAATGTGGGCGGCGATGGTGTCATCGTTAAGGGAGGGGCAGATAATGCGATTGTGGGCTGTCATATCCGTAACCCGGGCCGCGGTGGGATCACGCTCCAGGGCGGCGACCGGCCGAGCCTCACGCATGCGAACCATCGGGCGGAGGACAATCATATCCACCATTTTTCGCGCGTCGACCGCACCTACACTCCTGCGGTGAACGTCAGTGGAGTGGGGCATACGGTCCGGGGAAACTTGATCCATCATGCCCCGCACAACGGGATTCAGCTCAGCGGGAATGAACACGTCATCGAAGACAACGAACTGCACCATCTCTGCCAGGAGACCGGGGACGTCGGAGCTTTTTACGCGGGACGCGATTGGACCGAACGGGGGACCGTTCTGCAGGGGAACTTTTTTCACCATATCGCCGGGCCGGGACAGGTGGGCGCAATGGGAGTCTACCTCGACGATGCCGTCAGCGGATTCACGGTCAGGGGGAACGTCTTCTGGAAAGTTACAAGGGCGGCGTTCATCGGGGGTGGACGGGACAACATTTTCGAAAACAATATTTTCATCGATTGCGGGAGAGCCATACATGTCGATGCCCGTGGTATGAACTGGATGAGCTATCATGTGAAACCGGGTGGAACGCTTCCGGAACGCCTCGAGAAAATGCCTGTCGATCAGTTGCCGTGGCGGGAGCGGTATCCGGAACTGGTGGAATTAATGGATGAGGAACCGGCGGCGCCGAAGGGAAACCGTATATCCCGAAACGTTCTGATCGGAGAGAAATGGAACGATATCAGTGACGTAGCGCGTCCGTATCTGGAGTTTAAGGACAATCTGATTGAACCAGGATGGATCCCCGTACTTTCCAGCAATTTTACCTCCGATTCTGATCTAACGGGCTGGTCCTGGGATGCCGGGGAACCCGTCATCGGATCGGACGGACTGCGGATTACGGGCGAGAATTCGCTCGTTTCGGAAAAAACGTGTCGGTTGCCGCTACGAATCAGCTATTGTGCAAAATCCGAAACTCCCGGCGATTTCTCCGCATTTGTCGGCGATAGCTGGCAGGACGGACTTCTGCTTCAGTACGGGGGCCTGGGAAACACGGTCTCGCGGGTTCTCGCTCGGGGAGACGAAATCCTCCGCACCGATGCAACCATCGAACCCGGCGAGTGGCAGGAGGTTTCATGGCGTGTTACTCCTGAATACCTGACTCTGAAAATTGAGGGGCATGAACGGCTGCGGCTGGCCTATGAACCAGAAATCGGGATCGAGCAAGCGGTTCCCATCGGGCTTTATTTCCACGAACCCGCGTTGCTGCGGGATGTCCGCGTGGAATCGTACGAACCCGTGGAACGAACAAAAGAGTTGCTGGGAGCAACAGAACCCAAAGAAGAATTCTGGGTGTTTCTTAGAAAAAAATGCCAGGATCTTGCCGAGAAACTTACCAGCGAGACGAATGATTAGTCCCTTATGTCTCTTAAGTCCCTTCCGTCCTTTCGCCATCTCCTGCGGGTGACTCTGCGAGCGGGAGGTCAGTGTTCTCTGTCATAATAGGTGGCGTAGGTCCAGAAACCGCTGTGGCGCTGGAACTGGGTGTTGCCGTAAGAATAACAGCGGGATGTGCCGCTGATCCAGGCCGACAGTAGATCCTGTGGCATCGGGACCCAGCGGCCATGACCGTCGATGTAGATGCTGTTCCAGCCGCGTTTCTGATGCGCCCCGGGATCGTCCGGTCGGTGAATCGTCGCTTCACCTTCGGAAACGTGCGCGTGGATGCCGTAGTAGGAACACTGAATCAGGCTCGTTACGTTGTGGCGTTCGTACATAGATTCGTCCGGTTGTTCGGTAGGCCCCGGGACACCTTTGTTGCCAAGAAGGGGTTTTTCGCGGAAGCGATCTCTCTGGGAATGGGTGCTGTCATGGTTGGGGTATGTCCATCCCTCGCGGCAATACAGCATGCTTGCGAGTTGATACGGGCCGGTGTAATGTTCGATCCACCAGTCATTGCTGTTGTTACCATCCAGGACCTCGGGGAGAACCCATTTATCTGCGAGCGAACCCCACGGCCAGCCGCCGGGTTTGTAGAGATCGATACAATGGGATCCGCCGAAACCGTAGTCGAGAGGTTTGTATTCGGGGCAGACCAGCACGCCGCCGTCTTTCAGATTGCCGGGTGAGATGTAGCCCTGTTTGGCGACAAGCCCGAAACTGTAGTAGTTAAACGGTCCCGAGTCGCTTGTCTGGACGGCCCAGTAGCCGTTGATCCAATTGCCCCCGCTTGGGCGCCGGTAATAGGAGGGCAGGAGGGCACTGTTATCGTTGGCATACATGCTGACTCCCAGGTACAGCTGTTTCTGGTTGGCCAGGCACGTAATCTGCCGCGCCCTCTCGCGAGCGCTCTCAAGCGCCGGCATCAGCATGGCGGCCAGAATCGCGATGATGGCAATCACCACGAGCAGTTCGATCAGGGTGAAGCCCGCCGGGTTTGATTTGTTGCGGTATGGTTTCACTTTGTTCCTCCCCGTTATTATTGAAATATTACCTTATCATTTCGCTGGCGGGTATTTGGAGGGACGGAAGGGACTAAAGGGACTCGGTGTCGGGGTGTCTCAGTGCTGCGGCGACCATCCCCGGGAGGTGGGGGTGTTGTCGGTGGGATGGAGCCGGGGGACCGATGATGCCTTGTGATGAGTCCGGTTAACGCTTTTGCTGGAGTTTTGTGCTTCTTTGACGGCATATTCAGATTTTTGCCTTTGATAAGCGCCACTAAAATTTGTTCACCGTAATAATCCGTGTCTGACCGGGTTTGAATTTGGCTTTGAGCTGGCCGGTCAGTCCATTGTAAAGGGCGACTCCACGACGGTACGAACGTTTGACTTTTGCACCTCCAAAACTCGTGACCGCCCGAGCACCGTCGATGGTCAGGAAATGTTTGAAGAGCTTTGGTTCGACGTCCAGCGCATTCTGATCGATGGACAATTTAACATGGGATTCTTCTGCGCCGGTGTTTTCGAGGTGAAGGAGCACAGCACCGCGCTTTGTATAAACTTTTATTTTGAGATCATCGGGTTCTCCCTTGATACATTTCGCCATATTCTCCGGCGAGAGCGAGGCGGCACCGTTGACCCCCCAGTTCAAAAGCCGGCGACGGGTTTGATCATCCTCCGCGAGTTCCTTCAGGCGTGTTTCCTTGATCGGCTTATTTTCCCAATGCAGTACGACATACCGGGTATCGTGAAAATGAAGATCGAAACCATCAATGACGCCTGTGTTCGGGTTGATTTTCGGGGAGATGGGATCGCGGAGTTTGACCATCTTCCGTTTGCCCCAGCGGGGGTGCGGTTGCTCGGGTTCCTTTTTCACCCACTCGAGAGTCCCCAGTTCCTGATCGATGATACGATCGTCGATGAATGTGCCGATGCGGAGACGCTTGCCCTCCAAACCTTCCGGGATTCCCAGTGCTTTCAGGTTGAGATCGAGTTTGACCGGGCGTGTTCTTTCGGGAGATCCTGGACCGTCCCCGTAATTTGTGAAGGCAAGCACCACGGTTTCGGGGCGTCTCCACATGCTGACCAGAAGTCCGTCCGTAATCGCCTCGACCACATGGTCGTTGCGCCAGTAGGGGATGAACTCGACGTCGTCCCGGGCGATTCCCCACAGTTTGAACGTCTTTGAGGAGAAGGGATACCCGCTTCCACCGCTATTGGCGTCGTGCATCGCAGCCCAATGGGCGTTCATGTCGCCGAGATGGCTGATGGTGGTGCCGAAATTATGGGAACAGGAGAGGGCGATCATCCGATCGCTGGGGAAGACATCGATCGGATCCTGCATGGGGTATTCGGAGTCCAGAATGGCGTCTGAAAAGGACAGGGCTTTCAGGCAGATGGAGTTTGTGGCGTGTCCGCTCACACCGCCGGGATAGTTGCCGGTTTCCTGCATCTGTGCCCAGACGCGCCTGTACCAGTCCCGCAGGTTCTGGTCGCCGTATTCCGGTTGCAGACGACCGTTGGGCAGACGGTATCCGAGCCCGGCCGCGGGGTTGGTGTATTTGAACGAAACCATTGAAATGTCGTAGTAGAAATGGGTGACGCCGCCTTTCGTGATATGTTCGTTCTGCAGCCAGATGAAGTAATCGCGCTGGGTTTTCGAGAGCGTATCGCCGGACCAGTCTCCGCCGAAATAGCTGTAGGGGCCGGGTTCGAGCGATTTTTTCCCGTACCCGCGGAGCGCAATCTGGTTGTTGAGATACGGGCGGAGACGGTTCCTGATCTTGTAGGTGAGACTTCTGAGCTGCTTTTCGGCAACCTCTTTGCAATGCGCCCAGTATTCCGGCCATCGGCCGGTATCTTTGAAGGGCGGGCTGAGGACGGTGAAATACGTTTTTTCGGTGTCCCAGTTGATCTTGTATTTCGGTTTTCTGAAGAAACCGTTCGCAGATGAAACCTGATTGATCCGCCATCCGGGGATCATTTTGCGGAAAGGGGAGGCGTTGTATTCGAAATGGATCGTGCGGGGTTCAGTCAGCTCGAACGGTTCCCCGTCCTCCGGTGTGCCGATGATGTTGTTACGCAAAATGACGGTATTGTCCTCGCGCACGAGAGCATGGGCGGTGATTTCGTTCTTCGGCATCCAGCCGCGATCCGTGTTGCCGGCCCAGAGCAGTCCCCGTTTCTCGGTTCCAACCCACAGATTGGACATGAAACTGCCGACGGTCATTCCGGTCCCTCCGAGTCCGATATCGTCTTTTGTGCTCCAGACCTGACCCTCGCCGTCCGGCACGCGGCCAATCGTGCGGGGACAATAATTCCCTTTGCCCATGCAGGCCATGTGGAGCCCGAGACTGTCATCGAGCGGAAATTCCAGTCGCAGGCTTTCGATTCGGACAGGGTCGTCTTCCGGGGCGTAGGTCAGATGCAAGAAGACCATGCCGTCCTGCTCCATGTGACCCGTAACCGAGAATTCGACTCCAGCTGCGGAGACCGGCGATTCGCTCTCAAAATCGACGCGCCAGGATTTTTTGTCTTTTATCGTCAGTTTGCCATTGGTCGGAACGCGGACCGTTTTGCGGTCGATTTGCAGGACGATCCGGGCGGGTGCGCTCAGGACGTTCCCGGCGTTTGACTCGATCTGACGGGGCATCCCGAGGGCATCGAGATGATAGCGGCGTCGGGTGGGGGAGATGACGGTTCCGTTTTCCGACTCAACCGTGAGC
Source organism: Candidatus Brocadiia bacterium (assembly GCA_046538485.1). Taxonomy (GTDB): domain Bacteria; phylum Planctomycetota; class Brocadiia; order SM23-32; family SM23-32; genus JBKHIT01. The sequence continues at coordinate 65,709 of JBKHIT010000006.1, read as the reverse complement.
GCTTCGAAAGGTTTCAAAAGTCGGTGGGTGTTCCCGATATCGTTGTCCCACCATTTGGCGAACGCTTTCGCCTCATCCTTTTTCTGGAAACCCATGCCCGTCTTGCTGATGAGTTCTTTGCCGTTTTTGTCGATCAGCGCCAGGCGGACTTTGTATTTGCCCGGTTTGAGATCGCCGAGGTCGAGCAGTTTTTCGTAGCGGTAATAGGCATAGGTTTCGGAGCGCCCCTCGGCGATGATTTTCTTGGGTTCATCGGCGCGCATCACTCTGTAGGTCATCGCGGCTGGCTCGGTCCCCTCGGGGATCTTAGCATCGAGAGTGTCGCCGGTGAGGAACAGTTTGTTCCGGGCGGGATTGAACTTCCGTCCGGTCATGAAATCGACCGTCCGGGGTTTTGCGTTCAGGTAGCTTTTTTTGCGGGGCCGGAACAGGACGTTGTATTCGTAAATCGGTTTAGCGTCGGGTCGGCCGGCCGGAGTGATGTTGACATGGAAAGCGGAGAGGATCCCCTGGGCCCACTGTTTTTTCTGTTTGTCGTAGCTTAGCCCGGAGAGATCTTTTTTGGTTTTGAATTCGATCTTGCCGCTGGCAGGCACGGTGATTGTTTCGGTCTTTTTGAAGGCAACTTTGACGTTTTCTTCTTTTTCGGCCGGTGTGCCGGGTCCGACCTGACCTTTGGGACCATGCACGACGCGGGCCCGGAGGTTCACTTTTTGGGCTTTATCGGACGGGTTGTGGATTGTGATGTGGAAATTGAGTTTCTTGTCGTGCAGACCGCTCAACTCATGGACGTGCACGTACGGCTCCTTTTCCGTGAACACACCACGGGGAAACCCGTGATGTTCGAGGTGGCCGGAGGCGGAGTAGATATCGAGCCACTGCCAGCCGGGGTTCTTAAGGTCAGCGGCCAGCAACATATCGATCTTGTCGCCGGCTTTGTGCTTCCGCGGCATCTGCAGGTCGTCGAGATCCATCGCAATTTCCTGATCCCACCATTTTTTGCCGTCCTTTTCGTAGATATTGTTGGCGATATCCATGGTGGGGCGCCAGTTGAACATGTTCTGCCCGATGGACGGATAGACTTTCATGTACTCGCCGGCGCCGAGGGAGTTGATGATGAATTTCATGAACGAGAGCGCTTCACCTTCCTGGCGGTTGCGCCCGTGGAGGTAGAGTCCGTATTCGTAAGAGTCGTCGTATACGACACCGGTGGTGTACTTTTTCCGTTTCCCTTTCCAGAGCCGGTGGCCCGGGAGGATATCGGATCGGGCGGCGATATAGAGGTGCTGCGGGTCCCATGCGACCCAGAAAATGACGGGTCGTTCCCGGAAACGCCGCTTGCCCGTCTGGACCACACCCGTGAGCCGCACGGCCTGGCTCCATTCATCTTCGTGGATCCGCCCGTCGATTGCGGGTTTCTTCTGGATTCGGGGGATGTTGAAATCGGGGATGACCGCTTCTTTTTTCTTTTTGGCCGTCTGGGCGTCTGCGCGCGCGGCGATGAGAACGAGAAGCAAAGCGATCGGGATGGTAACTTTTCTGATTTTCATGCGTTCCTTTTTCTCCTGGATGGCGACGAAAGAGACAGTGAACCGTTCAATGTAATTCATCTTCAAAAACCGCTCTCCCAAGCGACATCTCCGGGGGGGTTTTACCGCGGCGCTGGTTGTCCATCAGGTTGAGAGCTTCTTTGAGCAGAGCGCGGATGTTGAACCCCAGGCGTATCACATCAGGGTCGGGCGGATTGGGATCCGGGAAATTGGCGTATCCAATCACTTGAACGTCCTGCCCGACGGTCAGGCCGACATCGCGGAGTCCCCGGCAGGCGGGGGTGATGAGATGGTCGTCGGCAACGATCACGCCTTCCGGGCGTTCCGGGTAATCAGACGACATTAGCAATCGCATGGAGGTGGTGACGCCGAACTGAACGCGGGGGCTGACGAACTGGACCCATTCGGGTCTGCACTGAATGTCGTATTGGTCGGCACTTTGAATCAGATAACGGACTTTTTCTTGATTAACCTGCGTGAGAAAGCCGGGTGTCACAAGGAAAGCCGTGGATTTGATGTTTTCGCCGGCGAGACGTTCCAGGGCGCGTTCGACAAAAGAATGCTGGTCCGGTCCCACGGCCAGGACTCCGGGCAGCCAGGGACGTCGGCTCTGAAAACTGACCACCGTGACGTTTGAGCTTCGCAGCAGGGGACTGTCGGAGAATTTCTCGGGAGCTGTCGGGAATATCAGGCCGGCCAGCCGGTTGGCATCGACATCGTCGAGCAGTTTCTCATAGGATTCGCTGGGAGGATCCGGGGAGACGTCGTAGAAGACATGGACCTGAAGGGGGTCGGTTTCGCGGGCGAGGGCGACCGATTCGCGGTGGACGACCTGCCGGTAGCGGGAGTCCCACTGGCCGTCCTGCTCGGGGTGACCGCTGAAGACGATCCCGAAATGAAACTGGTGGGGCGGGTTATCGGTGACGAATGTGCCGACGCCGCGGTGGGCCCGGACAAACCCTTCGTCTCTGAGCTGATCAATTCCCCGCTGGACCGTGAGCCGGCTGGCGCCTGTACGCTCGATGAGATTCTCCCGGGGCGGGAGTTTGCAACCTGGCGGGAACTCCCCGTCAACAATTGCCGAACGCAATGCGTCCGCGACAGCGCCTCGCGTGACTCGACCGAGTTCGTTTGTCTTGTTCATTGAACCCATTGCTCCCGATATCTTCCCCCTAACAAACCGTCGAAAAGTATACAAACAGATAGAGCACAATAAACTAAGGTAGATGATAATCGGCGGTCCGTGGGTTGTCAAGCTGTTTTTTGGGCCCTCCGGTGCAATGCAAACAGGACAACGCTCACAACCCCAAGTCACTTCTGTCCCTTAAGTCCCTTCGGCCCAAAAACAGTGGTCTGAGTGGACCTGGTGGAGAGGTTGGGCAGAGAATCCTGCGTGACAGGGCACATTAGAACCGTTAAGGTGCTGGTCCGTTCCGCTTCGTTATTTTTGAAGGGAAATCTGATATGGGTTCTGAAGGGAAAGACCAGAAAACCTTTTACGTGTCTCCGCAGGGCGACGATGCGGCGTCTGGAACCAAAGAAGATCCTTTCAGCCGCATTCAGCAAGCGGCTGAAATCATGACCCCCGGCGATACCTGCATTGTGCATGAGGGGCTTTACCGGGAGACGGTCGAGGTTTCGGGCGGCGGCGAAACGGAGCGTCCGATCCGGTTCCAGACTGCCAATGGCGAGACGGTGGTCCTGACCGGGAACGAACCGCTTAGCGCCCAATGGGAAAAACATACTGACGATATCTGGAAGACGACAATCGATGAACCTTTCGAGCAACTTTTCGTGGGACCGAAAATGATGGCGGAGGCGCGCTGGCCTGGCCCGGGAGCCAACCGGCTTGTGGACCGTGAACACTGGGCTGCAGCCGAGAAGACGGGACACGGGTGGGTGACCGATCCGGAACTGGCAGAGATGGGTATCGATGCGACCGGCGCGGTGGCGTGGCTCAGCGTCGCGCATCAGTTTTATGCCTGGTCGCGGCGTGTTACCCGGCACGAAGCGGGCGATGCGACGTTTCGATACGACGCGAATCTCCAGGGACTGGCGGCCTGGGAACAGCGGGACGAGTGGCCTCAGCCCGAAGGGGAAAACGCCCCCCGGTATTGTCTGTTCGGAAAATTGGAATTTCTCACCGAACCGGGCGAGTGGGTGCTCGATCGGGAGACTAATATCCTTTATTTCTGGCCACCTGAAGGCGCCGACCCAAACGATGTGAAGATCGAGGTTAAATGCCGTCCGCTGGCGTTCGACGTCACCGCCGACCACGTGCAGCTGTCGGGTTTTTGTTTCCTCGGTACGAGCTTCCGATTCCGCGATTGCGCGCACGGATTTGTCGAAAATTGCCATCTGCGGTACCCGACTTTCGGACGGTTTTTCCCCGACCCCGGTGGCGATAGACCTCCGCAGGCCCTGAATGTCCTGACAGCGACAACTATGACTGGCCGCGATCATGTCATTCGCGGGTGCAGTCTGAAACGGAGCAGCATGGCGGGTCTGGAGATCCTTGGCGCTCATTCGCTGGTGGAAGATTGTCTGGTCCAGGATGTTTGCTGGAATGGATCGTTGCGTTTTGCGGGTATCAGGCTTTCTTCGAAAGGGTCTGATGAAGAGAGTGAAGGCCACGGCGTGGTGCGTCGTTGCGAAGTTTTTGACGGTGGAAACTGTCTGGTTCATGTGGGGCACATGCCGACGAACACGGTGGAGCTTTGCCATATCCACGATGGCGGGAAAGCTTGCAAGGATGTCTCGCTGCTCTACACACAGTTGCCGCTGATCCGTGGCACCGTTTTCCGCTACAACTGGGTTCACAGCTGTCATTCGCCTCACATCGCGCTGGGTATCCGGGGAGATGACCAGACACGCGGCCTGACGATCCATCACAACGTCGTCTGGGATTGCGGATGGGAAGGTATAATTTGCAAAGGGAATGAAAATCAGGTCCATCATAACACCTGTTTCGACAACGGGACGGGCCAGGGGTTCGGGGATATTCGTCTTGACAGCGCGGCGGAGCCGGAGAAACCGTGGCGTCGAAAACAATGGCCTCTGCTGGACGAACAGAACCAGAAATCGGAAGCCTACAATAATTTCGCCGTTATCAAAGGCGGTCGACCGAACTGGCACGAAGAAGCCCTGCCCGGTGGCAAACGAAACTGCAATCTGAGCGGCTGCGATCCCATGCTGCGGAATGTTGAAAACTGTGATTTTCGCCCGATGGAGGATTCGCCGCTGGTGAACGCCGGACGAGTTGTGCCGGGGATCACGGGGGCATTTTCCGGTGAGAAGCCTGACATCGGGGCTTACCAGCACGACGGGAAACTCTGGAAACCGGGATGCAGTCCCGAAACATGCAGAGCCGCCGAAGCGGCGGATCGGGCAATTGCGGAGATGTTGAGGGTGAGGGGTGGGAAGAAATGAGCCTGCGACGCCTTTTTGAGGGTACGGTAGCGGCCGATAGCAGATTTCACAGGCTCTCCAGCCTGTGGACCGGGTCGTTAGGCCCGGAGTCGTTACCGTTTGATCCGAAACCGAATGGGGTGTGTGCCTGACAATCGTATCACCCCCGGTTCGTGTATGAACCCCGCCGCCGACCGCGAGTCGCGGTGGACTACCTGGAAGGGGGTATGCCAATACCAATGATATTTAAAATGGCAGGCACGTCTGCCCCATCGAATCCCCCACAGGGGGCGCCGCTTCCAATTGGTATGAAAATCTCAGATGCTACGGCAATCCGATAAGCCTGAAATCAAGAAAAAAGGTTCCTATAATTTTTCGCCGGACATTTTATCTCTGTGGACGAAAGTAAAAGCGGTGCTGCGTCACCCCTTCGGGGTTTGGAAATTATGTGAGGCGTGCGGGTCCCGGGGCTTGCCCGCACAACGGGCGCGCCCCGGGCTATGTCTGCGATCGCCCCTTCTCAGGGGCTCAAATCATCACAGGGATGCTCAGGAAGTGGGCCGTGCAGAGCTGACCCGCTTGGGTCGACTAACGGCCCGGCAAGCAAAGCCCACGAGTGGGCGGTGCAGGGCTAGCCCGGTGCGCGGTCGCGCTGTCTTTTGGCGCGCAAGCTCCGGGTCAGATCGGTCCCATAACATAAAAGCCCCGAAGGGGGCGACGCAGAGGTAGCCGCGGATGAACGGGTACGGGCAGGATGCCTCGCGGCCGGGCATAGCCAGCCGTCAGAGTACCGGCAGGCATCTTGCTGGACTTGAGGCGGACAAATCTTGCAGAAGTGCACGGGAGAACAAAAAACTTTTCTCCTCGCAGCCAGACCCCTGACAGGCACGAAGTACGCATGTAGCACAGGCTCTCCAGCTTGTGGGCCGAGTCGTCAGACCCGCATTGGTGTTCGATATGATATGTGGTGGACTTTTAGCCCACATTAATATGTTTCTGGGTCTTACAACTGCCTTCCTGATAGATTTCGTACGCTGGTTTGGCGGACAGAAGTCGAATAGTGCCATAGACGGGCCGTATCCATTTAGCGTACGGTGCCATCGACTATTAAGTTTGACGTGTCGTTGCACGAACCCGCCGCGGTCTGAAGGGCTGCCTCAATTGCTGCAGTGTGGCATACGGTGAATCGTACCCTTGAGACGAAAAATTATGGACGGGATCCGAGACCTGGCGCCAAAAAAGTAATTAGCCCGGAAGTTCGGCACCCCAGTAGATAACGTCGTGGCGGTTGTAGTCGAAGGCGATGTGCAGGATGTTGTTCTCCTCATCGAGGATGCCGTCGGGGTAGGCGAGCATACCGGGGAAATCTGTAAGATCGCGTTTATATCCCCACGTGCACATATCGTCGTCCGAAATCCAGATTGAAAGCGGATTGCGCTGACAGGCGGCCTGCGGGCGGGCGTTCGGATGGGATGTCTCCGAATTTGGGTTGTGGACGAGCAGTATGCGTCCGTCACTGAAACGGTAGAGACGCGCTTTACTTCCAGGGTTCGGGATCCCGGTGGGACGCGGCGGGGTCCAGCTGCGTCCGCGGTCCTCGGAATCCGTGCGCTTCAGACAACCTGCGCCGTCGGAGCGGATGAGCATGGCCATGGAACCATCGGAGAGTTCGACGACATTGTTTTCTGACCAGGCGTTCGCACCGGTTACGGTCTCGGATTTTGTCCACGACTGCCCCCGGTCTGAACTTATCAGAACCCCGTTGCGGGGGCGTTTGAACGAACCGTCGGTCTGGGGGGCGACCTCCGCATTTCCGTGGGTTTCATAATGTTGAAGTGGCAGGTACCACTCGCCCCAGGAAGCGACATAACGGTTGCGCACGAATCCGCGTTGCGGCAGCGGATCGAAAGGTTCTGGTTCGCTCCAGGTCCCGGCGTTGTCCCGACTTTCAATGGTGAAATTGCGCCAGTCCCCAAAACTTCCATCGTGGGTGGTGACCTGGACGACGATGCGGTCGTTGTCAACATAAACTTCGGAGAGGAGACAGGCCCGGTCGTTGCTCTGCAAAACGATTTCTGGTTCGTGAGACCAGGCGAGTCCGGGGTTGGTGGAACGGCAGAGCGCAATATGATTTCGCATGTCCGGTTCTCGCAGGCCGCCGGTCATGAAAAAGGCGGCGAATTCGCCGTTTGGTAGAATCCGCAAAGTGCTATCGCAGCAACAATGATCCGGGGGGTATCCTTTGTAAACGAGGGCTTTCTGATCCATTGTTGTTTCTCCTTTGGTTTGGCAGTTGACTTTGCCTCCAGGTGACTCATATACGGTCGTCGCGAGGAACGCAGTGACGAATTAATCTCGTCGTTTTGCTTCAATCGGCGTAATGTCGGCCGACTGTTCATCGTAAAGATCTTCCCATTGCGGATTAACGGTTTCGATGAGTTGAATCTTAGTCTTACGTGAACCACCTTTGATTTGTTTTTCTCGCTCAATTGCGCGTTGCGGTTTCTCGTAGAACTCGTAATACACCAACTTCCGAATCTTATACCTCTTGGTGAAGCTACTGCCTTTCCCCGTGCGATGTTCATGTACTCGGCGATGGAGGCTGTTCGTTACACCTGTGTAGATAGTTGTATTGCTTTTGTTGGTCATAATGTATACCCACATTGGTTTTGCCATGGTTTACTGCTTCTTGTTGAACAGGAACAGCGAGATTGCCGCAGCGTCCCGCTGCGCGGAACGCCTCGCAATGACATGTGAGCGTGGACAGCTAATGCAACGCCGATGTCATCGTAAATCACGGAAGGATACTTCATAATGACGCGTCAGCCCGAAGGGCTAAGGATAATGTACTTCATACAGACATACTAACCCCTCCCAACGGCAGGTAGACGCCACCCGGTCATTGCGAGGAACGCAGTGACGAAGCAATCTCGTCGTTTTTTGGCCCAACAACGAAATCGCCGGGGCTACGCTGCCTCGCAATGACAGGTAAGTTCTCAATGGCCGATGCAAAAGGCGCCAGATGCGTACCACTCGGATGCCGGAAAATGCTATTCTTGATCGTCGATACCTACCTCTTCTTTTGTTTCCGGGCGATGTCGCGGAAGTGCTGATGTTGTTTCGGAGGCACAAAAAGCCCGCCGGTCGTCCAGACGAGGTGTGTGGTATTCGGCAAACACGGCGTCAGGGTGTGTTGTTCGAGATACTGACGGCCCGCATCGGTCTCAAAAAGCATCCATGGGACAACGCAGCCGGCTGCGGCGGATGGCTCGACTTCGATGCTTTCGGTTTCGTAGAGGTCCAGGACGTGGCGGTACATCGCTTCATCTTCCATTGTGCAGCATCCGCTCAGCAAGGGAACCATCAGTTTTCCCACAAAACGAGAGGGTCTGGATACCGCGAGCCCGTCGGCGTCTGTTTCCAGGTCCAATCCGAGAGCGTAGATCGACGTATCGAAATGGCGCTCCGAGAGGAGCCCGAGAGTCATACACGGCGCATCGACCGGTTCCACAAAGAAGCAGTGAGCGTCGTCTCCGAAGACGTGACGTGCGGCAAATGTGATTCCTCCCGGTGCGCCGCCCACGCCGCAGGGCAGGTAGATGAAGAGCGGGTGTTCGGAATCGATGGTGATTCCGGCTTGCGTCAGCTGGTGTTTCAACCGGGGAAGCGCGGTGGCGTAGCCGAGGAAAAGTTCGACGGAATTCTCATCGTCGATGAAATGATTTCGCGGGTTATCGGCGGCTTCCTGACGCGCCACTTTGCAGGCGGCGGTGTAGTCGGATTGGTGTTCGATGACGTTTACATCTCGGTGGCGCAACCGTTCCTTCTTCCATTCTTTGGCTTCGTGGGACATGTGAACTGTGACGGGGAAACCGAGCGCTGAACCCGTGATGCCGATACTCAAACCCAGATTCCCGGTGCTGGCGACGCTCAATTCATATGTATGAAAGACCTGCTTGGCTTCGTCCGAGGATAATGTCAGGTAGTCGTCCTCCTTGTTTTCAAGCAGACCGTTTTCCAGCGCGACCGATTCAGCAAAATGGAGCACCGCGTAGATCCCGCCGCGGGCTTTGATTGAACCGGCGACCGGCAGAGCATGATCCGCTTTAACCATGAGTTTGCCAGAATCAGGCGGCAAGATCCGTTTCGCGAGGGAGGGCGCGGGCAGCAAGTCCGACTCGATGATACCGTTTGTTTCTCTTAATTCCGGGAAAAGCTTTTCCAGGAGCGGTGCAAACCTTTGCCAGCGTGCTTCCGCCTCTTCGATGTCGTTGTGTGCCATTGGAAGGGAGTGGAGACACTGGTTTGCCGGTTGCCAGTGGGGATTGACCCAGAGAAAAGGCTGACGTTCCTGGAGATTTATGATCGCTTCGGACCGGTTGGCCAATTCTTCGATACTTTTGCGTAGACTGCCGCTTTCCCCCTCGGTTTTGGCCACAATATGGTCGTGCTCCTGCCATTTTGTCAATTCTTTTTCACCGGCCGCGGCTCCCGTTCCGTCGCGGAGCGCGTGGGCTCGCACCGGGCATGTCAGCGCTGCTGCGAGTTCTGGCAGGTCATAGAAATTCAGCGCGTTCGGCATGAATGTATCGGCGGGCCAGGGGTAATTCGCGGCTTCCAGAAGGCTGCGAAACGAAGAAAGGCCCTCCGACGTGACAACGGCTCCGATATTCTTATCGATAGCAGCGGCGTGCAGGGCAACCATGCTCCCAAGCCCGGATCCGGTGAGGATGATGCGCGACGGGTCGACCTCGGGTTGTTCTTTGAGCCAGGCAAGGGTTCCGAGGGCATCGCGAATTCGCATCGCCATGATATGATCCCCGAGTGCGGCCGTTGCGTAAGCTACGTAGCGATCAACGCTTCCCCAGCCGGCCATTTCGTAGGGGTACATGGTGGGCCTTGTATCGCCCCATCCACGGAGGTCGACGGTTAGAAGGTTGAGCGGTTGTCGATCGCGGTCGATAAACCGCATGGCGCCGGTCAAAATGCCTCCCCGCCGCAACATTCTGTGGCGTCCGTTGTCGTCAAAATGCAGCAGGGTTGTGGCGGGCTGTTGGCCGCGTCCGGTCAGCCAGGTTGCCGGGAGTTCGATGTCGGGCTCGGGTCGCAGCATCAAAGAGCGCCAATCGTGTACCCAGACCTGGAACGGTTCGCCGATTTCGGCGTCGGGGACGGGGACACTTCCCGTAATCCCGGCTATCTCTGCCGCCGCCTCGCGAATTTGCTGAGGTTTTAATTCTCGTTGTTCGGCCAACTGGTCGGCTTCGGCTACCGCACGCGTTCGCATGTTGATATCTGTGCGAGGGGAACATTGGAGTTCTTTGTACGGCAACATGGAGCAACGGGCTTCGGCCAGTTCGAGCAGAGGTCGGTCGGGTTCATCTAAAAGCCAGCAGTTCATGAACCCGGTGAATTCCCGGGCCTGGCGGAGCGTGTAAGCGTGGCCGCCGGAATCGACAAAGAACTCGAAACGATCTCCAGCATCATTGCATTCGTAGAATCGGGCCACTATTTCGGCGAGTCGCCGGCTGTCTTCGATGCGAAAGACTTCGTCGGTCTCGCCGGCCATCAGGAGACAGGGCTTTGGTGCGGTGGCGCACAGTAGATCGACTTCGTCAATACCTTCCGAGTAGCGCCCGAACTGGTGTGTTTCGGGGCAACCAGCATAGCATTGCGTGATATCCATGGCGGCCAGTGGTGCGACACAGCAGGAGGGGCCGATCACAGAGATCCGGTCATCAAGCCCGACGGCGAACGTGGTGGTCGTGCCGCCCCCCGAGACTCCCGTCATAGCGATGCCGCGGGTCATGTCGATGTCGTCACGTGTTGCGAGGTAGTCGATGCAGCGAAGTGCGTCGGCCACGAAATATCGGCTTGAGGTTTTTCCGAGCGGATAGTCGCGCACGCCGTCATTAAAATGGTCGTTCCCCGGTTGTTTCTCGCTTCTCTGTCCCGGCGGATCGAAACAGACTGCCACGAACCCGCTGCGGGCGAAATACTGGCAGGGCAGCTGATAGCTCTCGAACTGTTTGCCGGAATGCCCGACAGGGACGATTACTGCGGGGAAGGGCGGTTCGTAGTCGGTAGGGACGTAAACGCTGGCGTTGACCTGCCAGCCGGGGAAAGATTCAAAAAGCACATTTTCGACTCGGAACCCGTTGTGTGAGAATGTGGAAACGAGTTCCGCTTGCGGAGCTGGTTGAGTTTCACCTGCCGGGAGGTTGCCATAGAAACGGTGAATCGATTCCCGAATGGCTGTTTTGTATGTGTTTAAAGTTGCGGAAGATTGGGTTGCTTCCTCGCGCCGTTCGGCCGCCTTTTCCATGCAGGCCAGACTGCGGCGAACAATGTGCTGTCGCACCATTTCGCGCAGGTCCGTGAGCGGGGGTATGGATTTTTGTATGAGCGGGTCCATGATAAAATCCTTCCGTTCCGAATTTTTTCGTGGCGTTATCGAGAGGCTATTCGGGAAATCAAAAAAGTGCAACTGCAACGGCCAATGGGAGGGATTGGAGAACCAAAGATGAACACCGATGTGAAGTGCTGGTTAGCGCCACTTTTCATTTGTCCCTTATGTCTCTTAAGTCCCTTCTGTCCTTTCGCCGTATTGACCCCAGGATTGCCTTCTGGTATTTTGCCGGGGCGTAGCGTCGAATGTCGCTGGTGAAGAGAAATTGAGCAGAAAAACCAGAGGTTCCAGAATAAGGGAGAAATGTGACATGGGAGAAACCGCTCCGATTCAAATCGGTTCGCGCCGCGAACTGTTCGTCGATCATCTTCTGATTGATACGCTCGATGGTGCATTCCTTAAACTGGCCGAACCACAGCCGCAGGAGGTGGTTCTGCATCATAATAAACCGTGGGAAGGTCCGTTTTCGCTGTATGATACGATCATTCACGATGGGGACCGGTATCTGATGTACTACCGAGGCTGGCAGGTGCCCAATGAAAACGCGGCCTATTGTGTCGCGGAGAGCACGGATGCCATCCATTTCGAGCGTCCGAACCTGGACATGCACGAATGCTATGGCAGAAAAGACAACAACATTTTTTTTGCGGAAGAACCGTACACTCACACGTTTGCACCGTTCCTCGATACTCGGCCGGGCGTGCCGGCTGAAGAACGTTTCAAGGCGTTCAGCCGGGGCTGTATAGAAAAAGATGGTGGAAAGAAACCGGTGCTTTATGCTTTCGTCAGCGCCGATGGAATTGAATGGGAGTTGCTGCAAGACGAACCGATCATCACCGACGGCGCTTTCGACTCCCAGAACGTTGGGTTCTGGAGCGGGACCGAGCAGAAATACGTCGCCTATTACCGAACTTTTGTCGAGAAAGACAGCTTTGAGTCGGGAGAGACAGGTCCTACGACGTATCCGGATCGCCTGCGGGCCATTATGCGAGCGACCAGTGAAGATTTTCGGTCATGGGGACCGGGGGTTTTAATGGATTATCGGACCGCGGATCAACCGGCACCGGCCGAACAGTTCTATATTAACCAGACGCGACCGTACTTCCGCGCGCCGCACATTTACGTCGCTCTGCCGGCACGCTTCATGGGAAACCGTCCGGCTATCACCGAGGAAGAAGGGGAAGCGATTGGCGTGCATGAAACCCAGATGTCGGCCTGCAGCGACGCCTGTTTCATGACGACGCGGCCGGGACATTCGTGGTATGACCGGACGTTTATGGAGGCTTTTGTGCGTCCGCGAATCGGAGCGAGCCACTGGTCGGCCAGATGCAATTATCCGGCCAATGGCGTTGTGCAGACGGGGCCCGAAGAGATGAGTTTTTATGTGGATGAGCATTATGCCCAACCCGGCAACCAGCTGCGCCGCTACAGCCTGCGGCTTGACGGTTTCTGCTCGGTACAGGCTCGCTACAGCGGTGGAGAGTTTTTGACCAAACCGCTTGTGTTTTCCGGCAAGAAACTGGAGCTGAATTACAGCACAAGTGCCGCGGGAAGCATGGGCGTGGAAATGTGCGACCCGGACGGAAATCCGGTTCCGGGCTATAGTCTGGAGGAAGCCGAGGATATTTTTGGGAACCGGATCGCCGGTTGTGCGAGTTGGGAAGACGGGGCAGATGTCAGTGAATTGGCTGGAGAACCGGTGCGGCTTCGTTTTGTAATGCGGGATGCGGACCTTTACAGTATGCGGTTTGTATAAGGCGCCATTTGTTGTTTGTTCCGGAACGGAATATGCGGCGTGGCGGACAATCGTATCAGCACCGGGTCGTGCATGAACCCCGCCGGCGCCAGCCGGCTGTGGAGTGCGGCGACCGCGAGTCGCGGTAGACTACATCGGGGGTGCTGCAAGGGCCTTAGTAAGCTCTGCCGGTGAAACTGATATTTCCGAAAATTGAATCCCCCACGGGGGCGCGAGTCGCGGTGGACCACCTGGAAGGGGGTATGCCAATGCCAATGATATTTAAAATGGCAGGAACGTCTGCCCATTGAATCCCCCACGGGGGGCGCCGCTTTGCCTTTATCTTTCGTCGTTTTGTGGTGGACCTTCAGCCCACTTTTTTCTCAATGCATACCTGTACCCCAGGGCTCCGAGGGCTTTCAGCCCTCTGCACCCCGGCGGGCTGTTATATGCTGCCCTTTCAGGGCGTATGCATTTAGCGTGCCCTACATCGGCCATCCACGCCCACAATGTCATTGCGAGGCGTTCCGCGCTGTGGGACGCCGCGGCAATCTCGCTGTTGGGCTGAAAAAACGACCAGATTGCTTCGCCCATCTCGCGATGGACTCGCAATGACCCACGAAGGGGTATCTCCGGGCTAAACAGGTACTCCTGCCTGTCACAGATGGAGTTCGGATAATTGACCTGATCTCTTCTGGCAGAATAACGGAAAAGTTGCAAGCAAGATGCTTGCACTACTATGACGGCGCATCGGTTGGCATCCGCGGTTTCGTGGCAATGGTTCATAGCAGGATAGATCTCCCTGCGTGACCTGCTGTCAATTGTTGACTGTTTTGTTAGTGAACCGTTGGGTTTATGCACCGCGTTCTGAACTCCAGCCGCTGGCTGAAGTCCAGCCCGCTCGGGGGGATTGAGACTCGAGTTCAGCTGAGCGCGCCAGCGGCGGGCGAAACTGGACTTGAGGCGGACAAATTGGAGGAAAGTCCGCCAACACAAAAACGTTTCTCCTCGCGCCGAAAATTGTTATAAAAAAGAACGCGCTTACGTTCTTTCTAACAAAGAGTCCTTTGTCGTACTGGTTTGCTGTAGAAATTGCCAGGGCGTCGTAATGCTTTGCAGCAAATAAGGATAGAATAACAATGTCGCAAATAAATGTGTCGTGAACAATCAAATGAAGGCTTGACAAACGGCGGTTAAAACGTTACCTTTGAACTATAAGAACAACGCACAAAGGGTCGGAAGGAGGGGCGTTTATGGGTATTGTTCGGGTCGTGCGGAGCAGCATGAAGCAGTACATTCGGGACATGCTGATCGAGGAGATTACGGCAGGGGAGTTGGCGGTGGGGAAGCAGTTGCCGTCGATCCGGGAGCTGGCGGAGCGTTTTGATACGAGTATCTCTCCCGTGCATCAGGCATTGGAAGAGCTGGAAGAACAGGGGTACGTCATCAAGAAGAACGGTGCGGGGACGTTTGTAGCCGATGCTTCATCGGCGTTGAGTCTTGGCGAGACGGTAGCATTGGGGCTTGGAACGCGGGCTCACGTCTGGGGAGAACTGGAACTTCTTCTGGCGCGGGAACTCAGTCGCGTCGGACTCCCGCCCATCATATTCGATGCGAGCACGCCCGAGGGGAGAGAACGTCTCACCGGGCTGGCGCGAAGCGATACGGCGGCGTTTGTGCTGCATGGGCGCCGGGGACTTCCTTTCGAAAAACTTCAGTCGCCTTTGTTTCGTGAAAAAACGATTGTGGGGATTGTTGAATGGCGGGGACCGGAGATGGAGAATCTGGTACGGGTCCTTTCTGATTTCAGTGCGGGGGGAGAGATGGTGGCAGATCATCTTGAGTTACGGGGTCACCGGAAAGTTCTGATTGTGGTGCCGAGGATGGAGCAGATCGAAAAGGAAGGTGGGGGGTTCGAGCACGGGCGGATGTTCATGAGGGAGTGGCAAAAGCGCGGTGGCGATTGTAGCGTTATCGCCTCGGAAGGATGGAAGGACGAGATGCCGATTTTTGATAACGGTAATTTGTTGTCGCATTTTGAAGGCGAAACTGATTTTCCCACTGCTGTTTTCGGTCTGATGGATGTGGAATCCTTTGCTGTCCAGCGGCTCCTGAGAAGGGAATGTCCTGATCGGGTAAATGAGGTTGAATTTATCGGGTACTACAATACTCCCTGGAGCCGGGCGGGAGAACCGCCGTTTACTTCGGTAGATTTGAATCTGGAAGGGCTTGCTGAGCGGGGGGGGCGGGCTCTCAGAAAGGCGCTTCTGGAAGACGAGCCAGGGGGAAGTTTGGATTACGTCAGGCCGAAGCTGGTGGTGAGGTGAGTGTTTCCACAGGGGAGGTAATTCAGAAATGGCGCGAAACCGGACGTCTCAAAATAGGCTGCGCTGGTGCTTTAGCGCGGGGTTGGATAGAGTGGTCAAGCGGGCGGGGGCTGCATTCACACTGATAGAACTGTTGGTGGTTATTGCTATTATCGCTATTCTGGCGGGTATGTTAATGCCTGCCCTGGAACGGGCGCGGGAGAGCGCCCGCCGTGTCAGCTGCCTCTCGAATCTGCGACAGATCTATTTCGGTGCGAGCACGTATTACCATGACCACGATGGTCTTCTCCCCCGGGCGGTGGACATCGTTTGGCACAACGGCAGGTCAGGCAGTCAGTGGAGTTTGCGCAGTTACCCGGCCGGTGCAAGCCCCCCGAACCCGACCGGGGTCCATACGTTTCTCAAACAAAAGTATGCGTCGGTTGAAGTATTTAAATGTCCTTCCATGGACATCCCTATGCATGGGGCGTGGGATCAATACTGGGGAGGAGCCACAAGTTACGGATATCGCTACAATAACCTCGATATCGGATGGCACTGGAGCAGCAACTGTAGATGGAAGCCGTTTGTCTTCGCGAAATCCGACCGCACCAGGAAACTGCTTTTTATCGATACCGCTGCTTATTCTGTTAGCAAAAGCACCGGGCTCCCGAGGACAAAAACCCAGCCGCAGACCTGGAAGACGGGCCAGCGCATGTGGGCGCATTACGACGGAGGCAATGTCATTACTCACGGTGGGTCCGCCTGCTGGTTGCCCAATAATTTCAGTCTTGACTGGCCGACGACGGACCACATTGCCAGCTGGGACAAATATGATCCTTACCTGGAGGACCTCAAATGAGATCGGACGATTGCGACAGAGCCGGGAGCAAGAAGGTTGCGTTGCGCGTTGGGTTCACGCTTATCGAACTTCTGGTCGTCATCGCGATCATCGCTATACTCGCGGCCATGTTGATGCCGGCGTTGGAATCGGCCCGTTACGCCGCCAGGGTGACGGCTTGTAAGAACAATCTTCATCATCTCGGGACGTCTTTCGCCCTTTATACGAATGATTGGAACGGGTGGTATCCGGCGCGATACGACGACGGGCGAAAACCCTGGTGCTGGGGGCAGCTTCACAACCCCTATTACGACGACCACGATATGATCGAACCCTACATTTCTCCGACCGCGGTCAGTTGTCCGCTCGTCGACGAAACTCTTGATTACTGGCAGAACGGCGGAGGATGGGGGGATACTACCGGCCGAAACCACTGGGACACAAACGGGAAATACTGGTATGAAATGACCGGCTACGACGTCTTTGCGGGATACGTCGGCGGCGGTCAGCGGAACGGTGTGGCGGCCGAGGACCCCTTCGGTTACACCGGAGTGGAATCGCGATGGGTGGCGAACGGGAAATACGAGCACCGGGAAGCCTGGGGCAAATGCGTGCCCCACCGCGCCCACACCGCCGACCCGCGGATGTCTCTTGCGGGCGACTACCTGCAGTTTTTCAACAAAGCCAACAATGTGACGGGCTGGCCGATCGAGAAACTGGGCTATTTTCGGGGTTACCATTTCCGCGATGATTGGGCGGGTGGACCGGGGGGCTGGAGCCGCAAACCCGGAATCCGCGATACGGCTTCCTGGAGGATATACGGGGTGAAACCGCAGGAACCGTTCCCCGATTTTAATTTTCTGCGGGTGGATAACAGCGTCGTTTCTCCCCACGACGAGTTCAACGTGCCAATTTTCTGGCTCAATTCCCTCTACTGGTACTGCTGGTCCTTCAAGGGCTCCGATTACTGATCCGGTTCAAGTCCGAAAATCAATAGTCCCTTCTATCCCTCAGGTCTCTTTGGTACCTCCGTGTTCTTGGCCAGAGTGAATTTGCAGTCACCCGGTTTCCTGCCCGTCATTTTGTCCGGTGCATGCCGCCCGTTACAATAGCGATCCCTTTGACTTTCTTAGCAGGGATTGAGCCATGCAACTGGAGAAATCTCATCTTTTTACGTCCGTTGAGTCTTCCGAGGACGATGTCACACTCTATATTCTCGACGAGAAAGTGGCCCCGCTTCAGCAGAGTTTCTATTTTGTGAACAGCGGCATGTCGTCGGATGCCCGGCACCTCTGGTTTTACTGCGCGTTTCCGCCTTCGCCGGGGAAGACGCTCGGAGTGGTTGATTTCGAGAGCGACGAGATCCGGCATTTCCCGGAGACTCAGTTCAGCGGGGCCTCTCCATACGTTGATCCCGAGACGGCCGTCTGTTACTGGGGAGCTCGCGATACACTCTGGCGGCGCGGACCGGGAGAGAATGACCATACTGAAGCCGTGAATTCTCTACCGGAAGATCTGATAGGGGAGAGGACTGTACATCGTTTTGCGACGCACCTGACGCGTTCGGCCGATGATCGAGAATTTTTCATCGATGCGAACATTGGATTGAAATATGTCTTCGGCACATTGCCGGTTGACGGCGGAGATTTTTGCCGGTGGCAACGGTTCGATCGCAATCACAACCACGCCCAATTCAGCCCGACCGATCCGGATCGTGTGCTGTTTGCGGAAGAAAATCATCGCGATCCGATTACCGGCCTGCGTTTCGGGATCGAAAATCGGATGTGGCTGATTCAGCGCGGGCAGAAAGCACAACCCGTTTTCGAGGAGCCGACGCGGGTGTCGCACGAATGGTGGGATGCGGATGGCCGACACATCTGGTGCGTGCGGGGGGAAGAAGCGTGGCGCACCGATATTGAGACGCGGAAGGTGGAGAAGATATCCTGGCCGTCCCATTGCTGGCATGCATATTCCAGCCGGGAGGCGAACTACATTGTGGCCGATTCCAATGAAAAGTTTTACCGGGGTTGCCCGTCGACCGTCGGTTTTCTCAATCGATCCACCGGTCAGTATCTTGAACTCGTGCAAAATCCCGAGATGAAAGGTATGACCGGATCGGAATATCATATCGATCCCCACCCACGTTTTTGCTGCAATGATCGCTATGTCGTTTTTACAACCACGATCCGCGGGAGTGTCGAAGTAGCGATTGCCAGAACAGAGGATCTGATTGATCGAACCTGCTGAGGAGCACATTTTGCCCTGCGATCGGAAAACAAAGGTCAGCAAAACCATGGCCTATCTTCTCCGTCACGATCCAGAAGGTATGGAGATGGATGGAGAAGGTTTTGTGTCGTTGAACGATCTGATCGAGAAGTTGGAGGCCCGTGGATTTAAGGTCGATGAGGGCTACGTTAAGGACGTAGTACAGGCGGATTCAAAAGGACGATATGAACTGTCCGGTAACAAGATTCGAGCGGTATACGGTCATTCGATTGATGTTGAGCCATCGCTGCCTGTGGACGACTCTCCGGATGTTCTTTATCACGGGACGACCGAAAAGGCTGGCAGGCGTATTTTGGCGGAAGGTCTCAAACCCCGGGGGCGTCAGAAGGTGCATCTTTCTTCAACTGTTGAAGGTGCCTGCGATGTGGGGCGGCGGCACTGTGCCGAACCGGTGATTCTCAGAATTGACTGTGAGGCTGCCGCGGAGCGCGGTGTTGAGATTCAACAGGCAAGTGCGGAAATCTACGTGGCCAGGGAAATCCCGGCCGAGGCTGTTGAAAGACACAGCCTGACTTGACAGAGGGCCGATTCGGCTTTGTATCCCCGTGGGGTTATAGAGTCAGCCCGAAACAAGTTTCCCTTTCTCGGTGAGCTGTTGCCCCCATTTTGACGGTGGAAACCCTTCCAGCCGCTTGAAAACCCGGGAGAGGTGGAAAGGGGAGGAGAAACCCGTCCGGGCGGCGACTTCTTTTACCGACAGATCTTCCCACAAGAGAAGCCGTTTTGCGGTTTCGATCTTCAAACGGAGCACGGTCTGGTACGGAGTTTCGCCGCAGACGGCCGGATATTTGTGGGCGAACGTTGAATGTCCCATGCCGACTTCGTCAGCAAGCTCTTCCACTTCAATAGGTCCGTCAATGTGGTTTCGGATGTAACGCTCCGTGACCGCGACAATCCCCTCTTCGTTTTGACTTTTTTCCCTCGCGCGGACCTTGCGTAGATGCGGTTCGATTCTCAAACTGCCTTCCAGTATCCCCAACAATTCCAAAAAAATGCCCTGCGCTTCCAATGTATGTCCGGGGCCGCGATAGAATATGACCTCCCCCAATCGCCGGAGGAGGTTGTCGATGGCGGAATGGGGATCGCGCACGTGAGCCCAGCCTTCCGGACCCGTTAAGCGATGGAATGCTTCGGCGCGAGTTCCATAAAGGTGGAATGTGATATACGATTCGTCAACGAATTTTCCCTTTTCCTGGTATTCACGGTAGCGCGTTCCTGGCTCGTAGAGCGCGGCGATGCCCGCGAGGCGTTGAAAAGGGAGCCTTTCGCCGACGGACTGGCGTTGCTCACCGCTGTTAAGGTAATCGAGGACCCACTGAGAAGCTTCGCAACGGTTCCAGCGCGTTGAGGAGAAATAGGTTCGGCCCGTGTACGCTTTCAGCAGTGTTGCATCCGATGATCGTTCTGCGTCGGGAGCCTTTCCGCCAATTCCCATAATTAATCCTTTGCAGGAATATGTATGCTTTTTGCAGGATAGCCTATTCTATCGCCTTTAACAAGCGTATATCATATTCATATGCGCTGGTTAATGCATGAAGTTGGAAATCGGGAATCACGTTTTCCCTCAACAGGAAGGTAAAGGCCAATGGTTGAGTATGAAGGACGAGCTCCACGAAATGGTGCAGTGGATGAGTTCATGGCTCTTGCGGAGCTGTTTGACTACAGTGATTCCACGCTTGAGTCTCTGCGAGATATCGTGTCGCAGGAAAAAGATGTATCGGTGCCGCATCTGACGCGTTATTACAATCCGAATCCATCGCGTGTAAAAATGCTCGAGGATTATGCGAAGAAACTTTTTGGAGTCGAGTATGCTCTGGGTGTGAATTCCGGGACCTCAGCTCTGAATACGGCTTATGCGGCGTGCAGTATCGGGCCCGGGGATGAGGTGATCGTGCCTGCTTACACTTTTTTCGCGACGGTTGCGGCGGTCGTGACTACAAAAGCTATCCCGATTATCGCCGAAGTGGACGAAACGCTTTGCATTGATCCTGAAGATGTTGAAGCCAAAATCACGCCACGGACAAAAGCCATCATCTGCGTCCACATGTCCGGTAACGTCTGCGATATGGATTCGCTGACAGCGCTGGCGGAGATGCACGATCTGGCCCTGATCGAGGATAACGCGCAGGCATGCGGCGGGAAATACAATGGCCAGTTCACGGGATCCATCGGAACCATGGGATGTTTCAGCCTCAGTTCGTACAAAATCACCGGCGCGGGGGAGGCGGGGCTGGTGCTGACGGACGATGAGTGGTTGTACACGCGCGCTCAGAATCAGCACGATACGGCGGCCTGCTGGAGGCCAGATCGGTATGCCGTCGAGCGAGAGCCGGGGGAGCTGTTCTGTGGGCAGAACTACCGGATGTCCGAATTGGAAGGGGCAATCAATTACGTTCAGCTCCAGAAGACGGAAGATCAGGCCAGACGATACAATCGAAACATGCAGGAAGTCGTGCAACACTTTGACGAATTCGAAACTGTTCGACGCCGCCCGTCAAACGACATTGAAGGCGACGTCGGATACAAACTTGTCCTCTATGGAGATACGCCGGAGCAATCCGGCGAAATCATCAAGGCTTTGAAAGAGGAAGGTGTTAGTGCTGGTGGCCGCGGATCCAAAACGGCCCGTGACTGGCACATTTATGCGTACTGGGAACACATCATGAAGCAGAAGACGACGACCGAGGAGGGGTGTCCGTTCACATGCCCCTATTACGAGGGCAAACTGCCCGACTACTCGCCCGATATGTGTCCGCGCACCATGGATCTGATGTCGCGCGCTATTTTCGTCGATGTGAACCAGTGGTGGACCGAAAACGATTGTCATCGAGTGGCGGAGGCCATAAACGGAGTTTGTTCCGAGGTGGCGCCCAGGGTGTCCTGCTGATACAATCTGAACTCAAAATCAAATTCCGATACAAAATCATCTGATCGGAGGTGGAATATGCCTGATAAGCCTCACATCATTATTTTTAATCCCGATCAATGGCGCGGAGATGTGCTCGGTCACGCAGGCAATCCGGCTGCGGTTACACCGAACCTCGACAGGCTGGTTGAGAACGATGGCGTGAGTTTCCGACATGCGTCCTGTCAGCTACCGGTTTGTACGCCGAGCCGCTGCAGTTTTATGACGGGGTGGTACCCCCATGTCCGAGGCCATCGCTCCCAGCTTTATATGCTGAGAGAAAATGACCCCGTTTTGTTGCAGACACTCAAAGAGAACGGTTATTTCGTCTGGTGGGGTGGTAAGAATGATCTTGTCCCAGCCCAGCACGGATTTAAGCATGTGTGCAATATTAAAAACCAGGTTGAAGGACCGTTTGAACCGGCCGAAAGCGAATACCAACAGGGCGAGCCGGGCAGCGGGAACTATTACAGCTTTATGAGAGGTAAGGTCTTTAAAGAGGATAAAGCTGGTTACCATCGCGATAACGATTGGGCCAACATCGAGGACGCGGTTGAATTCATCAAACAATACGACCGTTCCGAACCCCTGTGTCTGTTTCTCGCGCTGAGTTATCCGCACTGTCCATACAGGGTTGAGGACCCGTGGTACAGCATGATTGACAGGGATAAGTTGCCTCCGCGGCGGCCGTTTCCGGCGGAAGGAAATAAAACATCGGTCATCGATATCATGGCCGAGCGATGCGGAATGATGGATTGGACCGAGGAGCAGCTGGACGAGTTACGCGCCGTCTACTACGGGATGTGTGCGCGAGTTGATCACCAGTTCGGTCTGATTATGGAAGCGCTCAAAGACGCGGATATGTACGATGATTCGGCCGTGTTTATGTTTTCCGATCATGGCGACCTGACCGGCGACTATAATCTGCCGAACAAAAGCTATTCGATTTTTGATGACAATTTGATCCAGGTGCCGTTTATCATCAAACCGCCGGAGAAGGTTCCGGTCGATAGCGGTGTGAGCGATGCTATCGTTGAGCTGATTGATTTTCCCGCGACTGTCTTTGAATTGACCGGTATTGAGCCCGACTGGCGCCATTTTGGCCGGTCACTGGTGCCCGTCATTTCGGGGCAGACTACAGAACATCGGGATGCGGCTTTTGCCGAAGGTGGTATGCTGCCGGGCGACGTTTTATGGGATGAACATTATGTGCAAAAATACGGAGAAAAAAATCCCTACTGGCCCGCGCAGTCGGTCTACACCGAAAACCATCCCGGCGGGCACAAGGCAAGCATGTGCCGAATGCGGGAGTACAAATACGTTCACCGGCTCTCGGAATCCGACGAACTTTACGACCTGGTGAACGACCCGATGGAATCGAAAAACATGATTGATGATCCGGATAAGGCTGATGTCCTGGAACGTATGAAAGACCGATTGATGCGGTGGTATCTGGAAACGAGCGATGCGCTACCGATGGACCTGGATGAGCGATGGTGATGCCTTCTTGAGGCATTCTGCATTCTCAACCCCGGCTGCCGGTCAAATTCCAGTTTGTGCATTCTTCTGAAACAACGTAGTTTTTTTACGTTCTCTTTCTACTTCATCCGTCCTTTTTTTGCCCGGATTTTTGCTTCAGAAAGCTTGTGAAAGATCTCCAGTAAAAAAATGGATGACTCATGAATAAATTCAATTTTTTCGACGCATTTTGCACAACCGGACGTCATCTGAAGTCCAAAAGCGATGATCCTTTCACGCCATCGGATCTTCTGAAAAGCATGGATCGGACCGGGATCTCGGAGGCCTTGGTCATCGATTGCTTGAGCCGGGAACATCATCCGGCGGCGGGGAACAGGCGTATTCTGGACGAGGTGTCGGATCATCCCCGTCTTCATCCGGCGTGGTCCGCGTTGCCGCACGGAAGTGCCGATGAGCAGCCGGAGCCCGAGGAACTGATTGCTGAAATGAGGAAGCACAAGGTCGGTGCTCTGTTTCTTTTCCCGGTTCAGTATGGCTTTACTCTGTCCGATTGGGCAGTGGATGCTTTTATCGAACCGCTGGCCGAGGCGGGCGTGCCCGTTTTTGTTAATTTCAACGACAATCGTAATAAGACAATGGATTCCTGTGCGTGGCCGGAACTTGTGGAATTCTGTTGCCGATGGCCATCTCTGCCCGTGATACTGACCGAGTACCGGATCCGTCGGAAAAACCGTTTAATCTACAGAGCGCTGGAGGCGTGCGAAAACCTGCACGTTGAGCTCAGTGGTTACTGGCTTTACCGTGGTATTGAATACCTGGTACAGCATTGGGGTCCGGAAAGACTGATCTTCGGGAGCAATTGGCCTTACCTGAATCAATCATGTACGGCGGCGACCGTGAGCATGGCAGAGCTGGACGAAGACGACCGACGCCTGGTCGCCGGGGATAACCTCCGGCGATTGATCAACTGGTGCGAGCCGGAATATGCCGATGTGGAAATCCCGGAGCCAGAAGATGAGTTTTGTCGCTTTGCGCAGAGCGGGGATCGACCCGATAATATGACGTTTCTTGATTGCCACGGACATCTCGGGGGGCTTTCGCCGGAATATCACATTCCGGATGGCGAGGTCGCGCGGACGGTTGGTGAAATGGAACGAATGGGAGTACAGAAGGCGTGTGTGTTCAGTTTCAGCGTCGTACACAGCGACGAACGTTACGAGAACGACGTCGTGGCGGATGCCGTTTCAGAGTACCCCGAACGTTTTGTGGGATTCGTCGGCATCAACCCTCACCGAGGACGCGAGAACGTTCTGGAGGAACTGAAACGTGGTGAGGAGATGGGGCTCAGGGGCATCAAACTGATCCTGCATTACCAGGGCGTGTCGCCGGAGAGTCCCGTCATTGATGCATGTTGCGAATGGGCCGACGAGCGCCGATGGATTGTGCTGAGTCATAATTGGGGGGGCAACGAGCGGCTGGCGGGTTTGCTGGAGAAATACACCGAAATGTGTTTCATTGCCGGGCATGCCAATGTGGCGTACGGGCCCCTCGCGCGGGGATATGAGAACTTACGGATCTGCACCTGCCCGGTACATACGCCGGGGAGCTGCGAGCGTCTGGTCGAAGCGGCCGGTGCAGACCGCGTTATGTTCGGTTCGGATCTGCAGGATTTGCCCATATCGTGGGGACTCGGGCCCGTTCTTCAGGCCGATTTGTCTGTGGGTGAAAAACAAATGATTCTGCGCGACAATCTCGAGCAGATTTTTTCGGAATACACGACGTAAGGAGGGAATATTAACGGTGTCCGGACAAAAAGATGAAGAAACGGGAAAGTCCCGGCCGAATATCGTCTGGTTTATGTGCGATCAGCTGCGCTGGGATGCTGTTGGTTTCACCGGGAATAACATCGTTTCGACGCCCAATCTGGATCGAATTGCCGATATGGGGACGGTATTCGAGCAGGCCTATGTTCAGTCGCCAGTGTGTGTAACGAGTCGTGCGTGCATGCTGACGGGACGTTATCTGCAAAACCTCAACATGGCGAATGGCTGTGCTGTGCTCGATCCCTGGGAAGTTACAGTGCCGCAGCTTTTTCAGCAGGCCGGGTATGCGACGGGAATGTTCGGGAAGCTTCATCTGACGCCGCAGCAGTACACCAGAGATGAACTGAACAGCGATCGCCCCATTACGAATGCCGAACCCTTTCTGGAGCCCGCTGGTTTCCAGGCACCGATGCCCGGGGAACCGTATCGACAGAACTACGGTTTTCAGGAGGTCGTCGGTTTTGAGGACGCGTTATGGGGGGAATACATCGATTGGCTGGAGAAACGCGATGAGTCGCTGGGGCGAGATGTGCGGAAGTGGAAGCATGGTGGAGAAGATACAGGCGTTTTCGACGGTGTCGCTCCGGGTTCACCGCTGGGGGATACCGGCGCCGTGAATATTCCGGCGGAGCTTCATCCTTCATCGTTTATAGCCGAGAGCGCTGTTGAATTTTTCCAGCGCCGGCACGACGAGCAGCCGTGTTTTATGCATGTTTCTTTCGTCGACCCTCATCATCCGTGGGATCCGCCGGCGGAAATTGCCCGCCATTATCCGCCTGACGAGATGCCGCTGCCGCGGCAGGAGAGTTGTCCGATTGAGTGGCCTCAGTCTTTGGCGGAGCGAGCATCTGATTTTTCCGATGTTACTCCGGAGCTGACGCGAACGGTCACCGCGTATTATTACGCAATGATCGAGACCATCGACCGCGCGGTGGGGAGAGTTGTGGAAGCGATTGAGGAGGCGGGCGAGTTGCAAAATACCATTTTTGTTTTCGTAGCCGATCACGGGGAATTGCTGGGCGATTACGGGCTTTTCCGGAAGGGTAGTTATCACTTTGACTGTATGATGCGGACGCCGTGTTTGCTCAGCGCGCCGGGAATGTTGCCGCAAGGGCGGCGGGTTAAGGGGCTGATCGAGTCGATTGATCTGGCGCCGACGTTACTTTCTGTTGCGGGCGTCGAGTCCCATGCTGGTATGCAGGGCAAAGATATGGCACCCGCTCTTCGGTCAGGAGATACTATCGGTAAAGACCGGGTTTATTGCGAGATGTATACCGCGCCATGGGGACCGTATGTAACTTGCTGGACGCTTCGCACCGAGGGGGCCAAACTCAACTACTATCCTCAGGATGAGGTGGGCCATCTCTTTGATCTGAATGAGGACCCGGAGGAGATTCGCGATCTGTGGGCTTTGCCTGCATATCGGAAACTGAGGGACGAAATGATGGCGGGATTGCTGCGGGCGCAGCATGAGCAGGCTGATCCACTACCACGGATACTGAGCCAATACTGAGCGTGAGGAGCGATTGTAGAGTCAAGATAGCCCATAGCGCGCCGGCTATTGTAGCGATACGAATAATGTATACCTTCAGTACTGCTGGAGTTAAGACGAGGTGGCGTACCGAAACTGGGGCATTCAAAGAGTTCTTCATTCATATAATCTTCGTCGCCAAATATTTTCCAACCTGTGGGTTTGCTTGGACTCCCCCAATTGCAATGATTGCAGCACTCGGTATAGATACCGCGGTCCCATGTGTCGCTCCACTGGTAAGGCGCGTCGCCATCGTAATCGTTGGCATAATATGTCGCGCAAAGATGCATCTGGTGCAGGTTACTACGGCAGACCGTGCGATGTGCTTCCTCTCGGGCCCGTTCAAGTGCGGGCATAAGCATAGCAGCCAGGATAGCAATGATAGCTATCACAACAAGGAGCTCAATCAATGTGAATCCCGCGACTGGGAAGCGTCGTGTTTGACGCTGCAGGTGCATTGAAAAGGGATTTACAAAGCCCGCTAACGTTTTTTCCATTTTTGAACTCCTTGAATCTGAATGGGGGATATTTTTTAGATGTTTGATGTAATCTCTACGTTACTGCCGGGATCTGTTTTAAGCTCGTGCTCGAACACAGCAGGGATACGGGTTTTTGCGGGCGCCTCTTTGCCCTGTCTCTGTTGCACGATATTATCAATACAGGATTGAAGTATTTGTCGCACGTCAAATCCCAACCGAACAACGGGTGTAACGGCCATTGTGGGCCATGGGAAGTTCGCATGAGTCACTACTTTTACCTGGGCCGGGACTCGCATCCCCGCTGCTATGAGCCCCGCTGTTGCATGTGGCAGCAGATTGTCGTCCCCAATTATGAGGCCATCGGGGCGGTCCTCGGGGTGACTCATAAGCAGATGCACGCAGTTGCGAACGCCTTGTTCACACCATGGGTCGACGAATTGTGTCCAGCGAGGGGATGTTGTGAGATTTCTACCGGCGATGGCCTGATGCCATTGTTCCAGTTCGAACGGGCTTTTGGCTCCGGGGAGACTGGCGCTTACAACGCCGATGGTCCGACGGCCCCGACTCTGGAGGTATTCGAGGGCTTGTTCCATGAAACTGCGGTAATCGGGCGCAACCACGGGAGTGTCAGGGGTGATTGGTTCCTGCATGATGCCGGTGTGAGGAATCGGTTCTTCCAGGATGGGGGAGCCTGAGACATAGTAGGGGGGGGAGACGAAAATGATACCCCCCAGGCGGTGTTCGCTTACTTCTTGTTGCAGTCGCTGGTAATCCGCACTTTTTTTGTTAATTTGGACATCCCAGAAGACCGAGAGATTGTAACTCCCCTCGTTGTCTATACTCGATGCTTCGCGGGCAAGGGCCTGCCAGAAACTCGGCTGACACCCGCGAATGGGGTGTTCCGGCATGACGAGAGCGAAACTGAACAAGTGAGGTGGTCTTTCAGCCACGTACGTGCCATTGGAGCCGCGGGGATCAACAAAGCCAGCCTCGTTGAGGCAGTCAAATGCTCTCTGAACAGTTACGGAACTGAGATCAAATTCGTCCTCAAACTCCGTGCGCGTCGGCAAGCGCGATCCCGGCTGAAAGTTTCCGCAGGCGATACGCTGGCATATCTCCCGCACAAGTTCACTTCGTTTCCGGGGGAGACGTCCTCTTCGTTTTGCTTCGGCATCAGTTTCTCGTTCCATACTGTATCCTTGTCTATAGCAAAGCAAACTTATTTTATTATACAAACCATATTTATCAAGTAAAGGCTGTCGTTTGAGGGTGCAGTTTGTCACGGAGTGTGTTATCTGGCGCAAAAAGCCCCAAGATTTCTCAGAAAAATGCGGAAGGGAGCAGTATCACTTGTCTCGAAGCGCCGGGGGCATTACACTGTTAGAGCTGAAGCACCAGTGTGTTGGCGCGGGAGTTGAGAAGGGCGAGGAGAGCTTGCGATGAAAAAGAGACTTATTGGCCGGATCATTCTTGGCGTTCTTGCGGTGGTGTTCGCCGCCCTGGCAATTTCGCATTTGCTAAACGTTTCCTCGGAAAATGCCTACGAGGGGTTTCGGGCGACAGCTTATGCAATTCTGGCGCTGGCAAGTATCACCGCGTATCGTTATGTGGAGCTTTGATGGGGTAGGAGAGACAGGCTTTCGGGCAGCCGGGCAGCAAATATCATGCGATTGTATCCCGGAAGTCGGAGGGTTTAAATGCCTCTCTTGACAGGTTAAAGGGGATAAAGACGAATGAACGAAACGGGTCAGAAATCGTACACGATTTAATGATCAGTTTTATCGACTGTTAATTCCAGGCATGCTACATCGAATTCTTTCTCGAGAATTTTGACGACCTGTTTTTGCGATTTTTCATTACGTGCCACCATTTGAGCAGTGCCGTCGCCACCAGACCCGACGCATTTCCCGCCATAAATATGCGGCTGTATTGGCTCGTAGGAGAGCACTTTGTGAAGGACCGGGGCATCAAGCTCTGAAGGGCACATGGGCGCGAGATACTGATCAAAATTCTGTTGGGCTTCCTGCATAAGCTCCCCCAGATGTTCCGTATTCCCTTTTTCGAGTGCTGTGATGGCTCTACGAACGGTTTCTGCATTTATCGGCCCCAGGTATTCCTGAACAGCCCGATGTTTGTCTTCGGCCGGGAAAGGGTAGCATTCATTCAACCGGCCGAGAATTTCGATTGTATCTTTGCCAGCTTTAAGATCAACGATGACGTAATAGAGGGTTTTGCCGACGGCGATGGTTTGAACATCGATCAGATCTCCATCAAATATCATGTGGATAGGGCGGGAACCGTACGCACACCCTTGATCCATCCGACCGCAGCGCGACGGAGTGGTGATTTCGCCTTTGTATGCGTATTCCATCTCGCCGCGAGTGGTAAGCTTGAGATCATATATGTTGTCGAACCCTCGTGCGACTAACACGCAGGCGGCGGCGCTTGAGGACAGGCCTTTTTTGAGCGGAAGAGTGGTCCGATAATTGTCGATTTCAAGCCCTTTGACCTTATGATGCGTTGCAATTTGGTAAGCAACGCCAGCGGCGTAGCTGAAAAAACCACCGTTTTCGGCTTCTGATTTCAGAGCCGAGGGTTCCATATCTACTTCATAATGCCGGCGCTTCGAATCTCCAACAGCGGCATGATAAATAAACCGATCCTCGTGAGGTTTCACACGAGCGTAAAGTCCCTGATTGGTCCCCGTAATTATCGTATGGCCTTTTGCCAGATCCGAGTTCATTCGCCGGTAGCCACCTGCCCAGTCACTGTGTTCCCCGAAAAGGCAGATCCGTCCCGGGACAAAAAGTTCTTCCCCATCTGTTTCTTCAGCCATTTTTTCCCCTTAAAGCTTCAATCTTATGTATTCGACTTCGATCTCTTCCCCACGTGTCGACAAGAGTGAGACGGACACCGTCCAGATTTTCTTCGATCGGAATATTGATCAGGCGCTGGTGATTTTCTTCGATTTCGGCGAGGTCTATCCACTGGCTATCTTTCCGGCCTTCCAGGCGTAGATTCTTGGGCATTTCGTCCGGTGTAAATTTGAGACGATCATCGTCTCCGGGACACATACATATCAGCCGTTCCATGGCGCTATCAACCACCATACGCAGTGATCTAATGCGGACGGTTTCGTTCCATTCGAGCGTGACTTTATCTCCCGCGGAAGCGATTAATGCGTGTTCTTTATCCTCGATAGGCCGATTGATTCCGTCACGAATCATTTCAGGATTTCCCGCTGAGGAGGAAAGGTCTGCGCTCAGCGTCGGTTCTGAGAGCTGATCGTCAATTCCCGGCAGATAACAATCCTCATCGATGAGATTTTGCTGAAGTTCCACGATATGATCGCTCATCTCACGAGGAATCAGATTTCTTTCAGCTGCCATTGCCGCTGCGGTTCCAACGGCCTGGCCCATAACCGACCCTGTGCCCATGACCCGTGTGGAGCTCATAGCGGCGTGTGTGCAGCTGGCACATCGGCCGGCGAACATCAAATTGTCAATATTTTTAGAATACAGCGAGCGATAAGGTATTCCATATGGCGAAGGAGCAGGGTGGAAAATTGTTGCGGGTTCTCCGGATTTTGCTGACCAGAAGCCGGTCGGATGGTGGTCGTCCATTGTCCAGCCGCCATAAGCCACAATATCCTCAAACGAGCCTCCGGCTTCGACATCGTTTTGGTTCAAGACATGGTCACCGATATAGCGACGGCTTTCACGTTTCGCTGGCAGAAAATTAAGCCAGTCAAGCGCCCAATTATTGGCACTGACGGAACAGTGATTTTTGATATGGTCCCAGACCCCGTAGGAGATCTTGAGGAGTTCCTCGCGCAGCTCTTCTGTATCATAGATTGAATGGGATTGCCCGCCGAGCTCAACCCACCAGTAGCCACATTCCCATTTTTTGTGGCCGTCTTCGCCGTAGGGGAGTTCATCACAGTTTTCGAAAGTATAAGCCCACTCGGGAGGATCGAAGGGTTGTGGTTCGTCGTATTCGCGGGCGCAGAACATGCAGGTCATACCCATCGTGCAGTTATCGGCTTCCTCCGGCGCGATCGACTCGTCGAATTCGTGTCGGGCCTCGCGTCCCATTCGCCAACAGGCGCCCGTAAGTGGGGCAAGAATGCCATCTCCGCTACAATCCGCGTAGATTTGGGAATGAACCGTGTGTCGAGTCTCAGTTGTAAGTTGCCAGCCGGTGACGCTCTGAATGCGTTGACCACTCATCTCCGCTTCCTGGCATGAGCAGTTGTAGAGCACATGGAGATTCGGTTCCTGAAGCGCCTTTTCGTAAAGGACTGTGTCCCATATGGAATAATTGCGGTGTGGGTTCCGGTGAAGATTCTCGAGTCGGATTTCTTCCAGGATCCCTGTCTCACGCATATTTGGAATACCGCCGTGGCGGTCAGCGCCGCAGATGTGGACTTTTGTTTCGCTGGAAGCATTACCGCCGAGAACCGGGCGGTCATGCATAAGGATCGTTTGTGATCCGTGGCGAGCCGCAGCGAGGGCGGCACAAAGTCCCGCCATTCCGCCGCCAATCACACAGAAATCGCATTCATGCGTCTTGTGTGGTAAAACGTTGTTGCTGCTCATAGTGAAGACTTTTCCTTCCGGGAAAAGTTCCACCCTAACTGTCGTTTGACCGAAGTGTCAAGCGGAGCGATGAATTTGAGCCAACCATCCCTGACCAGAACGGCCATTTTCCAGGTGTTGTTGTCGAATTGGTAATTTTTATTTGGTGTTGACATAACGATAAGTCTGTGAGCATTGATGATTGGCGAGGAAGATCGGCATATTGCCTGTCGCTTTTAAGATAGCTCGCCCGCATATTTCAAGCCCCCTCAGCGCCGGATATGCGCGGAGGGCAAAGGCGGGTGTATTCGTATACCCCAACTGCAGCCTGACAAAGCATAGAGGCAGAAGCCTCTTTCATCATAGTAAGACCGGGGCTGGTTTTTTTGTCACCGTCCGCGCGGTCTGACAGTCTCACTCCAACGGAACCGCCAACTGGCGGCTGAGGGGGCTCCCGACAGGGTGAATTCCTGCCGTTTGTTTGAAAAAGCGCTCAGTACAGGGTGTGTACAAATTATCATGGCAAAATCCGTAGTAAGGCCAAATCCAGACATTCTTTATAGTAATATCACTTCGGAATTCATGAAATATGCGGGCTAGCACACCGTGCCCCCCCTTCGTTCGCTACTTGCAAAGATCGGAACGGTGATCTACCATCGACAGTTAAGTGATGTTCATCAAAGCGCCGTCCCTTTGCGTCCCTTCAACCGGACTCTGGTAAGCTTCCTACGATGTGCATCTGGGCGGAACATTCCGATGTTGATGAATCCGACGCGGCACAGCATTTTCGCGCGACATTAATGCCAAAAACGAGGCTGCGGCAGTTATCTATTGCAGCAGATTCCAGGAGAGGGAAGAAACCAGAGTTCAATTTGGATAAGCTTGATCGGAAAGAGCGCGCAAAATGAAGATAGGAAAAAGTACAACCTGGGCTGTGGTCCTCGGGGCCATCTTTTGTCTGTTGGGCGTACTGGCGTATCAACGCGCAACTGATAAGGGTTTCGAGGCGGTTACTCAAGAAGAAGTAGAGCGGGAAAAAGGTATCGCCGTCGCTGCGGAGCATCCAGTCCGGATGGATCTGGCGGATTATGTGTACGTGGACGGTGAGCTGGCGGCACGTAAACGTTACATGTTGCGCTCGAAGATCAGTGAGACGGTTACTGATGTGAGAATTGACACGGGGGAGGCGGTTAGAGAAGGCCAATTGCTGGTGGCCTTTCGGGATGATGATTTGAAAGCAGAGGTTGCCGCCCGCTCGGCGGCCGCAGCCGAGGCGAAGAGGAACTACGAACGGTACCAGGCGTTGTTTGAGAAAGGCGTTGTTCCCGAAGACATGCTGGATGCCCGCCGGACAGCGGCCGAAAACGCCGCTGCAGCGCTCCGGGCGGCAAAATCGCGACTGACATTTGCGGAAGTAAAGGCTCCGGCCGGAAAGATAGCGTCCGGAAAAGAGGGGACCGTGAAAGTGTCGGAGCGGTTTGTAAATCCAGGAGAATTTGCCGCAACGGGGACGCGGCTCCTGTCGCTCGTTGACCTGTCTGAGCTGGAAGTTAAAGCCCGGGTACCTGAAAGAAGTCTCCGGTACGTTGGACAAGAAGAAAGGATAGAGTTTCGCATCGTGGGAGAGAAAAAGTGGCGGTCAGGTAAAGTCAAACGAATCGGTGCCCATGCACGTTCGGGAAATCAGTTTGTTGATATATTTGTAGCCGTTACGAACAGCCGACGGAATGGGGCTTGGATTATGCGACCCGGAATGTATGTCGAGGTTCGCATACCACGAGAGGTCAGGCGCGATGCGCTTGCTGTGCGGGTGAGCACCCTCCGATTCGAGGGGACGCGAAAGTATGTGTTTCTTCTCAGTCCGGTCGAACAGATAGGTGGTGGCGAGACCGGGCAGAAGCAGTTCTGGCGGGCGGAGATACACAGGGTGCGCACCGGGTTGCGTAGCGGGGGCTACACGGAGTTAAGGGACTCGGAGCTTGATCCAGAAGATCTCATTGTGTCTACCCCCCGGTATGATCTCAAAGATGGGATGAAAGCGCGGGTTGTTAAACGCAACGATCCGAATAAACAGGGGGATGACTGAGGTGAATGTCATCAAAGTGGCGGTCCGCCGTCGCGTTCTCACCACCGTGGTTCTCCTGATCGCCATCATTCTGGGGGGGTTTTCTTACTTTTCGATACAGGTGCGTCGATTTCCGGATGTCGATTTTCCGATGGCGACGGTGACGACGGTTTTCCCGGGCGGCAGCCCTCAGGAAGTGGAAACAGAGATAACGAAGCGTATTGAGGATGCCGTCAGTTCTATTTCAGGAGTAGATGAGATCCGGTCGTATTCGCAACAGGGATTATCGCTGGTGATGATCCAGTTCGAATTGGAGGCGGACATTGATGTAAAAAAGGCTGACGTCGATGATGAGGTGGGGAAAATTAGAAGTTTGCTTCCCGAAGATGCGGAAGATCCAGTGGTCGGAAAGTTCGACATAGCGCAAACACCGGTTGTGACTCTTGCTCTTAAGGGGGCGCTGAATACAGAAAAGCTTTTTAGAATCGCCGATGAAATTGCGGCTGACCGATTATCGCA
Organism: Candidatus Brocadiia bacterium; assembly: GCA_046538485.1. GTDB lineage: Bacteria > Planctomycetota > Brocadiia > SM23-32 > SM23-32 > JBKHIT01. The sequence continues at coordinate 31,796 of JBKHIT010000006.1, read as the reverse complement.
GGTGACCGGCGTGGCCGATGTGGAGATTACAGGGGGGCGCCGCCGGGAAATCCACATTTTGCTTGATCCGGCTAAAATGCGCAAACATGGCGTCTCGACGGATGAAGTGGCAATAGCCGTCCGGAAGGCGAACCTTGAGTTGCCGGCTGGCCGTATTACACAACCGCGGACCGAATATACTGTGCGAACTCTTGGGCGATTTGAGAACGTGGAGGAGATTCGGCATGTGCCGGTGCGAAAAACAGCTGTCGGGACGCTTGAACTACGCCACATTGCTCGGGTTGAAGATACGTACGAAGAGGAACGAACGCGGTCCCGATCCGACGGGGAAAACGCCGTAATTTTGAGCATCCTGAAGCAAAGCGATGCAAACGATGTTCTTGTTTCAGAAGGTGTGCGGGCTGAGATGGAGACCCTCCAGGAGGTTTTCCCGGAAGGCGCGAGTCTTACGCTTGTGGATGACACGGCCGATTATGTGCGAGGGGCTCTGTCGAACGTAAGGACAAATATAGTTTTGGGTATATTGCTGACCTCCATTGTGCTTTTTCTGTTTCTTGGATCGGGGCGGGCCACAATTATTGCAGTTGTTGTGATGCCAGCAGCCCTCGTTATAACATTTACGTTTCTGAATTTTTCGGGGATCAGCATTAATATTCTGACGCTGACCGCACTGGCTCTTTCGATGGGTATAGTGGTCAATAATGCCATTCTGGTTTTGGAAAACTCCCACCGTTTTCTGGAACAGGGTTTTGAACCCGGGGAGGCGGCCGTCAGGGGGACACAGGATATTTCGCTGGCTATTATCAGCTCGACAGCAACAAATCTCGTTGTTTTCCTTCCGATAGCATTTATGGGGGAACTGATCGGACGATTTTTTCGTGAATTTGGTCTTACCATTGTGTTTGTGACAACCGTTTCTTTGTTTGTTTCGTTTACGTTAACCCCGATGATGTGCGCCGCCTTGCTCCGCAACGAATCCGAGGAAGGTCCTGATCATGGGGGACTCTTCGGCTGTCTCGCGGTGCTGTTCGGCTTGCCGCAGACGCTCTGGACAAAGAGTTTCGATTGGTTCAGACGCCGTTACGGTGAGATGGTCGATTGGTGTTTGCAATGGCGTAAGACGACTATTGCGCTGACGTTTCTTTTATTCGTGACGGGTTCTTTGGTCCTTTATTTCATTGTGGGACGAGAATTTTTCCCGCCTTCTGATGAAGGTCGCTTTTCAGTTTTAGTCGAGACGAAAACGGGGAGTTCGCTGGATTTTACCACGGATCGAGTTAAAGAAGTGGAACGAAAGATCGAACAGAGTTTGCCGGCAGGTTATATCCGCCATCATTATTCGCGGATTGGAAACATATCGGGTTTTCTTGGCAGCAGTTCTCAAGGGGCAAATCTGGCGGAGGTGGGTGTTTCTGTTATTGATAAGGCCGAAAGACCGGAACAGATGCGTGAACTACTGAGCAGTGTGCGTCCGGTTCTTGCGGAAGTACATTCGGCGAAAACGACTGTGAGTGCGGCCGGTGGAGCGGGGCCTGGTGGAAGACCGCTGCAGGTCGAGATTCGGGGTGATGATCTGGATGAACTGCGAGAATTGACAGCTCGCATAAAAGATATAGTTGCTCGGATCGGTGGAACCTCCGATGTAGACCAGTCTTATCGGACAGGGCAACCGGAAATTCGTTTCATACCACGACGTCGGGTTGCTGGAAGATATCAACTCACGGTGGCACAAATCGCGATGGCATTGCGGACATATGTGGAGGGGCGCGAGGTCTCGCAATTCCGCGACCGTGATGAAGATTATGATATGCGCTTGAAATTGGACGAGAGGTATCGGAAATGGGCTGAAGATGTTGAGCAAATGTTCGTGAAATCCCTTGCAACAGGTGAAATGATTCCGCTGTCACAAATTGTCGAAATAGAATTCGAGTCTGGTCCCACAGTGATTACTCGCAAGGATCGCCGGCGGATGATTACGGTGAGCGCGGAGTTGACGGGCGAGCGGAAATTGAAAGCTGTGAAGAAAGACGTTCAGGATACTATAGCAAATGAGATAGCCATACCTGAGGATGTGGAGATTAGTTACGGTGGAGAAGTGGAGCTGATGAACAAGAATTTCCCGGAACTTTTCAAGGCAATGGGGACGGCGGCAGTGCTGACATTTTTGTGCGTGGCTGGGATCATAGAATCTTTTGGACTTGCAGTTATTATAATTCTGGCGATTCCCATTTCGTTGATTGGTGTGACGTTGGCTCTGCTGATCGGGGACGTGGCGTTAAACGTTTTTTCGCTGATGGCAATGATAATGCTGGTTGGGATGGTGGTGAATAACGCCATTATTATTCTCGATTATGCAACGGGGGAGGAGCGTGAGGGGGAATCAGTACTGGGAAGGATCAAAGAAGCTTGTCAGGTTCGTTTCCGGTTGATCGTTATGGCGAACATGACGACGATCGCGGCGATGATACCGTTATCTTTGGGTTTGGGATTCGCCGGTGAGATTATTCGTCCGCTCGGGGTCGTGCAGATTGGAGGGCTTTTTGCGGCGGCTACACTTTCGCTGGTTGTTATCCCGGTTATTTACACAATTGTCGAGGATGGGGGGATTCTGGACAGTGATGAAGGAATCGATGAGTGAGCAGGGGCGAATTAAGGGTGTAAGACCCCGTTTGTTGGCGGGCTAACCTGCATCTTCCTTGTGAAAAAGCAGTTAAAGCCAATCGTTTCTCAACGTGGCGTTTGCCTCGTTGCTGATCACTGATTTTAAGTTGTCAGATTTATGGGCCGTTTTTTAAGCTCGGATTCTTGGCTGAGAAGGGTTGTGAACGGTGTCCAATAAAGATTCTGCCCTGACTTGACAAAAAGGGCGTCCAGTTATCCGTAAAATCCGGGCTAGAAGGCACAATCGACCCACAAAACATGGGTAATGCTTGACGTTACAAGTCGGGGCCGATAGAATACAACATTTGCGAGAGCGACCTTGTGCCGCAAGTGCTTTTTGGGTAAGCGGTGTGTAGAATCAGATCGATGCCTGCAAAAAAACTCACAAGCAGCTTCAAGTCGACAATTTTAACTGGTCTGGCGGCGCTGTTTCCCATTCTGATCACGATTTTTTTATTGACGTGGTTGTATGGACAGTTGGATCGGACTATCGGCCAGAAGGTTAATGGTGTTCTCCGCACGGCTGTGGTGAGAAATGAAGGTCTGTTTGAATTCGTTTTCCCCCAGGCCGATGCGGAAACAGTTGATGATCTGGAAAGCCGTAAGAAGCATGCCCGCCAGCATTTTCCGGCGTTTGTTGGCACTCTTGTAGGTTTCGTCGGGGCTCTGGTGATTGTGTACGTAATTGGTCTCTTTTTGCGGGGATATATCGGGTACCGCATTTTGCGTGGTGTGGATAGTTTTTTCGAGCGGTTTCCGGTTATCAAGGCTATATATCCGTATGCGCGCCAGGTGGCCGATTTGTTGTTTGGTTCGCATCAGCGTGTGGGATTCCGTCATGTGGTGGCGGTGCAATACCCGCGGCGTGGGCTATACACAATTGGTTTCCTGACCGGCGAAGGATTGAAAGACGTCGAAAAAGTTGCGGGGCAGAGTCTGGTGGCGGTGTTCATCCCAACGTCGCCGACGCCCCTGACCGGGTTTATAATACTGACTCCGCAAGATGAGGTGACGGAACTTGACATGACAGTTGAAGAAGCGTTTCGGTTTTCGATGACGGCCGGAATGGTGGCCTCGGCCCGGCAACGCCCCTGGGAGAAGAACCGGGATCGGACGGGAGTGTCCGGTGTCCAGATTCCAGAAGAGGATCTGGATGTTGTCGAGGAACAAAATTTTGGGGCGGAAGAGGACGTTTCCGTTGCGGGCAAAGGAAGTGAAGAGTAAGTCGGCCTGTTTCCAAAAGAACAGCTGACCGGCATTTTCTCATCTGACGCACCAGCAGGAAAGTGAGGTCTCGGCAAGTGGATGTTACTATCAGCGGACGACACGTTGACGTTACGGATGCAATGGAAAAACATGTGCGGGACCGTGTCGACAGATTGCCACGACTGGACGACCAGATACTGGCGGTCACGGTTACGCTGGAAAATGATTCCGGTGGCGAGCAGGTGGAAGTGATCGCGAAGTGCCACAGGAATATTCTTGTGACCAACGCTCGTAGCCACAATATGTATGAGTCGATAGACAAGGCTTTTGCGAAACTTGAACGGAGAATTTCCCGCCTTCACGATAAATTGATTGAAAAAAGAAGTCGCTAAATACATAACATGGCCCCCTGAAGTGTTTGACGAAGCCGTGCGCTACGAGATTAGTTTGATCGATTCACTGTCGAATAGAAGCGTGTGTCTGAATTCGGTTCTGGTTTTTGGTTTTGAGGCATCAATGGAGCTCCCAGATTTGATTTCTGAAGAACAGGTTGCTATTTGCTTGCAATCCCGTGAACGCGACGATTCGGTCCGCGAGATGCTCATTCAGCTGGCGGAGACCGAAAAATTGAAAAAAGATCAAGTCGAGCCTGTTTTGCGGGCAATTATCAAACGCGAGTCTCTCGGTACAACGGCGGTAGGACGCCAAATTGCTGTTCCGCATGCTCGAGTCGAAGGATTTGACAAAACTCTGGTGGGTGTGGGGCTGAGCGAAGAGGGAGTGGATTTTCATTCATTAGATGGGTTGCCAGTCCACGCGATATTCCTTGTGGTCGGCCCTCAGGAAGACGCTGACAGGTACATCGAAGTTTTGAAAGAAATCAGCAACTTAACGCAAAAAGGCGACTTCCGTCGGTTTCTGGCGCAGGCTGATACCGCCAAAGAAGTGGTTGACTTAGTGGAGGAAATGAGCCTATAGGCTTGCCCGAGGTGCGGTGTCGCATCAGCTGGGATCAATTAAAACGCGGATGCCCCTTTCGGTACGGGACAACGATGCAGCAAGAAGAATACAGCAGAGAACTTGTAATCGAAAACCCACTCGGATTCCACGTGAGGCCTGTTCAGCGGTTTGCTGAACTGGCGCAGGTGTTTGACAGCGATATAGAAGTGGAAATCGAAGGTAAAAATGCTTCCGGTAAAAGCGTGATGGGTTTGATGGGTTTAGGGGGACGGTGTGGCTCCGCAATCAAAATTAGAGCTCGGGGAGACGACGCGCGCCAGGCGTTGGAAGTTCTCAGCTTTGTGGTGGAAGAAGACTTTTTTGTCGAGGATACTCTTGATCCCCCTGAAGATTCTAATCGTCATATCGACCGCTTAATGAAGCTGGTTTCTTGTTTTGATTCGGAAGTGCATGTCGTTTTTGAAGGCGACAAATACGATTGCGAAGATGTTACGGATCTCAACGAGGTTGGGATCGAGCCCACCAGCGATGTCGGTTTTGATGTGGAAGGGCCCGATGCCAATAAGGCGAACAAGATACTGGAGAAGTTGGTGAAATATCGGTTCTATATCGAAGAAGCCATGGGGGCTGAAGCGAACCAAAAGGGGGGTTAAAGGATGGACATACGGCAGGGACTCCCGGTTTCTCCGGGTATCAGCATAGGACAGGTTTTCTTGCTCGAAGCGGAAGGGGTCCGTATCCCGGAGCATTTTATTTCGCCTGACGAGACAGACGGCGAAGTTAAACGCCTGGAAAAAGCCTTTGACGAAGCTCTGGAAGAGCTACATAACTTGGCCGGCGAGGTGGGATCGAAAGCAGGTGCCAAAATCGCCGAGATTTTTGTGGCGCACGCCGGAATGCTCGGGGATGAAGCATTCCGCGAGGAGTTTTTCGAGATGATTGATGAGAAACACTATACCGCAGAGTTTGCCGTCGCAAGAACTATGCGACATTGGCGGAAGCTGTTTGAGAACGACTCATTTCTTGCTCCACGAGTGGCGGATCTGGACGATATTGAACGTCGGTTATTGCGTCAATTATTAGGGCAAAAAAAGGAAGAGCTTTCGTCGCTCCAACAAGAAGTCATTCTTGTTGCACACGACCTGCGGCCGAGCCAGATCGCAACGCTCGACACCGGGCGGGTCAAGGCGTTTGCGACCGATGGAGGGGGCCCGACGAGCCATACTGCTATTATTGCATCAGCCCTAGGGCTTCCGGCAGTTGTTGGTCTGGAATCAATTACCAATGAGGTGGGCGGAGGTGATCTTGTCATCGTTGATGGGGGGCGTGGGATCATCATTGTTGAACCGGACGATGAAACCCTCGAACGGTATGAAGAACGGCGGGATGAAGAAGAACAATCCGGGAGAGTTTTGCTGCAGGAATTCAAAGACCTTCCGGCTGAAACACCCGATAACCACAGAATTACGCTGATGGCCAATATTGAATCACCGAAAGAAATAGAAAGAGCCGTCGAATATGGTGCTGAGGGGATCGGACTTTATCGAACGGAATTCCTGTATCTTGCGCGTGAAGGACCGCCGTCGGTGCATGAGCATTTTGAAGCTTATGTCGAAGCCATTCGGCACCTTGGTGACCGCCCCCTCATTATCAGGACGCTCGATCTTGGGGCGGATAAGTTCGATGGTGAGCTGGGCCTTGCCGAGGAACCAAATCCGTTTTTGGGCCTGCGCTCGCTGCGATATTGCCTGAGTCACCCTGAACTGCTCGAAACCCAGCTCCGTGCGATTTTAAAAGCAAGCGCGTTGGGGAATGTGAAAGTTATGTTTCCACTTGTGGGCGGACTCCAAGAATTACAGCAGGCTAAAAGAATGCTTGGAGAGGTTCGTGAAGAGTTTGAGGAAAAAGGTGAAGAATACGATCGCGATATGGAAGTGGGCATTATGATAGAAGTACCCAGCGCAGCTATCAACGCCGATATACTTGCGCCTCACTGCGACTTCTTCAGCATCGGCACAAATGATCTGATTCAGTACACTCTGGCTGTCGACCGGGCAAATGAACATGTGGCACACCTCTATCGCCCGGAACATCCCGCTGTCCTTCGGTTGATAAAAAATACTGTGAAAGCGGCGGAAGCTGAGGATATTCCTGTCGGGCTGTGCGGCGAAATGGCCAGTGTGGTTGTCTATACGGTTCTTCTTATTGGGTTTGGGTTGAATAGCCTCAGTGTGGCTCCGCCCCAAATTCTCACAGAAATCAAAAAAGTGGTAAGATCAATTACCTATGAGAGAGCAAGAGAGTTGGCGGAGAAAATCCTGCAGACGGCCAATCCCGATGAAAATCTGAAGTTGATTGAAGAGATTAATAATGAGATGCTTCCCGAACTGACAGGCGAATGAGGAACTCGTCTGAGAGGCACCTGCTTTTGCCGGTCGTTCGTTCAATCACTGGCTGTCTCGGGGCCACCCGTCTGTTTATGCCAGCGGACAGGTGTTTTCAGAAGCTGTTTATAAACCGCATCCGGGACGTACGGACGAACGATATCCTCCCAGCCTTCAGGGCCCATTAACCCTTTGACAAAGCTGCTGCTGACCTCGCAGATTTCGCGGGGTGGCATCATGAATATAGTAGTGATGCTTGAGTTTATATCTTCGTTAATATTGCGCATGGCGCGTTCAAATTCATAATCCTGCTGACTGCGAATACCCCGCAAGATATAGTCCGCGCCGACCGATTCCGCGTAATCAACCAGAAATAGGTTCTCGAAATGATCGATAGAGACTGACGTATATTGCTCGGTGCACTCGCGCAGCATTTCAACTCTTTCATCAACTGAAAATGTGTAATTTTTGTTAGGGTTTATCCCGATCGAAACAATTAAGCTGTCAAAAAGCTGTGTCCCTTTTTCAATCATGAACATATGCCCGTTTGTTGGGGGGTCGAAACTACCGGCGTAGACACAAACTGTTTTGTCGTTCATTTTGGATCTCCCGATTTTTACGGTGTTCGCTACCCAGAAGTTATCAGACAATTTGGAGCCGGGACGTCAAACCAGGCGATAACAATTCATTGAGCAATGGTTCGCAGGTACTCTCGGCCAAAAGTCGGGGCTTCAGGAATCGCGCACTATATCCGACAACCGAGATATAACTGTGCGCCCGCTGTATCAATTTTACAAGTGCGAAGGTAACGTGTAATTGCCTTTTTCTAAAATGTATGCGGACATTCCCTGCTAATGCAGCTCGGTGGGCGGAACTCCATCAAGTACCTTTATCATACACTCTACATCTTAAGGATAAGCCGTTTTATTTATCCTGGGTCCGTAAGAGGCTGACCAGATTGCTGGCGACATTTCTTTTTTCCACAATATGCCCTTCGTGTCTCAGCAACTTTTCTTTCCACCTCGCTCCCGCCCTGAAGCCACCGATCTTACTATCTGAACGAATAACCCTATGGCATGGGATGAGAACGGGCAAACGATTTTTTGCAAGTGCGTTTCCGACAGCACGCCCAGCCCGGGGGTAACCGCAGCGCACGGCCAACTTGCTGTAGGTTGTCAGCTCACCGAATGGGAGACCCTGAAGTTTTCTCAAAACGAGCGTGTCGAAAGTGTTCAGCGGTTGTGGAACCAGCCATTTTAGGGGAATCTTGACCGGGCACCCTGCAAAATATGAATCCAGAAAACGGCGCACTTTTTTCAGCGGGGCAGTATGGGCATGATCGGTCGATTTCGCGGAAGCGATTTCCCGTTCAGTATCTTTGAGCAGTTCGAGGCTGATTACACCCGAACGTGTTCCTCGAAGCCGCATCGGCCCATACTGACTCTGATAAAAAGAGGTAAACATAAATCGTTATCCCACACATATGCCAGGACAGAATTCGTCTTAGGGTCTAAGAATCGTATAGCCTTTTGGTGGTTTATATGAGAATGTTTTGTCTTTTAGCTTCACATTTGTTCGTCTGTTATGAAGCCGAAACTGATGGACAATTTCGCCATCGCTTTCGTGCAGCACAATGTTTCGGGGCAACCAGGAATCGCCGGGGATTTCCGTCTCAATAGCTGCAAACCGGGTTGATGCATCTTTGTCACGTGGCTCGAACCGAAGGGTGTAGATTTTCAGATTATTTTCTTTTTTTGTGCTTTTATCCCTCTGCTTTGTGTTTTTAAGCGAAATGACATAGGTCTCAAGAAGGTTTCTGGGGCTTTCGCCATATCCGAAGGTCAGAAAGGAAGCTTCCGGTGATTCAGCGTTTTTGCTGGCGGCATCGTAAATTTCCGTCTGTTTTTCGTCGTGATCAGTAACCCACCAATTCTTGCCGTCAGAATAGATTTCTTCGTTGCGAGGTTTGCCGAGTTTAAGATGTATCTTATCCGGTTTGAGAAACTCAAGTTTTCCCGTGGATGTCTCAGATTCGTCGAGCAACGGGATCTGACGTTTATAATTAACATCAGCCACAAGTGATTTAACATCACTGTTTGCGCGTTCCAGTTGTTTGAGGACTTTTTGCAGTTCAGGTGAGAGGTCGTCGAAAGGCGTATCCGCCTTTTCATCTTCAGCTGCACCGAAGGCAGGAGCGCACAAAAGAAGTGCCAAAAGCGGCCACACGAAAATGGCTTTCCTCTTACTGTAGATCATGGCAATTCTCCCGGAGCGACGGATTGATCTGGCAGGTAATCGAACAAGTCGCCCAGCGTCTCCAGAACGATGTCGGCTTGTTCAGCAAAAGCGCGATTGCGTTGATTTTTCAAGAGCGCCGTAAATGCACCCGCTTCGTTTCCGGCCTGGATATCGAAAACGTAGTCTCCAATCAGAAGGAGCTGGGATGTGCGGAGATTAAATATAGATGCGATTTTTCTGACAGGTTCAGGAGAAGGCTTAGGATCTGCGTCCTCCCGGGTAATCCAGCAGTCAAACTGTAGAGCGAATCGTTGAATTACACAAGTTACAGAATGTCGAGAATTTCGCGTCAGTAGCCCCAGCGGGTAACCACGGGATTTCAGTTTATGCAATATTTCTTTGGCCTCGGGGACAAGTTCACAGGTCAATGCAGCTTTTTTTTCGTGTTTTTCGAGGACCTGCAGAACTTTTTGTTGTGTTTTGAAATCTGCGCTTGCGACATATTCAAGGATGGGCGTATCAACAGGGACCTCTGCTTCCTCACGGATATGGCGAAAATCAAGATTTGATTGTACAAGCGTGCCGTCCATATCAAAGATAACACCCTGGATGTCCATCGGTTCCATAATTACACCACAGATATTGTCGCCCGAACATAGTGATTATACGATAACGTATATGATAACTTTTCAGGGAGGTACAATCCAACCGACCGTCGCCGCGTTTCAATGATATGCAGCTGAACTGTATCTGGCTGTGTTTGCAATCTCAACTGCTCGAAGTAAAGAAGAAAGTTTACGTACAAAGAGGAGAAAGGCATTTATGTGAGAGGATTGCTTCTTTGGCGTATAATAAAAGCTATATGATGGCGGTTTGGATGCATTTGGATTCTAACAATCAGCGATATCGGTATAAATCAGGGCAATAGGATGGCAAAGCGCGAATCTGGCGATCCGGACAGACTACTGTTTGTGGCTCCCGAGATGGAAGCTCGGGGGACAAACGAGTACGTCGTTCATCTGGCCAATGAACTGCAAAGGCGCAATCTGACCGTTGCGGTGTTCGGTGGGCCAGGGGCTATGTTCGAAGTTCTAAAAGACAAGGGGATTCCTTCCCAAACGTTCGAGCGTCTTGGAAAATTACGAATGCGCAGTGCTGAACGCGAGCGTTTTGGGGAGGAAATCCGGAAATTCGATCCCCAGATTGTCCATGCCCAGACCGTCCGGGTGGCCCGTCTCGTGAAACAACTCGGAAAACAGGTTGATGTGCCGGTGGTTTTGACGATGCATGCTCCTCCGAGGAAGGTCAGAGCTTTTCGGTCGATTGCCGAGCAAGTCTCAGGGATAATCGCTACCAGCGAGGATGTTCGCGAGGAACTTGTGAACGAATGTCGGGTAGAAAAGAGCAAGATTGTGGTGATTCCAAACGGGATTGACATTGATGCCGTTGCGGGTGAAAAGACGCGGCCTATTTTTAGCAGTGGGTCGGTTGTACTTGGTTCGGTGGGCCCAGTGGAACACGCGAGGGGACACGAACTTTTTGTTCGCGCAGCGTCTCGAACGGTTGGAGAAGGTCAAAGGTGGCATTTTGTGGTTGCCGGCAAAGGTGAGGAATTGCCACACCTGCGGAAATTGCGTCGCGAGTTAGATCTGGAAGAATGCCTGACGTTCGCACGGGATTTTTCATCGTACGATGAGGTGCTGGACGCACTTGATATTGTGATCCAGAGCGCTCAGGTAGATGTATCCGGCTTTAGCATCCTCGACGCAATGGCGAATGGAAGACCTGTCATTGCGTTCAACACAGGGACTGCTTGTGAGATGATAGAAGACGGTCGCACTGGACGACTTGTCCCAAAGGACAACGTTGAAAGTCTCGCATCAGCGATGCAGGAATTGGCGAGTCAACCTGAGAAAGCGAGAAGGATCGGGGAAGGCGCGAGACGGGCCGTGGGCGAGAAATTTAATATTCGACGGGTGGCTGACCGCACACTTGAATTCTATGACCGTTTGCTCTCGGGAGGGACGGCCGTGGTGTAACGTCACCCCCTTGGATTCGTGAGCCACAGAAAGATCGGCCAGATCGATTATGACGAAAGATGAAAGAATCGTCAGAAAGAAATTCGATTTTACGTTGAAACGCCCGCCCAATATAGACCGGATCGATGCTTTTCTGGCGGCGAGATTCCCGGAATATTCGCGCACATTTATTCAAAAATTAATTGATGAGGGGCTTATAACGGTCGATGGGGAGCCCGTGAAAGCATCGTATACGCCGCACAGAGGGGACACGATCGAAGCAGAAGTGCCGATGAAAGTCGGGGAGGTGATCGAACCAGAGGAGATGGATCTGGATATTATATACGAAGATGAATGGATTATCGTTGTGAACAAACCATGGGATATGGTCGTACACCCTTCACGCGGCCATCAAACCGGTACATTGGTGAATGCGGTGGCTTACCATTGCGAGAATCTCAGTGAGTTTGGCGGCGATCTGCGCCCCGGAATCGTGCACCGCCTCGACAGAGATACTACAGGCGTGATCCTGATGATCAAAGACGAAAGCATTCACCAAGATATTGCAAAACAGTTTGAGCATCGGGAGACGCAAAAAGAATACATCGCAATTTGTGAAGGTGTGGTCGAACTGGACAGCGATGTAATCGATGCGCCGATCGGACAGCATCTACGCGACCGGACGCGCATGGCAATCCGTTATGACCGGGGCAAAAAAGCGACGACATTGTATGAGGTTGTCCAGAGGCTCGGCGATTTTACAATCGTCAGATGTAAGCCGCATTCGGGCCGCACCCATCAGATACGCCTCCATATGAAACATGTGGGACATCCAATAGTCTCCGATTGCGCGTATGGGTATCGTGAGAATATTTATTTAAGCGACCTTACGGGCGAAGAGCATTACCCCTCAGAATCGCCTCTTCTGAGCCGCCAGGCTCTCCATGCCCGGCGTCTGAAGATATTCCACCCGGCGCGTGAAGAAGAGATAGAGTTTGAAGCTCCTGTGCCGGATGATATGATGGCATTGGTCAATGCTTTGAGGGAGCAGAACCGCGGGTGATAAAAAAATGGGAGGAAAGATAGGGACTACTCGAAATCCTGTGAGGCTTCTTCGATGACATCTTCTTCCACATAGATAGGCGCATCCATCTGCACAGCCAGGGCAATTGCATCGCTGGGACGACTGTCGACATCAAATGTCTGCCCGTCTTTTTTGAGGATCAGGCGGGCGTAAAACGTCATGTCGTGAAGGTCATTTACAATGATGCGGTCAACCGTTACATCTATACCCTGAAGGATATTTCCGATCAATTCGTGGGTGAGGGGACGGGGCGGGGGTTCGCCGTTCACAAAACGGTGGATGGCAAAGACCTCGAAAAACCCGATAATAATCGGGAAGCGCCGTGCCCCTTCTTTCTCTTCCAGGACGACGACCTGCCGATCATGGCTTTCGCTCATAACGATTTTGGCCAGGCGACATTCAACTGCGGCCATCGGTGCTTCTCCTTATCGAATGCCAGTGGCATGTGCACTGATATGCTTTTCATTTTAATAACGACAAAGAGGAGCGTCAAAGAGGGAATGAATATCGGTCCGTTTTTTCTCAAGGTGAGGGCGAGATCCGTCCCTGAAGCAAGTAGAAGATTGTGATTGCACAGTTAGAGGCGCGGAGACAGGCGCCTCGTTTGACACTTTTAGTTCCGGCGGCCTAAACTGAGTTTTGCTGACGGGATATTGTTGCGGGCTATTCCTGTCGCCAAAATTGATATTGATATACTCATTTCTCAAATAAGGAGAGGAACTGTGAACGTGACAGTTACGGAAGACTGCATTGCTTGTGAACGCTGTGTTGAGATCTGTCCGGACGTTTTTGAGATGGGAGATGAATTCGCGGAGGTGATTGTGGATACTGTCCCTCCTGAATACGAGGATGCTGTGGAGGAAGCGGCGGAAGAATGCCCGGCGGACGCAATAATAGTTGGAGGATAGCTGGTGCGCTGTAAAGAATTTCTTGGAACGGTGTTCATACTTGCGTAACAATACTCAGCGTTTGATATAACCTGCGTGCGATGCAGGTTAGAAAGCCAATTTTCTTCATGCAACGGAATCTGAGAGAAGCCATTCTCTGGTCCCAGGACGGTGACGTTGTAGATTGTTTTTTGTGCAATCACAGGTGCACCATATCGGAGGACCATAGAGGTTTTTGTGGGGTGCGGGAAAACCGGCAAGGTACACTTTACAGCCTAGTCTACGGCCATCTTGTGACCTCGAGTGTTGAGTTTATCGAGAAAAAGCCACTCTACCATTTTCAACCCGGGTCGCGGTCGTACTCAATTGCAACCCCGGGATGTAACTTCCGGTGTCCATGGTGCCAGAACTGGCGTATTTCCCATAGCAATGGAATAGGTGATCTCAATCAGATCGCTTATACTGATCCATCGCATGTTGTGGAGAAAGCAAAGGTCGAAAAGTGCCAGAGCGTCTGCTACACCTACACGGAGCCCACCATTTTCATGGAATATGCCCTGGACACGGCGCGTCTGGCCCAGAAGGATGGGCTAAAAAATGTATTTGTGACAAACGGTTATCAGACTCCGGAAGCGGTTGACACAATGCAAGGGCTTATCGATGCTGCTAACATCGATCTTAAGAGTTTTTCGGATGATTTTTATAAAGAAAAGTGTGGGGCGAGGTTGGAACCAGTTTTAGAAACAATTAAGAATATGTATAAGGCTGGTATTCATGTTGAAGTGACGACTCTGGTTGTCCCGGGATTGAATGACTCCGACGATGAATTGTCCAGTATTGCGTCGTTTCTGAGTGGGATATCCGAGGATTTGCCCTGGCATGTAACCCGGTTCCATCCTGATTTTGAAGCACAGGACATCAATCCTACCCCGCGCGAGACGATTCGATGCGCGATAGAAATCGGAAGAGAAGAAGGTCTGCAGTACGTTTACGCTGGAAACATTGCTCTTCCCGAAGGCCGGGATACGGTTTGCCCCAATTGTGGCCACAGCGTAATACAGAGAGGCGTGCTCGGGGAGACTGAAAGTAAGCTGGAGGGTGATAGGTGTCCGCACTGCGGATTCCATCTGCCTGTCGTTGTATAAAAGCAGTTTGGCATTATCCGGGGTTTGATCACGGAACAATTATCGGAACTCACAGTAGAAGATAGGACTTTTATAGAAGAGAAATTAGAGCAATTTCCTCCTCGTATAAGTGCGCTTCCAAAGAAAGCTGTCACGAATGACATCCAGCAGCCGACTCACAACCAAAGCGAAAGTTAAAGAACTTCGTGACGTACTTGCCGATATCGATCATGTGTGGTTGCTCATGCATGATGCACCTGATCCCGATGCGATGGCAACAGCGATGTGCCTCGAAAAAATCCTCAGGAAGGCGGCCGATGTGCGCGGTGAAATGATTTATGGCGGCCACATTGCGCGTCCTGATAACCTGGCGATGGTTGATTTGCTGGACGTATCTTTGACCCACATTAAGGGCAATAAGATTGATCCGAAAGACCACTTCGTATGTGTTGATACACAGCCTTCGTTCAGCAATAATTCTTTGCCCGACAATGCAAAAGTTGTCGGAGTTTTCGATCATCACCCGGCTGCAACAGATAATGTTCCGTTCATGGATATTCGGGAAGAATATGGAGCGCTTGTGACTGTTGCGTTTGAGTATGTAGAAGAAGCGGGGTTGGATTACGATTCACGTCTTGCAACCGCCGTCGCCTATGGGATTGCTTCGGAGACGGAAGACCTCGGACGCGAAGTGAGCCAGCGGGATCTTGAGGCGTACATCAAAGTGCTTCCGAAAGTGAACCACGTGTTGATGGGACGGCTGCGCCACCCCCGTGTTGAAAGACAGTTTTTCAGTACCCTTGCGGCGGCGTTGGGGACCGCCCAAATATACGAAGATCTGGCCATCTGCCACCTGGCGAGGTTGAATGCGGACGATGAGCTCGCGCGGGTGGCTGATATTCTGAACTCTATGGCGGGCACGCGCTGGGTTTTTTGTACCGGTGAACAAGAGGATGTCCTCCTGTTGTGCCTGCGGACAACCGACACTGATGCAAACGCCGGGGACCTGCTGAATGAAATGGTAGGCGATTATGGCGGGGCGGGAGGCCACGATATGGTGGCAGGGGGAAACATACCTCTGGATCAGGACAGTGATCCGGACCAGTTGCGGGAATTTCTGGAATCTACCTTTCTGGGAAAACTTGGCGTTTCCTCGGAGAACCGCGAACAACTGCTCAATCCCCCGGCACAGGAGAAAATTCCCTGATCCGGATGACACTCGTCCAGCTCGGAAAGATGGAGTTCTAACTTTCTTCGGTTTTTGGTTTTTTGTGGCCGATTTTGTGTTCGGTTCCTGAAATTAGCCGCCGAATGTTTCCGTGGTGGAGGATGATGACAAATATCCCCGCTCCCCCACAGAAAATCGAGCGAAAGATACCCGCTTCAAGCGCATGCGGAAAAACGAACCAAACGGAAACTCCGAGAGCAATCGCGGCACAAATGGACGCCAGTGAGACGTACCGCCATATCAGGAACACGACGGCCCAGACCCCTGCTGCAATGAGAACGGCCCAATGAGCAAGAAATAGGCAGGCTCCTGTTCCGGTTGCGACAGCTTTACCACCCTTAAATTTCAAGTAAATAGGAAAAACATGTCCGAGAATGGCAGCGACTGCAGCACCTGCCGCGAGAGGATGAGGACTGAATTCGGTTTGTGAGCTAATCAGTAAACTGGCAGCGAGGGGAGGCAAAAGGCCTTTACTGAAATCGAGTAGAAAAACGATCGGGAAAAATTTGAACCCCAGAGCGCGTGCGGCGTTCGTCGCCCCAATATTTCCACTTCCTACATCCCGAATATCAACCCCTTTGACCCATTTTGCCATGAGAAAACCGAAAGGAACGGAGCCGTAGAGATAGGCAGTAATTGGCAAAAGAATGTCGATAATGTTCACGGTGTTTTCTCTGGAGAATGAATCAGGTCGATTTAACTGCGAAGCAGGTCGCTCAACGAAGCGGGTGATCCACGCGTTTGTGAACTGCCACTTCGAGATACAAGCAGTATCAGCAGTGCACCACCAATTGTCCACCAGCCAGGGGAAGTGCCAGCAAACCACCGTGACCACAGAATACCGAACACAAGGCCGATATACCAGACTGGTGCGATGAAACAGGGTCCCGCGATCGAGAGTGCTTTCAACCACGTGATGAAACAGAGAGCGGCAGTGATGATTCCGAGGATCATACTGATCCACAATTCGTTTCGTGTGATATCTAGCGGGTTATTCCCGGTGCTTAAACACGTTACAAGCAGGCATATCGCCCCCATGCTCCAAACGACTGTGGTGACAGGGAGAGGTTTTTCTCTGCGCAAAAGACCGCGGGAAACAAAAGTGAAAATCCCCCAACAAAGCGCGGCAGCAACGGCAATAAGAGAAGTGCCAGGACCGGCTGCGAGCAGACTTTCCTGGCTTTCGGTTCCACTCGGAGCCAGAATCATAATGCAGCCAACAAAACCCAGTGCGAGGGACCCCAGTTCTTTCGCACCCGCTCCCCGTGGATCTGGTATAGTAAAAAGCGCCAAAATCAGGGGGGCTGCATAGAAAAGTATGTGTATGTGGGCGGCGCCAGCCGCGCTGACCTCTTTGAGCGCGATGGCGCGGAACAACCAGAAACCGTAGCCTCCCGTCAAAGCCAGTAGAAAAAAGCGAGATTCGTTGCGTTTGAACACCGATATTTCGTCCAGGCGGCCAACAAGGGTGAGAAACACGAGACTCCCGAGCGCTGCCCAGAAGACCACGTGGAAATAAAAAACCATCAGATTGGTGTCTGGTTTTACGAAACGTTGGACGGCATAAAAATGCGGGCTCCATAAAAATGCCGCCAATATCGCCAGTAGAAAACCTGTCCGTTCTTTCCCGGTCATGCCAGACTCTCTGTCAGCGGGATGTTGAAATGTTGAACAACAGTTAATCTTTTAGACCAAAATGCCTCTTTCGTCAACTGTTGAAACCGGGGCCGAGATAAACGCACCCCCGATACTCATTTGACAGGAGGCCCATTTTCTTTTAACCCATTTGCATCAAACGGGATAGCAAGGGAGTGTGCTGATGAAGAGTTTTGGAAGTAAAACCGAATATGCACTGGTGGCGGCGATGGATCTGGCGCGGCATTACAATCCGGACTCGCCGGTGCGAGCGAGCGATATTGCCCGGAGGACAGGTGCGCCCGAGAAGTTTCTGGCCCAGATACTGCTGAATCTCAAGGAGAGGGCACTTGTCCGAAGCGAAAAGGGGCCGGGGGGGGGATATCTGCTCATGCGGCGACCGGAAATGATCAGTGTGGCTGAGATCGTAGCGGCTGCCTCTCCACCATCAGACCAGCGAAAACGAGAACTTCCCACAAGCCCATACAGCGACGCGGTTCTGTGGTTGAGAGAAGAATTGAAAGCGGCACGGTTGAAGCTGCTTTCCAATATCGACCTCGCTCAGTTTGCCCGTCGAGCGGAAGGCACTGCGTCGTGACCGGCGATTACGTCCAGCTATTGCAGGGGGAAGGTCTGGATAGCTGGTGGCTGGCCGTCATTCTGGGGGGTTTTCCCCGCTTTTCTCAAGCGGCGCTCCCGGAGGGCGAACCGCTGTTTTTAGACTCGGATTACAGACTGTGTACGGAGATCAGATGCGAAATATAGTGCAAAGTCTTTCTGGGCTGCCGTTTCTAATAATTATCTCTTTAGGTTCGTGAAAAATGCGGGTTTGCGATCAATGGAACGTGGTCAATCGTCAAGGTTGTGCGGGCAGGGCCGGTCGATAGTGACGAAGAATGAGTCGAATGTGGCTCTGCTGGTTCTGCAGCTTTTCGCTCAAGTTACGGCTGGCCCCGGTTAGGGCAGTGTCCAGACGAGATAGATGGCCAGCATGAGGAAAACACCGGCCAGGCCGAATTTGGTTTTGGCCAGGTGTTTCTGGAAAAATGAGGAAACCTGCTGACTGGTAGCTCCAAAGAGGACGAATAAGAAGACGCCTACCAGCGGGAGGATGAAACAAAGATTGTAAAGGAGAAGTTTTAAAAACGCCGTGCCAAAACTCTCCGGAAGTTTGTAGATTATCGTAATGTAAGTCTGGCCGGTGCAGGGCAGTTCGAGCACACCGACCAGTGCGCCCAGGACCAGTGCGCTGGTTATGGTTAAGCCTTCGCGCACCCGGTGGGTCATGAGTTGATGAATCTTTGTCTTGATATTATCCGGGAGCTTGAGCGTTACCTTGTCGGTCTCCCCGCGCTTGCACTGAATTCCGTCCTTCAGACTGAGTCCCGCCGCCAGAGTGAGCAAAACGATCATTGCGATATGGAAGATCGTTCGCGTGATCGGAGGTGCCTGGATTTGCCGGGCCAGCAGGTGCAGAGCGAGCCCAATCGTTAGATATGTGAGGAAAACGGCGGCGGTGTAGACGATTCCTGCGA
Source organism: Candidatus Brocadiia bacterium (assembly GCA_046538485.1). GTDB lineage: Bacteria > Planctomycetota > Brocadiia > SM23-32 > SM23-32 > JBKHIT01. The sequence continues at coordinate 12,836 of JBKHIT010000006.1, read as the reverse complement.
GGGCAATTTCGCGCCGGGAATGGCCTACAAAAGCCATGTAGGTGGCGAAAAAGACGATGACGGCGAAAGCACACGGATTGAACCCATCGCCCAAGCCCGCAATCAGCACCAAAGAGAGGGGGACTGATTTGTCGTGCAGGGCAGCTTTACCCCGGAGGGTGAGGGCGGATTCATATTTCCAGGGGGGCACTTTGCCGCTTGCTTTGCGGATCAGCCGGGTGAGTGCGCCTGTGGTGATATTTCGGCCAACCAGTGCTCCGTTCGAGGCGAAAATGGAGGGTGCCATGCCGTGTTGCCGGCCGGGCAGGTCCAGCTTCTCGCAGAGTCCCTTGTTCAATTCCAGTGCATGACGCTTCATGAGGTCCATTTTTTTGACCCTCAGCTCAAACCGGTCTTCCATTTTCTTCAAAAGTTCCGAAACATCTTTGCACTCGGGGCAACCGGGCTGATGAAAATACAGCAGGTATGCTACGCCTTCGCGTGCGACCTGGCTTCCTTCGTAAACCTGACGGCTTTTAATCGTTTGTTCCAGCTTTTTTATGGCCTTGGACTCGGAGCCCGACCACGAGAGATCATGGTTTTCGTACACCTCACCGATTTGCAGGACAGTTTCAACAATCTGTTGGGTGTCGGGTAGGTCAACACATGAGCGTAGCGCTTTAAGGGCAATTTCCCGTCCTCTTTCCATCTCTCCATTTTTAAGTGCTTTCTCAGCACTCCGCAGATAAGAGTGAATGAGTTGAGACGCACTGGCGAGGTCCTGAAACTGAGTGTATGCTTCCTGGCCCATTTCGGATTCAACCATAGCCTCGTATATGTTGGCAAGGTTCTTGGAGCGACAGGTACCACATCCAATTCCGCGGGCTTTTCTCAGCGCCAGGTGGAATTTTTTGCGAGCGGCCTCTCTTCTGCCGACTCTTGCCAGTATTTTGCCGGCGTTAACATAGTCAGGGAGTGTGTCGAACTCAGCGTGAGCGAGCGAAATAGCGAGTTGCTCGGCTTTTTGTCCCATTCCGTTTTTAAGATAGTTTTCGGCAAGTGCAAGAAAAACTTTGTTGCGTCGGCTTTTAGCCTTTATCGAATCGGCGAGTTTTTCTATTCGGGACAGCGCTTTGACGTTCTGGGGTGAAAGATTTTCCAGCGCGTCAGTTAGCGTCGCTGCGAGTGCCCTATCACGGTCCTGGCGTTTTTTGAAAACGCCGCTGAAACTGATGGCATCTTCGACATCACTGCGTGCAATCGCCTGTTTAGCTGCCTGGATAGCCGTTTGTTGCTGGGTTTGCGGGTTGTCAATGCGTTTCAAAAGCGCTTTCGCCCTTTCATACTCTCCTATTTTTGCAAGGCCCTCACATATCGTATTGAGGGCAAAGGCGTTTTTATTGTCGGACGAGAACTTTTCAATCAGCGCAAGCGCTTTTTCATGCTGGCCTTTTTCGGCGTAATATGCGGCGATACGATTAAGGGCAATGTTTTTGAAACTGCTTTCCGTCATTTTGTTCGTCTCTTCAAGTGCAACATCAGGCCTGCCAGCGCTTAACCATGCTTTTGCGCGCGCAAATCCAGTGTAACTTTCAAGTCGCGAACCTTGCGCCTTTTCGGCGGCCTTACTGGCTTTTCTGGCGGCTTTTTCGGCGAGGGCGCGAAAACCGATATCGGAAGCTTTCTGCGCCACAGAAGTGAGGAGGAAGACCGTTGTCTGCGTAGAACCACATTTGGTCGCGTTTTCCATGGCCAGCTGAAGTTGTTGACGAGCGCGTTCCCTCTGGCCTGAGTCAGCAGCGGTCTGTGCTATGTTGATAAAAGCGCGCGTGCGTTGCTGCTGATCGCTTATGTAAGAAAGGGCGCGTTCGGCCAACTCCGGGAAACCGCTTCGGAAAGCTGTTTGGCCAATGTCACTGAGGATTGTTCCCGACCTGCTTTTGTCGAGTTTTGAACTCGCATCGATCAGGCGGAGAAAGATATCCCGTGTTTCAGAGGATTTGCCGAGTTGCCGGAGAGCTCTCCTGATTTCACTTAGCGTGTTGCGCCGTTTGTGATAGCCTTCCGTGTCTTCCCATTCATTGAAAGTGCGGGCGATAATCTTAATCGAGTCGGTGTGGTGGCCGGCCAGAGCATGGAACTTTGCAAGTTCGGCCAGAGCGGAAGCTTTCGAAGAATGATCCGTAATAGACTCGATAACCCTTTCCGCCTGGGCGAACATTTTTGCCTTGAGTAGTTGGCTGGCAAGGCGCTTGAGATGAGATGCGGCCCAGGGGTCATCACGGTAGGCACTGAGCGCTTTTGTGATGAGATCGGAAGCGGTTTCGGAATAGCCAGCTTTTTTATATTCGATGGCGAGTCGGATCAGGCAGGTGGCTTTTTCGTGGGGGCCGGATTCTTTTTCGATAACATTATAAACATCGGTAAAGAAACGTTGGCGCTTATCCTGTGGCTCTGCCGCAGGCCCAGGAGCTTGAAGGATGCAAAGGATGCAGGCAGAAACGAGGGGCACTATTTTGATCGAATAAGCGCTCATTTTGTGTGTTTCCTTCATCTAAGTTTAGCTTCCCTTGCACAAGATCGCAAATTTCAAGCATTTAGTTAAGATCTCAGAAGAAGACTGATGTGTTGAACGGTTGTGTAAAGGACCGTAAAATAGATATGTAATGTACACTCTAACGAGCGTATTTGAGAGTTTCTTATCCACTATATGCCAAACTGAGAACTTTGCCGATGCATATAAGTACGAAACATAAATGGACTCCAGTGCTCGGTTTTGTTGCGTTACTGTTTGTTATTGGCGCAGGGCAAGGCGTTGCACGAGACTTACCTTACGCGTTCAATACGCGGCATTACACCATCAAAACGGACGCGGGGAAACGCATTGCGCACCTTGTTGCGCAACACATGGAATCTATTTACGGCGAATATGCACGTCGTTTCCGCGACTATGGTTTGAAGGAACATAAACGTTTCGAGGTCAGGGTTTACAGCAAGGAGAAAGATTACAACCACGCTGTGCCTGAAGATCTCGTCGGCTCAACCGGTGCTTTTTTGCCGGATCAGAAATGGCTTGGAGCGTATCTGGAAGGCCACACGGAAGAGGAAGCATTTCGGACTTTGTATCATGAAGGATTTCACCAATTTTTGTTCAGCTGTGTAACCCGGAACGTCCCACTGTGGCTTAACGAGGGTTTTGCAGTTTATTTTTCTGAAGCAACGTGGGATGGTGACAGTTTTGAGACGGGCCTGGTGCCCCGGAATCGCATTTTTGTCGTTAAAAGGGCCATCAAAGAGAAAAGACACATCAGTTTTGAGAAATTATTTGAGCGCAAAAGCGAACAGTGGCTCGGGCATGTGCGAAACAGTGAAAGTCTTTCTTCCCTTCAATATTGCGAAGCCTGGTCGGTCGTCCATTTTTTGCTGCATTCCGAGAGAGGCCGTTACCGCAAGCGTCTGTTTGCGTATTTGAAAAAATTGTCTCAGGACAAGGACGCTGAAAAAGCATTTCGAGCGAGTTTTGGGGTAGATTATCGGCGACTTGAGCGCAAGTGGATACAATATGTTAAGAAACTGCAACCTGGTGCAACGGAACTATGCCGGAGCAACATGGAATTGTTGGGTACAATAGCTTTAGGATGTTATGGGAGTGCAAGGCGATTTCGAAGCCTGGAGCACCTGCGCCGGGAACTTTCGAATCCGCGTCGACAGTGGAAAGTTGTCTCGGGTTATGGACGCAAGGTGAGTTCGGAGGACAAGAAATCTGCAGCTGGCCTGTTCCGATGCCCTTACGATAGATCTAAAGCGAAAATCAGCTACGTATTGTTGAAAAACAAGAATACGGGGCTTCCGGAGCTTTTTTGCAATCACCATAAAGGAGTTGTCGTCCGGGGGTACTACCAACGCGGGGAAAATGGCAAATTACAGATGAAGGTGGAAACGATTGTGCGAGCCACTTTGCCTCAGGAATTACTGAGAAAACTTGAATAAAAGGGGCAGTAGTTGTCTCAAGAAGTCTGCTGAGAAGGAATAATGCGATCAGACCGGATTAATTTGTTGACGATTATTTTCGCGGCTTTTCTGCTGACGGGGATATTGTCGGTCTCCCGCGTGGAGGCGCGGCTTTATAAACTTAAGACACCCCATTACAGAGTTCTGACAGACGTGGGACCTGATTTTGCCCGGCTTCTGGCCCAACGTATGGAAGCGATTTATGCCGAGTACGGGCGCCGGTTTCGGGGGTTTGATCTTGAAGCAGAAGGAAGGTTTCAGGTCAACGTATATAAAAGCCGCAGGGATTACGAGGGGCGTATGCCTGTGATTAAAGGATCTTGCGGAGCGTTTATCCCTTCGATGCAACTGCTTGTGGCGTATAAGGAGCAGTTTTCCGAAGAGCGCGTTCTGCGCACACTCTACCACGAAGGTTTTCACCAGTTCATGTACTCGTGTATTACCAGGGACGCACCGATCTGGATCAATGAAGGCTTCGCCGAATACTTTGCGGAAGCTGAGTGGACCGGGCGAGGCTTCGATGTTGGTCGTGTTCCCGGTTATCGTTTGCGAATAATTCAACCGGCTGTGGAAAAAAAATCCCATATACCTCTTCTGGAACTTATTCAACTCGATACGTTGAGTTGGGGGAAAGCCATTGAGGATTCGCCGCAGAGGGCAAGGCTGCAGTATAACGAGGCCTGGTCTGTTGTCCATTTTCTTATTCACGCCAGAGGGGGGCGCTATCAGCCGCGTGTCTGGAAATATCTTAAAAAGCTCGGCCGAGGCGAAAAACCCAGGGAAGCATTTCACGAGGCTTTTGGGACGAATATCCGGGGATTCGAGCGGGCATGGGCAAAGTACATCTCAGAACTGGAAACGGATGAAAGTGAGTGTCGAAACAAGATTGAGAGAATCCTCGCCCTCGGACTTATGGCTTATGGCGATCCGAGGCGTTTCGATAGCCTGGAAAAACTAAAAACGGATTTGCAAAAGCTCAAAGGGGACACTGTGACACTCCAATCTTCCCGAGGACCTGTTCAAGTTCGGGTGGATGATAAATCCTTAGATGAGCTGTTCCGGTGTGAAAATGACGGTTCTTTTGATGGTTGCAGTTTTATCCTTCTCCGGAATTCAAGAACAAGCTTCCCGAGTGTTTTTTGCAACCACCACAAAAACTGGATATACCGAGGGTATTACGTTAAGCGGAAAGAGGGGTGCGGTATTATTGCAGAGAAAACACCTCGTAGCACTGTTCCCCGATCTCTGCGGAGATCCCTGAAATCAAAAGCGCGAAGCGAAAATCATTCATCCAAAGAAAATGAAGTGGCAAAGTAGATGGTTCCAGCTTTCGGGTCGTGAATTGCGTGTGCTTGTAATAGCCGCAGCCCTGGCGATTGCAGGCTTGAGCATAACCCAAACTGTGCGGGCAATGCGCCGGGGCGGAGGGTTCGAAGTGGTAAACGTCCCCGAACGTTTGGGCTATCCTGAAAGATTGGATTTGAACAATGCAAAAGCATATGAGTTGCAACTTTTGCCAGGGATCGGAAAAGTAACAGCGAAGGAAATTGTCCGATATCGGCGAGGACAAGCACCTTTTGAGCACATAGATGATCTTGAGAAAATACGGGGCGTTGGGCCCAAAACGATCGAGAAGCTGCGGCCGCATGTGATGTGTGTCCCGCCCGATGTAAAGGATAATTCTCGTTCAAAGTAGGTTGGCGGGACGTATCAATGGCAAACTTCAATCTCCATGCCGATTTCGAGCCTGCCGGGGATCAGCCGGAAGCCATACGTGAGTTGACCGAACATTTTCAGGCAGACAGCAAGTATGAGACACTGCTGGGCGCGACAGGTACGGGGAAGACGTTCACCATGGCCCATGTCATACAGAATCTGGGTTTGCCAACTCTGGTAATGAGCCATAACAAAACGCTGGCGGCTCAGCTCTATAGCGAGTTCAAGCAGTTTTTCCCTGAAAATGCGGTTGGGTATTTCGTGAGTTATTATGATTATTACCAGCCCGAAGCTTACGTGCCGAGCCGGGATCTCTACATCGCCAAAGATTCTTCAATTAATCAGGATATCGACCGCCTGCGCCTGGCGGCTACCACACGTCTTATGGAACGGCGCGACGTTGTCATTGTAGCCAGTGTCTCGTGTATCTACGGTATCGGTTCGCCCGAGGATTATCGGCAGATGTACCTGCGCGTGGTTGTGAACGAAGAGAGAGAACGGGATGCTTTGCTCGAAGAATTGGTGGAACTGCAGTATAAACGCAGCGATACCGAACTGAAACGTGGCACATTCAGAGCGCGTGGCGACATTGTGGAAATCTATCCGGCCTATGATGAAATTGCTTTCCGCGTTGATTTTTTCGGGGATTGCGTCGACCGTATAGCGCTGATTGACCCTCTGAGTGGACGCCAGCTTGAGCGGACAAGTGAGGTAACACTGTATCCTGCGAACCATTTTGTGACGCCACCTGACCGGCTTGAAGGAGTTTTGCAAAGTATTGAGAAAGAACTCGAAAAACGGCTCGAAGAGCTGCGAGAGCAAGGCAAAGCAGCTGAAGCTCAGCGGCTCGAAGCCAGAACCCGATATGATATGGAACTGATATCCGAAGTGGGATTCTGTCCGGGGGTCGAGAACTATGCGCGCCACCTGAGCGGTCGGGAACCGGGGGAACGTCCGGCTTGTCTGCTCGATTACTTCCCGGACGATTATCTTTGTATCGTTGATGAGTCACATCAAACCGTGCCTCAGGTTCATGCGATGTACCACGGCGACCGCTCACGCAAACAAACGCTTGTCGACCACGGTTTCCGCCTGCCCTCGGCTCTCGATAACCGACCTCTTAAGTTCGAAGAGTGGGAGGAAATGTTAAATCGGGTACTTTTTGTTTCCGCTACGCCTGAAGAATATGAGATCGAGAAGAGCGGCGGGGAAGTTGTCGAACAGATAATTCGCCCAACCGGTCTGGTCGACCCGGAGATTGAGGTGGTATCAGCGCGTGGACAGGTGCAGGACGTCATCCAGCGAATTCGGGAGCAGGCGGAAAAGGATGAGCGCACACTCGTTACGACACTTACAAAACGTCTTGCCGAAGATCTGTCGGAATTTCTTCAGAATGAAAACATTCGCTGTTCGTACCTTCACAGTGAGGTTGAGACGCTGGAAAGGGTGAAGATTCTGAACGACCTCAGACGCGGCAAATACGACGTTGTTGTGGGAGTGAACCTGCTGCGGGAGGGACTTGATTTGCCGGAGGTGTCTCTGGTTGCGATACTTGATGCGGACCGGGAAGGTTTTCTGCGATCGGAGACGTCATTGGTGCAAACGATAGGGCGCTGTGCCCGCAACGTGAACGCGCGGGTTATCCTGTACGCGGATGAAGTGACTGATTCTATGAAACGCGCAATCGAGGAAACCGAAAGGCGCCGTGAGATACAGATCGAGCATAACCGGGAAAACGATATTGAACCGGAAACTATTCATAAAGAAATTGGCAAAGGAATCGGTTACGAAGTTGCGGCCTGGCAAAGACGCGTGGAGACGCCTGTGGCGGCTGAAAAGGAAGAGGATTATGTGACGGCAAACAGAATTGACGAACTTCAGGCGGAAATGGAAAAGGCAGCCGACCGGCTGGACTTTGAAATGGCGGCTGAGTTGAGGGACAGAATTGAGGGGCTGAAAGAAAAAAGCTGAGCCGTGGTCCGGCGCTTAAGTGAGGATTTAAAAAACAAAGAGCGCCACAGGGAACTTTTGCTGCGGCGCTCCAATCGGTTTTTTTAATGCGGTGCGATATCCTACTTAATCATGCGAATGTTAATCGGATAGCGGTAGAGCTCACCGTTTTTGGCGCGGACAGTAGCCATTATTGAAAAAATGAGTGCTACAATCCAAATGACCATGCCGATGATCGAACCGATGCAAAAAAGAAGATTCAAGGGGCCGAAAGAGATTATGTACGCGATCAGCAGAGTGAGCTGGAAGTTCAGCGCTTCTTTGCCCTGATCATCGACAAAGTCTGAATCATCCTTCTTGACAAGCCAGATAATGAGCGGGCCAAGGAACCCGGTGAAAATGCCGAGGAGATGGCACAGCATTCCCATAGTGCGATCGTCGTCGGATGCTGCTATGGCAGCGGGTTCTTCCGTCTCTGCAACTTCTGCCGGTTCTCCCGCGTCCGGCGTCTCTCCCGGTTCCGCTTCGCTGTCTTTTTCTTCCTCCGCATCTGGGGCTGGCGGAGCGGGCTGATCTTTTCCGACTTCATCTTCTTCAGGCAGGTCTTCTTCGGGCATGTTTTCCTGCGAATCGTCCATTGCTACCCTCCACGATGTAAGTTAAAGCAAGATAAAAAGCGAAATCAGCAGAAACACAGTTCTCGCTAACAGGGATACACTCTACCCGCATGGATACGGGTTTACAACTGGAAAGACCGGGTCCGCACGGAATTACTCGAAAAGATGGGGCAGATGTTGGTGTACGAGATTGTCAAGGGTGTCGGTTTCGATGCCCGGTAGCGGTTCACGCTTGCGGCCCTGATCGCGGAATTCCTCCCGCCGGCGTTTCTTCTCGTCCTTGATCCAGGCGATCACCGGCCCGCAGTCGTCAGCACTAACGCTGGCCTCTCCGCTCAGGTTGAATCGTTTGTTGATGTAGGCCGGGACGCTGGCTTCAGGGAGGTGAAGCAGAAGCTGCCCCACCATCTCGGGTTCCGAAATGGCCGTCGTGCGGCCTTTCTCGTCGTACTGGTAATCGACCCACTTGGCGATCTGGATGAGCCGCGTCTTCTTGACCGTAATTTCCGTTCTCTCGGCCACGTCCTGGGCCAGATAACACTGCACCCAGTAGGCGATACCTCCGAGACCGGACTTGTCCGTGATGGCGATGGATGGTGGTCGTCCAAGCAGACGCGTGGTATCGAAAATCTGGTAAATCCGTTCGTCCATCATCAGACCGCCGCCGTGTATACCGGCTCTGGTTCGGTTGGAGTCGTCCCCGACGAGCGGATAATTGGGCGGGATTTGAACTCCCATTGATCGGAAGTACTCGGCAATCTCGGTGATCGCTTCCGTATTGGTTCCGTTAGGGCCTTTCAGCGCCCGGTACATTATGATTGCACCTTCGATCGGGGGATTCCCGGTTCGCTCGCCGAAACCGAGCAGCGTACCGTTTAAAATGTCGCACCCGTACAGCCAGCCGGCCACTGCGTTCGCAATGACGTGGTGGAAATCGTTGTGCCCATGCCATTCCATCCTTTCGGCCGGGATTCCCGCCTGCTGAATTTTGTAGCAAAGCTTGGGGATGCTTCTCGGGAGCTCAACACCGGGGTAGGGGAGACCAAACCCCATGGTATCACAGAGCCGCACCTTCGGTTTGAGCTCCTCGGGCAGTTCCTGGGCGAATGTAGCAATCTGCTCGCAGAACGGCAGAACAAAACCGTCTATATTCGAGCGCGTAATATCTTCCAGATGAAAACGAACCCGGATGTCCCGCTCGGCTGCCTGTTTCGCCATGCTGAGATATTCTTCTGCGGCGGTTTTCCAGTTTTTGTGCAGTTTCAGAAAAATGTGGTAATCGGAGCAAGAACTTAACAATCCTGTCTCCTTGATCCCCATATGCTGCATGAGTTTCAGGTAAAGAGAATCTTCACTCAGACCGCGGATCCATGCAGTGGGTTGGGGGAGAGACGGGTCGCTTTCGTATTCTTCCAGACAGGCCTCGACGGCTTCGATATCGCTGTCGGAATACAGGAAGAATTCGCTGTTGTGGATAATTTGATTCGGCCCGCCCAGTTTGCCGAGCAGTTTGTAAAGATCAACAATCTGTTTCTTGCTGTAAGGTGGCCGGGCCTGTTGCCCGTCCCTGAACGTCGTATCGCTTATAACGAGATTACGTTCTGTGCGTTCATCAAAGTCAAATTCCACGAGTTCACCGTCGATGTGTTCCTGTGCTTTCCCCTCAAATGTAACTTGAGGGACTTGAGAATATGGGAAAGTCTCTTCCAGAAGTTCGGGCGTGCCTTCTTCCAGATCAATCAGTTCCGAGATTTCAACAGGGACCTCGCGGGAAGGTTCAATTTTTAAAATTTTGCTTTTCAGTTCTCTTTTCACAAGTTTCTCCAGAGCTGTAGATTGAGCCCGAAATGTAATAAAGTCTTAATATACACGTTTCTGAGGGAACGTTCCAACGTGGGAGATTGTAACTCGTGTACCAGACGGTCCCAAAGATGCATGTATAATTTATGATAACAGCGTTTCGATCTCATTCAAAAGAGTGCCCTCGTCGGGGGTTGGCGGCACTTTAGCCATGAGCCCGGAAACTTTCCCGGTCAGTTTCTTAAAAGGGCCGGCTTCGGTTCTTGTAGCTTCGTCCGTGGTATGGCGGACACGGTGTGCCGAGAGGGATGCCGATGTTGCTGTTTCTCTCAAAACTTCAGGATACTTATATGAAAGCGCTCAAATTAACTATAGGTGCACGCTGGCTGTGCAAACAATGACGCAGTTGCAGAGTTCTTAGATCTCTTCTTCAGCTTTCATGTCGTCGACACCTCTGAGAAGGAACAGGCCGAGCACGAGCATGATCCCGGACAAACCGAAAAGGGTTTCGTAAATGCTGAATTCATAGTTCCAGAGCTGGAGGGCCCAGCCGTCGGGCGCCAGGTCGATAATAAGGCCTGCTGTAGTTGGAGCGAGAGAATAGCCGGCCATGAGGCATACGGCAAAACTGTTCATGAAGAGCGCCCGGCCTCCCACGGGAGCGAGATGAAAAACCTGCGCAGTGGCGGCGAGGCCGGCGGAAGCGACTGTTGTCCCGGAAAGAACGAGAATGGCTATCATGAGTGGTTTGGTATGGGAACCGCCGGCAATACCAATGACGATGATCGCAAATGCCACGATACACGAAAGAAGATGAGACGCTACAAAAACCCGTTTCGTGCCAATTTTATCCACGGTTCTTCCCACCAGAAACAGGGCAAGAACCATCCCGAGAATCTTGAAACCGAAAATCATTGTGTTGTTACTTACCGAAAAATTGAGGCGATTGTTCATATACAGGACGACCGGCAGGTGAAAGAAATTCACAAAAAAGGTGAAGATTGCAAAATAAGCGAAAAAAAGCATCGCGGGACGATTGTTAAAGATTTGTTTGAGAGAAACTTTCCAGTGGACTTTTTCTACCTCGGCGGAATAGTTCTGGCGCTCTGGAATTCGAGCCACGAAGAAGTTGCGGCAAACCATAAGGGCAATGGCAGTTATAAGCACGACCTGAAACTTCCAGAGAGGCGGGTCGGCGCCGAGAAAAAGACCTGCGGCTAAGACGGCGCAGAAAAGCACCAGTTGCCAGATCGTACGCAATATGCCGAAAAACTCCCCGCGTTGTTGCTCCGGCACCACATCGTGAAGCAGTGGCCACCAGAAGGTCGTGCCCGCATGCTGGCAGTAAAGTCCACCGACAGCCAATAGAAGAAATAACCATGCCGTTATTGTGCCCGTTCCCATGAGTGAGGGGATGGCCAGTGCCAGAAGGTAAAGAACCGCCGCGATTCCCCACAGCTTGAGCATAAAATCCTTGCCCCTGGATTGCGGGATGTTCAGGGAGATTGGAATGCGCAAAAGCGTTCCCCCCCAGACCACACCACCCAGCAACATCGCCTGCACATCGGAACCGCCCATGGCTTTCACGAATAGGGGACCAACGGACGTGCTCACGAGGAATTTTCTGACCAGCAATCCCGTGGACTGACCGATATGGGCATGCAACATCCCCGCCTTTTTCTGTTTTTCGGTGAGATCTGGTTCCTGGTGGGAATTCACGGGATGGACTTCCTTGCCGGAACGTCGAAATATTGCAAAACAAGCCACATCCTACCGCCGATGGGTCTTCGTTTGCCAAATGGATGCGTTCGTCCGACCTTGTTCTGAACTGAGTGGTCGGGTTCGTAAATACGGTGACGGTGTCGGGAGCACCAGACCCCGGGACCCGGTGGCCCCTACATGAGGGGATCAGCATCTCCAGCCCCCCCATGTAGGACAGCCTCGTTGGGCTCCATAGCCTTGTGCGAGGGAGGCTCAAGCCTGTGGACCGGGTCGTCAGACCCGGAGTCGCTGTCGTTTGTTCCGGAACGGCCTATGCGGCGTGCCGGACACTCGCCTCAGCTCCGGTTCGCGGATGAACCCCGCCGGCGCAGCCGGCTATGGGGTGCGGCGACCGCGAGTCGCAGTGGACTACCAGGAAGGGGGTATGCCAGTGCCAGTGATATTTAAAATGGCAGGCACCTCTGCGCCCAACGAATCCCCCACGGGGGCGCCGCTGTGCCGTTGTCTTTCGTTGTTTTGTGGTGGGCCTTCAGCCCACCTTTTTCTGAATGCACACCTGTACCCCCAGGGCTCCGACGACCTTCAGCCGTCTGCACCCCGGGCTATTATATTCTGCCCTTTCAGGGCATCAGACGGCAGGGCGCGCTCGGCGATCACGCCCTCCATGTATGCGGCATCCCGGATACGTGAGGGTCGGGGTATATTGTGGGAATTTTTCAGACGCCGAGAGTTGTTGCGAGTTCAGACAATGCTCGAGAGCTGCAGGTCCGCATCGCCGAGGCGGACCTGCCGTTTGTCGCTGCCGTTTATCCCGAAACGGACCATGCTCCGTGCCGGACAATCGTAACAGCACCGTTTCATGCATGAACCCCGCCGGCGCAGCCGGCTCTGGAGTGCGGCGATTTTTCGCCGCTGTGGCGTTTGTCTGTGCCGTTGCCGTCGCTGACCACTGTCCTCTACAGCTCTGTCCTCTGTCCGTTTCGTCTTTTTGTGGTGGACCTTCAGCCCACCCTCTTTTCAGGCATACCTGTAGGCCGCTGA
>JBKHIT010000050.1:0-37878 GCA_046538485.1 Candidatus Brocadiia bacterium | reverse complement strand
GGGTGAAGCCGATGCGCCTCTGGCGGAGAGGCTTCACTCTAATAGAACTGCTTGTCGTGATAGCCATCATTGCCATTCTGGCGGCTATGTTGATGCCGGCTCTTGAGAGCGCTCGAGAGGCAGCCCGGCAGGCGTATTGTTCTTCAAACCAGCACCAGATTTACATTAATGCGGCGCTTTACGCGACCGATTTCGGAGACTGTCTCCCCGAACGTTGCGGCAATGCGGGGTTCTCCCGGTACCCTTTCCGGGGGCACCAGACTTCTCATCCGACGTATCCGTGGGGCGTGGGTTCGTCGATCTATAACAATCACGTCGGTGGGATCGGCAATTTTCTGGTTGATTACGGCGGCGTGCGGGTTCAGAAGATGAACGGGTGGGACAACCAGAGATTGCGGGACGATGGCACGATTTTTCACTGCCCTTCCTCCCGGCTCAAATTCAGCGATGGCTACCGGGCTCACGTTGACTATTTTCTCGCTGGTTTTGGTGCGCATCAGTATCGCACGGATCCGAATTGTGGAGGTTGGGACGGCTATGGGCCATATCCCGTGGCGTTCCCGCGTCTGTCATTGATGCGGCGTTATGACGGGAAAAAGCTGGCTTTCCTTGTCGATATGACCAATCATCCGGACGGCGGGAATATTACGTCGCCCGACGGGGCGTGCGAAGGGTTTGTCAACGAGGCCTGTTACGTGTACACGGCCGAATATGGCGGTGCAATCTATATGCCGAAGGATTACATCGCCGTCCGAATGGGGGTTTGCAACAACAGGACCGGCTACTGGTGGGAAGGATGTTATCCGCTCGGCGTGAGGGAACTCCAGTATATCAGCACCAACAACGCGGATTTTGGCGGAGGTTGGTGGGGGAGTAATCCGGTTAATGTGAGCAATTCCAGCGACAGGCGTAAGTTCGGGTACCCGTAGAGAGGAATGATGGGCGGAGGATATAGGCGTTTCATACGGTGCCATATTGGGTTACAAGCATCCCCTGCCAGCAAGACGGTGGCTTCCAAGAAACACCTGTAGCACAGGCTCTCCAGCCTGGGGGCCGGGTCGTAAGACCCGGATTTGATCAGCCGCGTGCTGAACTCCAGCCTCCGGCTGAAGTCCAGTCCGCCCAGAGGGAACTTTGCGTTGGATCCCTTGTCTGCGGCATCGGGGCTAATCCCCCTTAACATAGTCCCTTTGGTCCTTTATGTCCCTTAAGTCCTTTTCCCCCGATGGCGAAAACACAAAAGTCTCCGGGCTGGAGAGTTCTTCCGGATAGAAGGGATCCAGATGCGTCCCGTCGACAATGAGCCCCCGCGTGACCTCAGCGTTCTGGTCGCGCCGTAGGTGGACCAGGGAAGCATCAGTCTTCATTTCGCTCCATTCTCCGATGGCCGTAAAAAGCCTTGCTGTCCAGATCAAATCATCCGTCGTGCCCTCCGCCCATTCCAGACGCAAGTGGTTGATACCACACCCGTCATCGGCATTGCCTTCTGCTTTAACCGACGGTGCTTCAGTGCCTTCATAGGGGATCAGAACGGTTGCAACGTCCGTGTAATAACGTCCATAATCGGGAGATCTCATTGAGAGCATCGGCGCTGGGACATATTTGCCGTCGCCCGGGAGCCACCCTCTAATAGGATCCTTCTCGCCGATGTGCAATGACATTTTCATCTCCTCCGGCATGACAGGAAAGAGCATCAGGACGTTGGCGTCATCGTGATCGGTGCGGACCATCCGTTCTTCTGGATCAAGCACAGCATTCCCTTCGCACAACTGCCAGTTGATCTCCAGATCGGGCGAGTTGTCCCCGTAATCGTGCATTAGATGGTCCAGGACGATAGCGCAGGTGTCGTGAATCCAGAGCAACGACCTGTGGTGTCGGGCGAAAACGCCTTGACCGTGATCCGGTTCGAAACTCCAGCTTCGTTTCCCTGGCCAATAACCTCCAGCGTATTCCGATGCCACGAGATCGTAGCCCGGGGCGTTTTCGTATCGTGTTTCCGGATTGTCCTCCGATTGATTCCACCCGTTGAGGTTCAGGGTCGAGTGCGAACGGGTTCCTTTCCCGTAGGCTTTCATCGGATCGCTTGTTTCGTAGGTGAACGAGCCGGGATCAACGATCAGGGATCGCCCGTGGGCGTGGAGTTGGACGGAGTTTCGGCTCATGTGGCAGTGTGCACCGCCCCAATTGGTGGCATCGAACGTCAGGTAGGTCGCGTCGCGTTCCCAGCTGTCTCGCAGGAAAGCCTGGCCGGCATCGGGGAAAAACTGTGAGGTGGGGGGATTTCCTTCGGGCAATCCGGCTTCTTCGCGAAACTCGTTTCTCTCCTCCAGCATCCGGTTCGGTCTCCTTCCCGTCCGGGCACCGGTGCAGTCGTGCATGGCGTTTCGATAGCCATTGGGACGGGTGGTTCCGGCGGCGTAATCGTGCATCCTTGCAACACCTTCGGCCTCCATTGCCATCCCGGCGTCCGGGATATTCTGCTGGAGGTGCCAGTATTTCGTGAAGACCGTTTTCATCCAGTTATGGTAGCTGGGGTTTCGTTCCCAGTGGGCGCCGTCGGGCAGGACCTGGCGGTGGAAAGCATCGTTGAGAACTCGTCGGGCCAGCTCTCGCCAGTGTTCGGCCTCCGGAATACCTTTCAGCCGCATACCATTGGTGAAAAGGGAATCGGCCTGTGCTATGCGCCAGTTTCCGTGGGAACTGAGATTATCGCAGAGAAATTCCAGCTGGGCGCGGCCGGATTCAATCATTCGGTCGATAAATTCGTTATCGAAGACAGCACTATCGAGGAAAGCAGGTAGCGTCCGGAACCACTGCTGGTTTCTGATGCAAAGATTGAGCGTGTTGTCGTAGGGCGCGATGGTCCAATCATCGGCGGGGGGATGAGACTCGATCCAGTCGCCGATGTAATCGAAGGCGGCGTTCGCATATTTCTCGTCCTGTGTCTCCTGGTAAGCTGCGGCGACGGCGGGGAGCTGGAAGAAACGATTGAGCTGCGCGGGCCATTCCTGGTGATTGTGCTCGGGGGCACTCCAGTCGATATCCCGTCGTCCAACCTCCGTCCAGTGAGTGCCGAGGTGATTGAAGGGCAGAATACCGTCGACGGCCTTGTCAGCCCGTTCCAGGTTTTTCCCGGCGTGGCGGAACGGATTAATATCGTCGCCAAAAGCTTCGCGCAGCTGGTGCGCGTTTTCAATCAATGCGTCTCGCGAGATCAACATCTGTCTCTCTCTTTCCTGCTGATGAGAAAATGAGGGGGCATTATGGGGTTGTGGCCATGCCGCTTGCAAGGGTGAGCTGGGCAAATGTGAGAAACGGAAGGGACAGAAGGGACGGAAGGGACTGGGGGTTTTGCAGGATGTACGGCGGGCCGCGGCCGCGGCGGACTTTGTCGTGTCTTGCCAGCGCGTGATCGCTGGCTGTGGAGTGCGCGCGCGAAAGCGCCGCTTTTATTTGGTAATTGTTTTTGATGACAGTGGTCTCTAAAGTCTCCTGGCATTCCTCTTTATTGTGCCGCGTTCTGAACTCCAGCCTGCGGCTGAAGTCCAGTCCGCTCATATGCCGGCCTCCAGGGGACGGGATCCGGGGTTGCCGAGACCGGCCCTGTGCTTTCGCGGATGTCGGAGCACTCTTTGGACAACAGGGCCTGCATCCGCTAATTTGATATATCTGCAATTTCATTCAAAGTCGAGCCTCGAAACACAATTTGAGCAGATGCAATCGAACCCGCTGAGGTCTGAAGGACCGCTACAATTGCTGCAGCTCTGGGCAAGGTGAATCGTCGATGCGGATGCGAACCGGAAGCCTGTGCCTTGATTAACAAAGGAGTTCCAATGCGGAAATCGGTCGGCAGAATTTCGTTGGAAATAATTCTCTGTTTATGCGGGATTGCTGCAATCGCATCCGCACGTCGGTCTGTGGCCGCTGAACCCGAGTTCAATGTCGACGGCCAACGGTTGGAAGTCAAGACCGACAGATTCAGTGTGACGTTTGATAGGCTGGCTATCTGCAAAATCACCAATCACCTGACGGGCGAGACGTACGCGAAGGCAACCGATGGAGAGAACGAGACCGGACTGGACGGATGCAAGGGTCTGGCGATCAGGTCTCTGCGTCCGGCCGTGCCCCGGAAGTATTACGACATCTCTGAGAAGAGCGAAATCGAAAGCAAAGAAATACCCGGCGGGAAAAAACTGATCTTCTCGGGATTGCAGCACGGGGAAGTTTTCGATCCGAACATGACAATTCAGCTTTCGGTTCAGGTCGATCCTGAGACCGGTGACCTTGTGATTCGACCCGAGGTGGAGGCGGAGATTGAGAAAGTCTTCGGAGTCCGCGATCGGGGAGTGTTGCGCAGCGCGATTCAGGTCCGAGATATGGATTCAAAACTTCGTATGATCCTCCCGGTATCCGATGGGGTTGGGGTGGACAGCGAGGACGTGGGCGAGGGATGGGGTGGGAACTGGCGATGGCCGCAGTTCTGGCAGGCGGCGCTTTTCATTGCGGAATCCGAAAAAGGGTGCATGGGCATCTGGGCCGACGAACCGGAACTGGAATTCGGCCGGCACCTGGGACTTCGGAAACGCGAGAAACGCTGGCACGCCGCCTTTGAATTCGAGACGAACCGCCAAATCTACCGCTGCACGGAGTTGAAAGGCGCCAGCTGGCGTTTCAACGTATTTGAGGGCTACTGGGCGAACGCTGCCCGACGATATCGACAGCAGATGGAAGCTCAGTGGGAAGATCTTCACCGCTTGGACGAAGGACCTGCTTCCTGGGCCGCCCGAAGCCGGATCGTGCTGCTCGGACCAGCGTACGTGGAAAAGATTCGCAAATACGCCGAGGATTTGCCCGGCGATAGTATGGTGTGGTTCAGCACGCAGGGGTGGTTAAAAGGCTGGAACGATGGTCAAATACGGAAACGTGGTGTGGGGATGGATTATTTCCCCAACTGGCCGCTTGATAATCCTGACCACTACGAGGCGGCGGAGGGAATGCCAGAGAAAATGACGGCCCTGGAAGAGATGGGCGTCCACGTATTCCCGTATACGAACCCGACAATAGTGACTCACGGCCATCCGTGGATTCGTCGGAAAATCGGCCCGCGGAAGTTTTTCGCATACCGTCTCTGGCAGCGATTTTATCCCGAGCTCTGCAAAGATCTCGTCGAGCGCTACGGTGTGTCGGCGATTTACGAGGATTGCAGCTGGGTGCTGAAGCGTCACAAACTCGGCGAGCCGGACGGCGAGAACTGGTATCAGGGATCGGTGAGAATGCGGAATTATTTTCACAAACTCCTGCCGGACGTTGCTTTGATGGGGGAGCGGACGAACGAGGTGACTTTGCGCGGGCAGAAATTCGCATTAACGATTACCCAGTGGGCCAACTGCGCGCACCCGATCCTCAGCTATTTGTTCTCGCCTTTCCAGCATCTCTACAATCTGCAACTTCAGCCCGGCGGGTATGACTCCGACGATATTCGAGGGATGATCACTCCGCTGCCGACTTCCCCGGATAACAGTCCCGGCGGACGCATGATCCGGCAACGGGCGTACACTTTTGCGCGAGGCCAGCTCAGTAGTTACTGGCCAGACGAGTGGGACCCGAAAGTTCTGCATTATTTTCGGGACAAAGAAGGAACAGAATACCAGTTTGTGCGGGACAGTGGAACGCGGTTCTTGCGCATGACCGAGGGGGGAGCTGAGACGATTTACTGGCGGGTGCATGGCGTCAGAAACGCGGACGTAGAAAACGGAGCGGTTCAGGGATGGATCGGATACAACAAAAGAGGGCTCGTGGGCCTGAACCCGCGACAGGTCTATATCGTGCTGCCGGACGTAAAACGTCCATCCGTTACGATTTCCGCTCTGCCAGAAGGTGTTTTTGTGAAACGATGTGTCCCCCGGGATAATTACTGGCTGGCGCACCTTTCGGCGTCCAAAAAGAACAAGTGGCCTCAGACGGTGACGGTGCGCGTCAGGTCTTCGGGCTCGGACGTGAAATTCTGCGGTGTCAAAAGCGCCAGATCGGTGGGGGATGGGCTCTACGATGTGCAGCTCGAAGCGCCGGGAGGTTTCGGCGCGTACTGGGCACAACCTGTGGATGTAAGCAATGGGTCGAAGATCTGGGAAATCCCTGCCCGAAACACCGTGCATCGGCAGGCCAGTGGGCTCGTGACCCGTTACGGGCGCAAATCCGATGGCAAAGCGACTATGCATCAGGGGGTTGGAAACGTCCGAAACCGAGAAGAAGGTATCATCACGTATCTTCTGAAAGTATCGGCGTTGGACATGGAGGAGAAGACGTATCTTGTCTTCAATTACGGTTCGCGGCATCCGTACGGGGACGGGGCAAATTACAAGGTTCGTATCAATGGGGAGGAAGTTTGGAAACGTTATCGCCCGGAGCGGGGCAAACCCGACCCGGACCAGCCGGACAAGCCGCAGCCGATACCTCTGGATACGGGGGCGGTGAACCTGACGCCGTACCGCGGCAAGGTGATAGTCCTGGAGCTGGCGGCGGATGGGAATAAGACGAGTGTGAGTGAGGTCGTAAAATGGCACAAACCCGTCCTCCAGCACGATCCGCCGGGCACAGCGGAATTCGATGAAGATGTCGGCGACCCCGCTTCCCCCGATAGTGAATTTAAGGATGGCGGGCTTTTTGAGCCGTGAGAAATAATAGTCAGTGCGCGGTCAGGTGTAAGCGTTTACTCTGAGGATAAGAGGAAATGCCGCCTTCCTATGTAGCACAGGCTCTCCAGCCTCTGGACCGGGGCGTCAGACCCGGAGTCGTTGTCCTTTGCTGCGAAACGGAATATGCGGGGTGGCGGACAATCGTATCAGCACCGTCTCGTGTATGAACCCCGCCGGCGGAGCCGGCTGTGGAGTACGGCGACCGCGAGTCGCGGTGGACTACGTGGAAAGGCGGATGCCAGTAGCAATGACATTCAAAATACCAGCTATCTCTGCCCAACGAATCCCCCACGGGGGGCGCCGCTTTGGCTTTTTTCATCGTTTTGCAACGAGACCTGCAGGTTTCTGCACCGCGTTCTGAACTCCAGCCCCGCGGAAGCGGCGCTGAAGTCCAGTCGGCTCGCAAGACCCCATGAGACTCGAGTTCAGCTGAGCCCGCCGGATGGCGGGCGAAACTGGACTTGAGGCGGGCAATGGCTCACAGATGTCAGGATGCGCGGAGATTCAACGCACTCGACCGCGGACTGAACTCCAGCCTCCGGCTGAAGTCCAGTCCGCTCAGATGCCAACGATCCGCGACCGACTTTGGGGCCCACGGCAGCGGGGGGAGTATTTGAAAGACGGCTCGCGCGCAAGCTGTTTGAGAGCTTTGAAGTTCCATACCCCGATCCCAGATGCAAGAAACTTGCTTTTTACCATACCATTCGAGTTGTTAAACGAGAGGCCTGCGCAGGGCTAGGCTCTGTCTGAAAATACGGATCTGGATTCGAGCGGCTGCATTTGCGGCTGGCTTTGTCCGCCTGTATCGGCTTATCTCCACTGGATAGGCCTGCTTCGGCGTCCGCGCCATCCGCAAATTCGCTCGCTCTCGGTCCGACGACCGCATTCTCAGACAGAGCCTAAAATACAACAGAAGTTTTTCCAGAGGGACGTTTGATGAAAACACATCAGATCGCGGAATACGATCCCGGACTTGAAGATGCCTACATTGCGAACGGTCTGGTGGGATTGCGGATCCCCCAGATTCCTCTGCCCGGCGGCACGGCTCTGCTGAACGGTTACGTGGGGAAAAGCCCCGAAAAAGGTGTGGAAGAATACGGCGAAGCACCGTACCCGGTAGGACTCGATATCCAGCTGGATAAAGCATGGCTATCGAAACACCGTCACCGAGTGCAATTCAAATCACAGGAATGCGACTTTTCATGCGGGGAGATTCGAAGCCAGTTTGAATTTGCCGCGGGCGATACCATAGCGAGTGTGGAAGTCCTGACGTTCTGCAGTCGCACGGAACCGACACTTACGCTTCAGGAAGTTGCGGTACGGATCAATCGGGAATGCGAACTGCTGCTCCGCGCCCAGATCGACCAGCGGGATCTGATGGGGAACTTGCTTGATCGTTGTATGCCAGGGATCCCGGGAGAAGAACGCGCGGATAGACCGGCCGATGCCGTTTTGCACTGGGAGAGTCGCGGCGGGCTGACCCGGCTCGGTGCCTCATACGTCACCGAATTCGAAGGCGACGATCTACGGGAAAAAACACGGAACGAGTATGGACACGAAGAAGAAGGTGAATTCACAAGTTACATTATCGATGCCCGGCCCGGTAAACGCTACGCCCTCCGACAATATGGCTCGCTCGTGCCGAGTACCCTGCACGAAGAACCCCACTGGCAGGCCTCTCGACAGGTCCGAATGGGCCTGTGGTATGGATTCGAGAAGTTGCGGGCCCTGAACGCATCTGCCTGGAAAAACCTCTGGCGCGCGAGGCCTGTCATCTCGGGTGGCGACGACCGATGGCAGGAGATCGTGGACGCGGCGTTTTTCTACACTCACAGCTCGGTCCACTCCTCGTCTCCTCAGGGCATCGCCCCGTTCGCATTAAGCCGACGGCAGCATCTGCAGAGTCCGGCAGAGTGTTACCACAATGTCAATAACGATGCTTACACGAATATGATGTGCTGTCTTGTGCTGGAAGAGGCGACAGGTTTTGCGGATCAGCTCGGGTATTCCGCGCCGGACAACTGGAAGAGAATACGAGAGAATCTTCTCCTGCTTGTCGACCCGGAAAATCATGTTCTGGAGTTGTTCGAGGGAGCGCTGCAGGGGGATGAAATTTCCTTTGGCCGTCGCCAATGGGATTCTTCTTCCCGTATGGTTTCATGTCGAAGGACGTCAATTTTGTGACTGCCGTCGGCGGGCTGGTCACGGCTATGATTCTGGGATTCCCGGGGATTCAGCTGAAAGAGTCCAACCCTTCGGAGTGGTGCGAGTATGTGCCCGCAATGCCGCAGAGTTGGGATTCGATTGAGATCGAACGGATGTGGATTCGCGGGAAACCGGCGCGGGTTGTGGCAACGGATGGAGATGGTGCTGCGACAGTGGAGTTTTTGGAATGAATTCGTTGGTTACGTTTGGGACGATGTTTGTTAGAGTTTCGGGGACGGATATGGGCTCAGGGAAGCAGTAAATGCGTCAGAAACCAGGGGTCGGCTGAGTAAACGGGACGAATTTCTTCGGGCCCGTAATCCGTTCCTGGGGGGCCAGAAAATCGTTGTGTCCTTGCCTTTCGGCTGGCAACGTGGTAGTTTCTGTGCCTTTACCTGGAAATCAGTTCCCAGAATAGCCCCTCAATAAGAAAAGTGCCGTCCGCCACCACAAAATACCGCCGGGTCAAATACGCTGTGATAACGGTCTGTGTGATCTGGCTCTGCCAGAGCATGAAGATGATCCCTGTCTTTCGGGATACGCTGCAGCAGTATCTCGGTATTGGTGATGGGCGGTTCGGGTTTTTGTTGAGCGTGCTGAGTGGGGCGGGGCTTTTCACGGTTCTGATCGGTGGGGCAATGGTGGACCGGTGGGGACCGCGGAGAGTGCTTCGAATCTCTCTGTTTGGTGTTGCATGTGCTTTCACTGTGATTGCGGCATCGGGGCGGAGCTGGATTGTGCTGGCAATCGGGATGGCTCTCTACGGGTTTTCTATGCGCCCGCTCGTGGTCGCAGTGAGCGGATATTTGATCCGACTTTTTCCAAATAATCGGCGCCGTGTGCTGTCGCTTAATTTCGCGGGTACCAGCGTGGGGTCGCTTTTCTTCCCGAGCGTTGCCGAAGGTCTTCTTCAGTTGAGCCGGAAGGTTTACCGGGTTACGTTCGGGATCGTTTTTCATATGCCCTATGTTTTGTTCACGCTGCTGGTATTGGGAGCAACGTTTCTTTACCGATGTCGCGTTCGTTTTGGAACCCCTGAGGGAGACGGCCGTGAACGCTGGAGTTTCCGAGATCTTCTTCTGCCGCCCCAGCTTCTGCCGATCATACTTTTGATGGTCCTGCACGGGACCTGCGATTCGACGATCCATCTGTGGATGGCACGGTTTCTGGACAGCGATGCTTTTGCGGGCGATCCCGTGATCGGGCCGGGATATGTGCTTTCGGGTTATGCGGTGTCGTATATCCTGTCGCGTCTTTTGCTCGGTTTGATGCCGGAAAATTTTGGCAAGCGTTTGTTCATGATATTGCCGGGAATTCTCGGTGGTTCGGTGCTGATTGCGGGTATTTTGTCGAAGAACTATTTGTTGACCGCCGGCGGTTACGTGCTGGGAGGTTTCCTGTGGTCGGCTGAATTCCCGACGATGTTGAGTGTGCTGGCGGACGAAGAATCGGAAAGATTCGGTGCGGCGATGGCACTCCACCAGGTAATCAGTGCGCTGGCTATATTCGTGTCGTTGAACGCCATGGGAACTGTTGTGGAAAAGATCGGCGAAGCTCAGATGTGGAAAGCGATGTTGATCCCCGCCTGCGGTTTCCCCATGATCGGTATTCTGGCCGCCGTTTATCTTCTGACGGTTGGACGGAACGTGGCGCGGGATTGATTCCCGGACCTGAGAACGAATGTTATGTCGGGTTTCGCTCTTTTTGGCGACTACGGCGGAAAAATGGCAACAAAAGCAAAAGCGGCGCTGACGCGCGCGCAGTCCAAAGCCAGCGCAGGCGCTGGTAAGGTACCATTCATGCGTCCGTTGTGTTCGACGCGAAACGCAGGAGTTCTTATTTGGTGTCAGCAAAAGGCGAGAAAGCCCTGCCCGAAGCGCTTTCAATGCGAAATCAGAGTCTCATTTCGAAAGATGAGGACAAGATGATTTTTTACGTTTCACCTGAAGGTAATGACGGTTGGAATGGCGAAATTGAAGAGCCCAATAACGAGAAGACCGATGGCCCGTTCCTGACCTTGCATCGGGCTCGCGAAGCGGTCAGAGCGGCAATTGCTGAAGGCCCGGACGGAGAGATCAACGTCCTGATCCGCTCCGGGACGTACTATCTGGAAGAACCGCTGGTGCTCGGTCCCCAGGAATCGCCGCCGGAAGGCTCGAAAGTCAGCTGGCAGGCCTATCCAGGCGAGCGGCCGGTTCTCTGCGGGGGCACCGCTTTGACCGGCTGGAAAGATGCCGGAGACGGGATATTTCGCGTTTCTGTCGAGGATCTGGATGTGCCCGGATCACTCTTTGAGAATAGCCAGCGCGCTCACCTCGCGCGTCTGCCCTCCGAGAGCTATTCCCGGGTTGCCGAGATGGTCGAGGAGAATTCACATCGACAGTTCCGGTATGCCCCGGGCGATCCGATCGAGAACGCCGATCCCGAACGGGTCGAAATCGGACTCTGGCCGGGTGGTGTAGAAGGAGAATGGAACTGGAGTTTCCAGATTCTGTCGATCGAAGATATTGATACCGAATCCCGCACCGTAACTCTGGCACGAAATGCAAATTATGACATCGGACCGGGCTCGCGGTACTTTATTCAGAGCCAGCACGAGTTTCTGAACGAACCCGGAGAATTTGCCCTCGATGAATATGAGAAATGGTTGTACTACAAACCGTTCAGCGGCACGACTGAAAACCAGGAGATCGTGGTTCCGTCTGTCCCGGTCATTGTTCGTGTTGAAGGGGATGGCAAAGACTGCCCCGCTGGAAATATTAAGTTTGAAGGACTTGATTTTGACGTTGCGGGCGATGGAGAAGGGGTCATTCATCTCTCCAACGCGCGCAATGTTGACATTACAGGCTGCAGGATTCAGAACGGCGGACGTTGCGGTGTTCGAATCGATGGGGCGAGCCAGGGATGTCGGACCTGCGGGAACGAAATCAGGTCTCTGGGTTTCACCGGGGTATACATCTCCGGTCCTTCCAGCACGCGTGAGTATTTGAGTTGCGATCATGAGATTTCCAACAATCACATTCACCATGTCGGGCGCATCATCCGGCACGGGGCGGGGGTTCAGCTCTCCCAGAGTGGCGATAATGTGATATCGCACAACCGCATCCATCACGCTCCCCGGTATGCGATCAGCCTTAAAAGCCCGCGACCCGGGGTTCTTGTCGGGAAAACAATCGATGGTGTGGAGGTGACACGGGACAATGCCAAAGATTTCGCTCATGCTCGAAACAACCGCATCGAATTTAACAATATGTTCCGGGTGAATACGGATTCTCAGGATACCGGGGTTTTCGAGGCCTGGGGAGCTGGTACGGGGAACGTAATTTCCAATAACCACGTGCATGACAGCAATATTTACATGTCGTTCGGTTTCGCAATTTACCTGGACGACGGGTGCGATGAGTTTTTGGTTGAGAAGAATATCGTGGAACGCCTTCGGACGGAGGGCGAAGGGCGTTTGTGGGCGCCGCTTCTGATCAAGGGGCAGGACAACAGGATTGTCAATAATGTCGTGGCCCAAAACGAGGCCGATGATGCGGCGTGTTTTATCGAGATGGCCCAGGAGCCCAACCGTCGGCTCCTGATCGAACGGAACATTTTTTACGAGACCGGGGATACGGTTTATGAGTTTTCCAACCACGACACGGACGAAGATTGGCAGGAAGATCGCCTTGAAAGCAGCGAGCGGAACCTGCTCTGGAATTCGGCGGGAAATTATGGGATTAAAAACGTCCCGGAAATCGAAGATTGGGAACAGTGGCGTGAGATTCTTGACGAAAAATATGATGGTTCCTCCCGAATCGGTAACCCCCGTTTTTTTGATCCGGAAGCCGGCGATTACAGGTTCCGCCACGATTCTCCGGCGCGGGAGCTGGGTATCGAAGAAGTCGATCCGCGTCCGATCGGTCTGACAAAAAATTATCCGTTTGCGGAAGATGATGATCCGCTTGAGAAGATTTTTGTATCGGCCGATGGCGAATATACCGGTGCTGTCCGGTTATCGTCGGGTGATGAGGCAAAATTGACGGTCATGGGCCGGACGGAGAACGGCTACGTGGCGGATCTGAGAGACGCGAGGATAGAATTTTCGAGCGATTTGCCCGATAGAGTGGCGGCGGCCGAGAACGGGGTGGCGATTGCGGGGGAGACGGGCCTGGCGGTGGTGACAGTTACCGTAAAGTGCGGAGACGTTGTGCGGAACGCGGAGATTGAGTTTGTAGTGGAAGCTTCGTGAGGGCGAGGCGGACCTGCCGTTTGTCGTTCGCCCCCGCCGTGGCGGGGCCGGCCAAACACCGGGCCAGCGCTCCGCCGCGAAACCTGCAGGTTTACGCACCGCGTTCTGAACTCCAGCCCCGCAGGTATCAGTTAAGCGTCCGGGTGCGTTTGATCCGTCAGCCCGCGGAGCGGGCGCAGCAGACTTAGCCCAGGTGTGAAGTGAGGCCGTTGTTCGGCCGAACGAGCCCTGGGATAACGGAACGTAAGAGAAAGAATGCGGATCGCCTCGCCGCAGGCGAGCGCCGCAGAAGCGGCGACGGACCTCGTCCGTGCGATCCGCTCCGCATTGTTAGCCGTCCTCTCCCCCGGGCTCTGCCTGAATCGGGCTCGCCCGGGGCTAAGTCTGCATCGGCCCTACCGGGCCTCTTTTTAGACTACATAACACACGCTAAACTCGAATGCCGCGGGAGCGGTTCTGAAGTCCAGTCCGCTCCTGATACGGTATTTTGGGAGCGGATTTATGGTGGGCCTTCAGCCCACTATATTTTCCTCGCATCCTTAACCCAGGGCGCCGAGGACTTTCAGCCCTCTGTACCCTGGGCTATTATCTGCCGGGCCGTTGGCCCTGAGAAGCGCTTTCCCGGAAGTCCTGTCATTGCAATGCGCCATGCGGCGAGTGCCTGTGTAGCCTTCTGCCAAAGGGTGAGCTACAAACGCATGTGGCTTCAGGTTTTTGTTGTTCACGGATACGTGAGGCCGGGGTATATTGTGGAAAGTTTCCACAAGCCGAAAGTTGTTGCGAGTCCGGACAATGCTCAAGAGCTGCAGGTCCGCGTTCTGAACTCCAGCCTCCGGCTGAAGTCCAGTCCGCTGCCCCAAGATTTCGTCCTGGTAAGTTATCTTTCTCCTTCATCTGCCGTTGACGCTTTTCTGGTTTGCTAACACTCGAAAAGCCGCTCTTATTTAACCGTTACCGATCGCCCGCCCGGGACTGTTATCTGTTTTTTGATTTGTTTGTGCCCGGTAATCTCCTGGACGGTGGCGAAGGTGGTCGTTATGGCGTTTGTCGTGGGATTGTTAACGCGGAACTCGGCCCTGTCGGCCGTCCACGTCAGCACGGCCACAAACAACCGCGGATCCGTCTGGACGATGTTGCCGGCGTAGAAATCGACATTTCTGTCCCCGTTGAGGGGGACGTAGCCGATTCCCTCGTGAACACCGAACCATTCGACATATTTCGCGTCGGAACGCCACAGGGCAGCCGGGTGGCGGCGGTTAAGACCGTGTATACGGCAGGGCAGGTCATAGAGAATCTTCTCACCTTCGGAGTTTTTGAGCCCGCCGCGGATACCCCCATCAGCAGCCTGGAAATCAACCCAGTATCCGATATTTTCCAGTTTGCCCTGTTTGAGATCGAAAGAGTACGGCGGGTCACCACGGAACCCCATCTGATTGAGCGCTTGCTCGGCGCGAGGATCGATTTTGCCTTTGCCGCCCGCACGCCACCACCAGCGTTTGCCGGACAGAAGGAGATAACGCGCCGTCCATTCCGTCCCTCGGGGAACCACATCCATATTGTCCGGTGCCGGGTAGCCGACTCTTTTGCCTTTCATCACCAGACCTTCCGTGAGCGGAATCCATCCACCCAGATAACTCCCGACCGGCAATTTGGTGAGTTTTTCCGCCGGGAGGGTTGTCGGTTCCTTGCCGGGCAGAATGAGACGTCTGCCTTCATTGCGCACGCGTATCGCCGGATAGATCGGTCCGTTGATTACCGGCTCCAGATCGCGTTTGACCCTGATGGTCGTTTCGACCATGAGGACGTTGAAATCTTTCCGTTTGGGCGGATTCCGATAGAGGGTGCGGACGTAAGTTTCGGTGAAATCCTTGTCCTGGACGTTGAACATGGGCGAAGAATCGCCCGCGGTC
Organism: Candidatus Brocadiia bacterium; assembly: GCA_046538485.1. Taxonomy (GTDB): domain Bacteria; phylum Planctomycetota; class Brocadiia; order SM23-32; family SM23-32; genus JBKHIT01. The sequence goes on along the minus strand of JBKHIT010000050.1, from coordinate 22,834 downwards.
ATATGCGGCCCGCCGAAGACGCTCACGAATTTTTTAGAGGCGTTCAGATCGGTCATCACAAAATGATTGGAGTAGAACGGGAACTCGAAGAAGACGGCTTCCTTGTCCCAGTATCCCGTCGATTCGCGCGCGTTGCGCAGAGGCAACCTCCAGTGTCCGTAGGTGCGACGCCACCCCGGATAGATACACCAATTGGGTTGGGAACCGAGCCAGTTCTGTCGATCGCCGCAACGCAAACGATAATTCCGCACCACCGTGCGAATCTGAGGCGAGACGACACGCCGGCCCTTTTCATCTTCCGCGACGAGCATATACATGTGCTGAGCGTCGTGTTCGCCGACAACGAGGGTGTCGAAATCGTTGCTCTCGGGACGCCAGCGGCGGGCCAGTCGGAAACCGTCATAAAGCGTGATATCCTTTATGTTGGCGTCGCTGCTCACGCCGACGGCCATCCGATAGCGATCGCGGTTGAGCTCGGGTCCTTTGATATCTTTGTTGAGAATGCTCCAGCCATCCAGAATCGGTCCTTCGCTGATAAAATAGCGTACCGGGCATGTGAAATAGAGGGCGTGGGGATGGCGGAAATATTCAACGCCGCGTGTGATACTCGGGGCGGGAAGGATCTGCTGGAATCCCGACCGCGCCGCTTTCGCGACCTGCGAGGGTGAAGTCAATTCGTGAGCCGCGATGGGAATCGGATTGCTATCGCTGCTGATTTGCCACTGGTACTCAAAGAGACCGTCGTCGATCAGGTTTCCCTTTTCATCATAAGTGTAGACCGTGATGCCCTGGTAGTGTTTGAACATCTGTGGCTGCATTCCCGATCGGGTGGGATGGTGGAGACTGACCATCTTCCGCCCGCCCAATCCCAGGGACAGGTTCGGGGTGTGCAGAATGCGCCGCCCAAAATGTGTCGTCCACTGCGGGAGCGGATACTGATCAAGACCCAGCAGCAGATAGCGGGTGTCCTGAGAATCCGCGGCATCAAGCCCGGGCAGACAGACAAAGTTTTCGTCGGAGTTTTTCTCGCAATCTTCAACGAGCTGCTGGAATTCTTCCCGCGTGGTGTGTTCCATGAGATCGGCGAACATGATCGCGTCATAGCCGGCATCCATTGCGGCTTTGCGCCAGTCTTTCACCGAACCTTCGCCGACGCTGTACTCGGTTCGAGGACCGACGAGCGCTTTGTAATAATCGATCTTATCGATGGTGGGGTCGGGATACGGATCAAAAACCCATGTGCGCCGGTCGGGAACGACTTTGCTCGCCCAGGTGGGGGGAATCTCGCGTTTGTCCCAGTCCATCACCCTTTGCGTCTCGGGCAGTGGCAGTTTGGTCGGCTCGCCGGGGTCTTTTCCGCCGATGCCATTTTTCGCGCTCTGCGAGCCGAGATAACGAAGCGTGCGGTCGAGAAATTTAAAACCTTCGCTGGCCGGGCCGTTTTCCTTGCCATGCATGAAAACACCGTCAATCTTCCCTGTTCCGGCTTCCCCGACGCTGTTCTTTTTGTGATAGGCGTGGCTGAGGATATAAAAAGCGTTGATGCCGGAGAGAGCGACGGTCCCTTTGCCGGACTTCCGCACGACCCAGAGATTCCGATGTTCGGTCTGGCGTTCCGGGAAGACGCCATTGTTGCTTTTGACGACGTAAGTGCCGTGACCTTCGGCTGCGGAAGCCAGAACTGTCCAGCCGTCCCCGACAAGGATCGGATTGGCCGAGCAGGCCGTGTCCCAGCGCAGCACGTCGGCGGGGTAGGCAAGGTTTGCCAGGTTTTTTGTGATCGGGTGACCGGGATGGATCCGGGCTTCCGTCCAAGTGTCCTTGAAATCAGGATCAGGCATGAGTTGCTGTGGCAGGTAGCGCGCGACGTAAGGTTTGAGGAACTTATTGCACGCTCGCAACTTGGAACGACCGCCGCCGCCGTAATCCGGGATGAGGAAGATCGATCCGCCGTTCTGGACGTAATCGTGGAGCGTTCTGGTATTCGGCTCCAGAGTCTGAGCCGTCCTCCAGCTTCCGACTCCGAATGTGTCTTTGCTGCCGGGATAGCCGGAGAGGAGCACCGCGCTGAAATTCTTGAGGTAATCGACGTCAAATTTGTAAGCGCCGAAAGATTTCAGAATCCGGAGTTTATATCCCTTTTGGTCCAGCTCTTTTTTGAGCTGGGGATCGATAATCCCGTGGCCGCCGGACTCAATCAGGAGCAGACTCATGGGGTTTCCATCCGGGGCTCCCGTTTTTGGATCGGGCAATTCGGCACCGGAGACAGTAGAGGCCAGCATGAGTCCGGCGAGCACAATCAGCGAAATCAAACGTTTTCCGAACATCGGTTCACTCCTTGTTCTGGGGGAACGTCAGGTGAATGTTTTTGCCGGCGGGAATTTTGGCTTCCGCTTCCAGCCGGTATTTGTTATCGATCTCTCTGGGAGTTTTGAGAAAGGTCGTAATGTCTGAAGTCGTGGGATTATTGGCGACGACTGTTATCAGGTCTTTTTTCCATTCTGCGATGCTGAGCCGGAGGCGGGGGTTGTCAGCTGTGATCAGGTTGCCAGCGTAAAACTTCCCTTCTTTTGTGACATCCAGTTCCGCCCGCCCCACGCGCTCGAATATGCCGAATCTGTCCAATTTGCCGTCGGGGCGCCAGAGCCCGGCTTCCCAGTTCGGGTTGAGTCCGTGAACCATGACAGGGAGCGGGTAGGGAAGCGGAAATTTCTTCGCCGGCTCAACGTTTCCGGCTGCGCCGTATCCATCGGGCTTGATCTCGGCCATAAGAGCGATTTTTTCCAGGGAGCCTCGGGAAAGTTGCAGTCGGTACGGAACTTCTGAGCCGAAACCCATGTAAGAGAGGACATCTTCGATTTCTTTGTGTGGCACTATGACGTATCGCGCTTTCCAGGTTGTTCCCACGGGCACTGGGGCGCCGGAATCTTTCGGCGCAGCGATACCAACTTTGCCCCGTGCAGTAACGCGCAGAGCCCTTTTGAGGGAGACGAGGACGTTTTTGTTTTTACGACCAACCCAGCTGCCGGGGGGGAGGTCGAGGTGGCCTTTTTCCAGTTTGCCCGTGACGTATTTGCCACTTTCCGGGTCTGTGTATCCGTAGAGCGGTTTGCGGCCGACGGATGTCAGGCCCGGGAAAACAGGCCCTTCCGGCGCGACTGGCATACGGAGACGCAGCCACCAGTCACGCACCATCCAGGTGCGGTCGCGAGTGATATGTTCTTTGTCTTTTTTGAAGTCGAGGTAGCGGACCCGGCCCTGGTAGACCCGGCTGCGGGTTGTTCCCTGCTGGGAGCCGGCGTCGTAGCCGACATCGCGCCAGTTGGCCCGCCAGTAGCGCTGATCGAGTATGACATCGGTGATGTAAACTTCCGGGCTGGCATAGGGGAATTCCAGCAGCGGCGCCATGTTTTCGCCTCGGCGGACGCCGCCGCCGTGAGGCCAGGTTCCGCGGCCTTCGTGAGTTCCCCATGCGGTTATGGAGGCGCCACGCTGTCGGGTTCCCGGATACCGCCAGGCCCATCCGAAGAAATTCTGCCGGTCGCTGCATCGGAACGTGTACCGTTGTGTCGGGCCGAACTTCATCGGAGGTGTAATCGCCGTGCGCCCTCTGGCGTCTTCCACCCAGAGAATATTCCACCGCAGATGGGACCACGGCAGGTGGTAATCCAGTCGGGCTTTCCTGGCGTTCGGGCGCCAGCGTCTTTCGGCGAAACGGTGGTTGCGGAGTTGCACGTCCACGATGGGCGCTTCGCTTTCGACCGTGACGGTTCCGCTCTGCGCTGATTTTCGGCCGAGCGCAGAGATCATGGGGCCGGAGGTGACGAGAAAATGCGACGGCGAGGCCCAGTAATGCTGAGCTCCCGCCCGGGCATACCACGCTGCATTGCGGGGGGTGTCGGCCCAGACGTAAAGCTGATGCCCGGTGGAGGCGGCCTTCTGAACCTTTTCCGGCGAATCAAATTCATGAACAACTATGGGGATAGGGAGACTGGCGCTGTTGGCCTGCCATTCGTACGCCAACCGGGCGTCGTCCACAACTTCCCCGTCCTTATAGGTGTAGACTGAGATGCCCTGGAAGAATTTGTAGAGTTGATGGACCATGGGAGTGGTGCTGGGGCGATGGATGGCCGCGAAATGGGTCCCGAAGCCGTGGGCCAGGTACTGAAGTTCCTTCAGGGCATCACCGGCCTCATTGAGCATGAACGGCTGGGGGAAAGTCGGTTGGCCGAAAAGAATGTAGCGGTTGAGATAAATGTCCGGGATATCGATTCCGGGGAGGACGACCAGTTTTTCCGAACTTGCCGAGCGGCAGTCGTCGACAAATTGCGGCCAGTCTTTTGCTTTCATGTCCTCGAAGGTCTCGCTCATCACCAAGACGCTGCAGCCGGCATCCTGGGCGGCGCTGGCGAAATCTTTGACGCTTCCTTTTCCGTTGCTGTAGCGGCTTCGCGCACCGATCAGAATTTTCTGTGGCTTTGCATTCCCCGTGTTCCAGCCTTTTAACCACCCGGGGATGTCCGGCTTTTTGGGTTCGGGGAGCGCGGCGAGTTTTTCTTGCGTGTAACCGCCAAAACCTGCCTTTACACCGGCGGACGCTGTCCACCGCACCATATTCAGGATAAGTTGCAGGCCGTCGCTCCGACCTTTTTCGTCGCCTTTTTCCAAGAAAATTCCGTTGACGGGTCCGACATGGGCTTCACCGAGCCAACCGCGTTCGATCTCTGAAAGGCCTTTTTCGAATGTGTAGGCCGGGTTCAGGGTCAGGACGGCCACCCTTCCTTTTCCGAACGGTCGAATGGCGGCCATGGCCGGCGACTTATGGTCATTAACAGGAAACCATTCGTCTTTCAGACCTCGAGCGGCGATGCTTTTGGGCATTCCACGGACAACGGGTTGCCACGCCGGGTCTTCCGTTGTGAGGGGGACGGTTGCGTAGGCGTCGTCCCAGCGGAGCAGGTTGGTGGGGTAGGCGATTCTTTCGACGCCTTTACTGACTGCTGAATCGTCGATATTGGTAGTCCAGGAGTAATTTCCGTCGACGACAGAACGCTGGTCATCGCGGATTTGTGCGGCGATAAGTTTCGCGTCCAGAGGTTCCAGAATGGCGGAGCAACCCCGGACCGTTTGTTGTCCGCCCCCTCGCACTGACGGCGAAAAAACCAATCCTCCTCCGTCCCGCACGTACTCGAGAATCAGATCGATGTTTCGTTTTTCTGCGTAGTAGCTGTGCAGGCTTTTCCCGACGGCAAACTGCGGTGGTTTCAACCCGTCAAAATCTGGAAGAATGACCAGGGGGAACAGACGGAGCATTTCCGGACTCAACGGTTTGCCGAGGGGGCGAATGGTTGTTTCTATTTTGCGTTTTTGAAATACTTCTTCGAGGCCCGGATCGAGTTTTTTAACCCGTTCGTCGAACAACAACAAAGCTTTGATTTGGGCGTCTGACTGTGCGAATACCCGGGGGCAGACCATTGCGAGCGACACGAGCAGACACGCAACAGCTGCGACCAAATGATTCAGTTGTCTTTTTGTTCTGATATTCATGCAAGCGTTTCCTGGTAATCTGCTGCTTTTTGATTCCCTTTTTACCGGGCTTCCGGGGCTCCGAGCACTTTCGCTGCGGTGAGCCAGAAGACCGTTCCGCCGTGGTTATACGCGGCGCCGCCGCGGAACGGGTTGCTCTTTGTGCTGAACCATTCCGGCCAGTTTGTGCTATCGACGCTGCACCAGAGCGGGAGCTGTTTGTAACCCGCCCAGGGATTATAGAATTGCGGGAAGAGGCCTATCGTTTTGCCGGTCTGTATAAATTCAGAGGTGTTGGCCCAGACGACGTGACCGTCTCCGGCCAGGAAGTTGAACCCTTTTCCTTTATGATGTCGCGGATCGACGTTCCCGTATCCCATGTCCCGATGGTCGGCGAGGACGGGGTAGATGCTTCGGAGGTCGGAGGCGCGGCGGACGGTACTCATTTTGTACCGGAGTCGATCGTGGGGGCAACTTGTGTATCCCCAGAATCCTTTGAAAGGCATCAAGGCCCAATTGATGGTGTAACTGACCTCATTGACGGTATTGAATCCCGGTCCCCCGCTTGCCGTGTTGTTTTGTCCGGCGGGGGTAGAGCCTCCGCTGTGGAACCACTGCTGCGTGGTCGACGTGGCCCACGCTTTCTGGCGCTCGCGCAGGCCGTACCAGCCGCTGGACGGTTCCGTATGTTCGATGTCGGGGCAAAAATACAGATCTGTGTGAAGACCCCCCCCGATGAGCCAGGATCCGTGATCGTTGACGGCATAGATTGGTTGTCCGCTGGCATTGGCGATACCGCTGGCGGATTTCCAGCTATCGCAATCGAGGTCGCTGCCAGGGGAAGGATAGTAACCAGCATCGCAGTTTGTTCCATTTGTGTGGTCTTCATCGCTATCGCAGCAGCGTCCCAGGTCGGTCCGTCCCAGCGCGCCGTTATTGTCGCCCGCGTAGAGCATCATACCGGTTCCGAGCTGACGGAGGTTCGTGGCGCAGACGGCGCGTCGGGCCGCGTCGCGCGCTGACTCGAGCGCGGGCATGAGCATGGCGGCCAGGATCGCGATGATGGCGATAACGACCAGCAGTTCTATCAAAGTGAAAGCCGCGTCTGATTTGCCCCATGAATCTTTCATTTCGCGTCTCCTTGAAGAAACGTCCTTTCCTGAATTGGTTCGCCCTGGAGGGCGGAGGACTGTTGTATTTGGGCTTCGAGTCCGATCAGGCGGGACTTTTCATTCTGGCCTTTCCGTTGCCGGCCCATCGATTCCAGACACAGTTCGATGAGCCGATGGATGTCGAAACCGATCCGCGTGACGGGCACGAGCGGTTGTTCATCCACGGGGAAATTTGCGAGCGAGACGATCGTTAACTCTTCGGGAACCCTTGCTCCCGCGGCGAGCACACCGGCAGCGACCGGATCCAGAAGGTTGTCGTCGCTGACGATGAGCGCGTTTGGAACGGGAGCTGATTTCATGAGCAAGTGGGCGCAGTTGCGGGCCACATCGCGAACGGCGTTGGTCAGGTGGATCCTGTGGTAAGGGGGAATGTTCAGATTTCTTTTTTGGAGAGTCTTCGCGAGACCGGGGGAGTCTTCCGGTTTTCCCAGAGGACCGATCAGTGCGATTTGGCGTCGGCCGCGCTCCACAAGAAAATCAAAGGTGGTCTCCATAAAGCTGGCAAGTCGAGGATAAATCGCGGGGAAACGGGGGTGGGTTGGGCTGCTCTGGATTACGATTCCCGGGAGATCGGTCTCATCCCAGATGGGCCACTCGCTCGATCCAGGGATATTACGGCTCAGGATTACGCCCGCCAGGCGGTTCTGGCGGATGTCATCGAAAAGCGATTGTGTGGACTCCTGGTCGGGATGCCCCCCGGCCCCGAAATACATCCGGAACGAGCAGGGGCGGTTGGAACCGATGGCCTGGGCTTGAGTCTTGATGGATTCGAAGAAACGGGACCAGCCGGAGCCATCGGGGTGCCGATCAAAGACCAGGCCGTAGCGATAGTGGGAGGGGGGTCGTTCGGCCACGAATGTGCCGCGCGGACCTTCTGGCACGACGAATCCTTCTTCGGTGAGGGCATCGAAAGCTCTCTGTACCGTGATACTGCTGGCCTCAAAATCCTGCTGCAGCTGCCGTCGGGAGGGAAGTTTTCCGCCGGGTTCCCATTTTCCTTCCGCTACTCCCCGTCGCAACTGTGCGGCCAGAAGATGATATTTTGCTGTCCCTGTGTTGCTCATTCAACAGGCACCTATGTTGTAGTATGTGGCGATTATAGTGCGAAACATAACGTCTGTCAAGGGCAACAAGGAAGTGTTCCTTCCTTATTTGTTTTTTTACCGGGAAGGGGCTTTGTATTGTTGCTTAATTAGACATTATTGCCGTGCGTGCTTGACAACAGGCATCTTGCGCTGATATTCTTCCTTCAAGAGGATTTGTCGGTTTACGGAGGGGTTTTGAGTGGATGAGAGCGACCTGAAGCAAATGAAAGGACGAAAAGGGTTTACCATTCTGCGATGGTGTCCTGTAACTTAGATGATGAAAGTGTAAAAGGCGCGTTACACTGGATACCTCCCAATTGGGGTTGGACATTGAAAAGGCAACTATCGCTCATTTTATTCGCAATACTGGCTATTTGCTTCGCGGCTTACGCTGGCGAGAAAACGAGGCAGGTTCGCGTCGGTGTTTATGAGAACAGACCGAAAGTTTTTCTGGACGAGACGGGGACTCCGCGGGGATTTTTCCCGGAAATCATCGAAGCGATAGCGAAAATCGAAGAATGGCGGATTCAGTACGTCCCGGGCAGCTGGTTGGAATGTCTGAATAATCTCGAGGATGGGGATATCGATCTGCTTGTTGCGATTGGATATTCACCCGAGAGGGATAGGAAATTTGATTTCAATTCCGTCACGGTCCTTCCCAGCTGGGCTTATGTTTACCGTGCGCACGGTCTAAACATCTCGGATCTTCTTGATTTAAAAGGGAAACGGGTGGCCGTGATAAAGGAGGACATCTACGCTGAGGCATTCCGCAACCGTGCAGAAAAATTTCATATCGAATGTGAGTATCTGGAAGTCGAGGATTTTGGCAAGGTCTTTGAGAAGATCAGCCAGGGGGAGGTGGACGCCGGTGTTATCAGCCGACTCTACGCGCAGCATTATAAAATGGGTCCTCAAGTGGCAAGAACCTCGATAGTTGTCGGTCCTTCCCAGCTTCACTTCGCAGTGTGCGAAGGTAAGAATGCTGATTTGCTTTCTTCTATTGATAAGCATCTCACTCAATGGAAGGACGACGAAGAGTCGATCTATTATTCAATTCTTGGACGGTGGGTTCAGGAAGATGATTTGGGGGGCATGCCGTCGGCGGTAATATACGTTTTACTGATTGTGTTCGCTATGCTTGTTCTTGCGGTTTTGGGAAATGCCTTCTTGCGAAGTCAGCTCAAGACTCAGACCGAGGATCTCCGCAGGAAAACGGACGAATTGCGTAAGACGAACAGGGCGTTACGGGCCCTGAGCCAGTGCAACCGCGTTGTTGTCCAGGCTGAAAGTGAAGAAGAACTGTTTCGGAAAGTGTGTCAGCTTCTTGTTGATGATGTCGGGTACAAGATGGCCTGGGTTGGAATAGCGGAGGACGACGAGCAAAAGCGGGTGCGACCGGTCGCTTGCGCCGGTGACGAAGAGGGCTATTTGGATTCTATCGAAGTAGGATGGGGGGGCAATGAACTGGGCTGCGGACCAACCGGAACGGCCATTCGGACGGGCGAACCGAATATTTATCACGATAATGCCACCGACGATTCCTACGAGCCCTGGAAACCTGAAGCGACAGCCAGAGGGTTCCGGTCATCGATTGCCCTGCCTCTTACCGTCGAGGAAACAGTTCTGGGAGCGCTGAATCTTTACTCAAAGAACGCCACAGCTTTTGACGAGGACGAGGTCAGTTTGTTGGAAGAACTGGCAGATGATGTTGCCTACGCTGTTGGCAACATTCGCACGCGTGACTCCCGGAAACGCACGGAGAGACAACTCCGGGAAAGCGAGCAGAAATATCGCAGTTTGTTTGAGTCGGTGAACGACGCCATTTTCGTAATCAGGGGCGAAGAATTTATCGACTGCAATCCGGCTACGGAGCAGATGTTCGGACTCGCGAGACACGAGATCATTGGCAAACATCCGGTCGACATTTCGCCCCCTGAACAGCCGGACGGCCGTGATTCAGTTGAAAAAGCCAAAAAGAAATTCGAACTGGCCTACCAGGGAATGGCGCAATCTTTTGAATGGGTCCACTCCCGTTCGGACGGAACGGATTTTTATGCTGACGTGAGTTTGAATCGTTTCCAGATTGGAGAAGAATGGCTATTGCTCGCTGTTGTCCGCGATATTACCGAACGTAAGCTGGCTGAACACGCGGTCAGGGAAAGCGAAGAACGGTTTTCACTTTTCATGGATTATCTGCCGGCCGCCGTCTTCATAAAAGATGCCAAAGGGCGCAACATCTATTTGAACCGCTATATGCAGGGCGTGATGGGTGCTGATGATTCGTGGATCGGGAAACGATCGGATGAGCTGTTCCCGGACGATGTAGCCCGGCCGATGATGGCGGATGACCAGAAAGCGCTGGAAGATGGATACCTCGTCGTAGAAGAATCTGTCCCCGACAAGGAAGGTATTGAGCATGTTTACGAGAGTCACAAGTTTCCCATTCCTCGGGAGGGTCGACCGCCCCTTCTGGGCGGAATAAGTCTCGATATCACGGACCGGCGAGAAGCCCAGGAACGCCTTCGCCACCTCAACGCAGTTCTGCAGGCAATTCGAAATGTCAACCAGGTAATTGTCCGTGAAGATCAGCGAGATGAGCTCATACAAAAGGCCTGCCGCAGCTTGACGCGAAGAAGCGATTATGAGTTTGCCTGGATTGGTTTGTTAGATAATTCAAATGAACTTATTTTGCAGGCTCAAGCGGGCCTGGAGCCCGACGCCGTCCAACTAAAAGAATTGCCGGGCTGTGCGGAACAAGCCATTCGAAAAACAGGCCCGCGGGTAGTTGCCAGGGATGAAGAAGTATGTGAAAATTGTCCCCTTGCATCCAGTTGCCAGCATGACGGGGTTCTGGCGTGTCGTTTCGAATCCGAGGGAAGGATCTACGGGGTTCTCATCTCTTGCGTTTCTCTGCGGTATGCGGAGAACCCAGAAGAAAAAGAATTGTTTCAGGAAATGGTGGATGATCTCGCATTTGGGCTACGAAAACTCGAGCTTGCGCAACAACGTGATCGCGCCGAAGATGCCCTTCGGCAGAGCGAGAAAAAATACCGCCTTGTGGCCGAGACAATGCAGGACATCATCTGCGTGCATGATCTCGATGGAGGTATTCAATACTTGAACCGCGCGGGGTTAGAAATTGTCGGTTTGAGCGAAGAGGAAGTCTGCTCAATGAACGTAACTGATTTCCTGCCCGAGTCGGAACTTACATCGATGAAACTGCGACGTGACGCGAGACTTTCCGGTGATGTGCGCCGACGTGTCTATAAGACGAAACTGCGAGATAATACGGGAGAGGAAGTGCCCGTGGAGGTCAGCTCCTCGCCGATAATGGAACAAGGGGAGGCCACGGGAATTATGCTTGTTGCCCGTGATCTGAGGGGGCGAGACTGATTTCTTGCCGGAACGAAGAAATGAACGGACAGGGCATGCAGCAAAAAGACAACGGTCAAAATACGAGGGCCCGACGAAAGAGCAGGAAAAGATCCATTTGCTTTAAAGGGCTGGGCAACTGTGTTGTCGTCTGGAAAATCGCCGGTACCGATCGTCATCATGGTCGGCAGCATATCGGGACCGGCGATCAGCACTACGATAACAATCCCCCCCAGGGCCAGATCGGTCGCCCAAATGGAACCGCTGGTGCGGCAACGGCCCAGTTATCGTTTGCGATCCCATGAATTTACTTTTCTTCTTCCCCCCTCAGTTCGTTTCCTGTTTCAAGGAAAAAAGAATCAAGTATGCCAACTTCCGCGTCTCCGGCTTCCGGCACAAGTTTTTCAAATTTCTGATCAAGATGCCATCGGATTCTCAGTCCACACAGCGCGAGCACGAGAGCCACTAAGAGCAGGATACGATTACTTATTTTGTCCAAGATCTTGTCCCTGCTTTTCTCCGGATATTATTTCTGGTTCCGGTGTTACTTTGCCTTTTTCCAGAATGGATAATGCTTTCTTTCTCAGCTCCTTATCCGCAGTTCCTCCGGCCACTTCCGCGGCCGCTCGTCTCATGCCTTTCCAGGCGATACTGAGGTCATGAGGGTTCTGTGCGGCCAAGAATAATTTTTGCCAAACGAGGAAAGCACTGTCATAATCCTGCTTTTTCTCCAGTATTCGAGCCCTGAAGCGTTTCGCAAACACGGGGGCATCCGGGATACTCTCCAGTTTTTTCATGTACTGGAGACTTCTTTTATAACGGTCTGGATGGTCCCAGTACCTGTAGCTTATAAAAGCTCCGTAGAAAGGCAAACGCCATCCATATTCGCCCCCGGGAATGTGTTCAAGCGCACGGTCCACCAGATCGAGCGCTTCTGCCGGTTTATTAACCGCAAGGAAAAGCACGCCATGATCGTACACAATCCTGAAACGGGGGTCCAGCCTCGTTATGGAATCGAGCTGTCCCGCAACCCTGCTTACATATTGATGTCTTTGGTCTTGGCTGGGAGAGCCCATGTATTGAACCAGGCGCATCCAGAGGACATCGGCCGTGACGGTTTCGAAACCTCCCATCGGAATGTGAGTGACCTTCTGGCGAAAACTCGGCCGTTCCTTCCTGTATCCCTGAAGTTCTCGGCTGATCCCGATGGAACCAACAAAAAACAGCAGCGAGATGAGAACGACATATATTGTGCGTGCCTCTCGCATTTTACAGTTCCCTTTTCCGGAAAACGACAAGGCTAACGCATAACAACATCCCTGTGTAACAAAGGCCGTACAAAATGGAGCAAGCAGTGTAGGCCCACGGCACCTGAACTTCCTGCCCGATGCTTGCCCTGACGTTGAAGTGGTGCAAATTGGGCAATATGTAGAAGAGAGCCGTGCTGAGAATTTTGACGGGCAGTTCCCCCGATTTGTCGGAGATAAGAGGCAACATATGGGCCCCGTGTCCGATGACAAAAAACAGAAATGTTATGACTGCGCTCACTGCTTCGGGAAGAAAAGAAGTGAAGAAAACAGCCACAGCAATCAGGATGCCGGCCTCGCACAGGCTTAATACAACTGACCGCAACAAACCCAGAGCGGGTGTGCCTTTGTGCCAGACGAGAATAATTACGAACCCGATCGTTATCAGAGCAATGTTGAGAGCGGCAACAATAAATGTCCCGAGATATTTACCGAGGATAAATTCATCGCGTCCCAGTGGTTTTGCCAGCAGATCATCCACAGTTCCCTCTCGGATTTCTTTCCCGATTTCGTTCGAGCCCACGAACACGGCGACGGCCATAGCGATGAGGCTGATCCCTGCCAGGCCAAGATCCCTCATTAGCTTTATTTCAGCGCCCAAGGACAGAACTCGGTACATTGATCCCACGGCGACAAAACAGAGGGAGATGATAATAAGCAGATAAAGGACTTTGTTTCGAATCTGACGCACAAGTGTGCCCTGTGCGATCACAAGAATGTTATGCATGTTTTTCGCCCTCTTCAGACTCGTTAATCACACGGACAAAAAATTCTTCAAGCGATTCAGACGTCACCGTTTCTTCCAGGCACTCACCGGGGTATGACTGCAGAACTTCTCGCGCTTTTTCTGCCTTCTGTTGGCCTAATGTCGAGGCCATCGCCCGCCCATCTTTTATTTCTACCGTCATTCCGGCCTTCCGCAAAGCTTCAACCGCCTCCTCTGTTGCGTCCTCAATTGTAAATTGTACACGGTGCATCTTGGGCAACTTATCCATCGATTCCTTCAACAAAAGCCGTCCTCGCGAGAGAATGCCCACCATCTCACAAATAGTTTCCACTTCTGCCAATACGTGTGAACACAAGAAAACCGTTTTTCCCTCGTCGCGTGATAGCCGTTTAATGAGATCTTTGAAATGCTTTCTACCAAGCGGGTCAAGCCCGGACATTGGTTCGTCCAACAAGAGAAGCTCAGGGTCGTTCAGCATTGCTTCCGCCATGCCAAGGCGGCGTTTCATCCCCAGCGAAAACGTCTTTATTCTTGCTCCTTTAACATCTTCGAGGCCGACGTACTCGATCAGTCGGGGAATGGTTTTACGGCGCTGCGAACGTTTCATCTTATAGAATTTCGCACTGTAATCCAGTAGTTCCCTGGCCGTCAGGTAATTGTAGAAATTTTGCTTTTCCGGCATGTAACCAATCTTGCTCTTGGCCGTGGTATCTCCGGGTTTTCGGCCCAGAATCTTTGCCGTCCCTTCAGTCGGTTGCGTTAAATCAAGCAATAATTTCAGAGTGGTGCTTTTCCCCGCTCCGTTGGGCCCAAGGTAACCGAATACCGTCCCCTGCGGTACAGCCAGATCGAGATGATCAACGGCAGGGATATCTTGCCCCGGTAATAGGGAGTGATACACTTTGGTCAATCCGTTTGTTTCGATAGCCGCCGTTGACATATTGGACCCCGGAAATTAACACTTCGTTACATCCGTGGGAAGAATTGCTGGCAGACGCCTTGTTGGCTACCTTCTCAATTGCTCTGACAAGGCTATCCCGGATTTTTTGCTGTAGAAGCGCTTTCAACGGTATCCAGTAAACAAGCCGCGTGCAATTTAACAATAGTCGGTTCAAATTATCTGTAAACCCCGAGTTAGAAACATACCAATTGAATACGATAGAGTCAAACGGATGTTAGAGTGTAAAAATTGCCGACAGAAAGCAGAAAGCGTCTCGAATCATGTTATGAACAGGCAATGAGCCGATATGCATGCCAACGGGATCAGTGACGCCTTTGATCGGAGATTTTTAACGGGCAGAGCGCCTTATCAGCGTGAATTCTTTGGACTGCGAGGCCCCATTAAAACGAACCGGCTGAAAACCCTGCAAGGCTTCAAAGACCGACAGATTGCACTGCACGGAAGGGTTGATTTTCGAACTTGACAGGGTCAACGAATCTTTATATCATTAAGAGATCAATAAGAGATTGAAACTGTGGAGGTTTGGTCATGGCGGATGCTATGACGCGGCGGTTCGCGGCCGATGAGTTGAAAGATGATATTCGTGAACGGATCGAGGATGGCAGATTGCATCCGGGTGAGCCGATTGCGGGGATTTCCACGCTGGCGGACAGGTACGATATCGCCTACGGGACGGCTCGTAACGCGATACGAGACCTGGTGGGAGAAGGTATCCTGACAAGCAAGTGGGGCAGAGGGACGTTTGTGGCGCCAGAAGCCCCGAATCAAACCGCCGACAGTTGCCGGTTTATTGCTCTGGGATACCCCCTGGGAAAACATCCCGAAATCCTGCATCAGCTTCAGGAGACGGTGACGGAGCGAGGGGCGACGCTGACGCTTCACAACGCGTCTGAGGACAACCAGTGTCCGGAAATGGAGAGAAAATTCCTGGAAAACATCCGGCGGAAAGGTTTCCAGGGAGTGGGGGTGTTCGCCACATCGGTTCCTCCCACAAACGTCGACTACTACCTCGAACTAAGGTCGAATGGTATGAAGGTCGCTTTGCTGGCCCCACCCGCCTATGATGTGAGCCAGGAGACGGTCTTCCTGCCCAACCACCGACGGGGAGGTTACCTGGTGGTCAGGGAACTGGAACGGAAGGGGTTTCAAAACTTCGTTTTCGTCGCTTCCCATGACCTGGCCGTCTACAAGGACTGGATGTTCGAAGGGGGGAGTCATGCCGGGTTGGAGACCGATGCTACGGTGCGGGCTGTCCGGGAGGGCGTTGAGATGTGGAAGAAGCCTCCGACCCTTCAAGGAAAGGATCTTGTCGATTGGCTTTCCTCGCTGAATCCCAATACAGCTGTGCTGGCGTGTAAATCCGACCATGCGGCTGCCATTGAGGAGGCACGACAGGAATGTGATGCGCAGGTGCGGGAACGGCTGTGCGTGGCGTCGTGTTTTCTGCCGCCAAAGGCCGGATACGAGTCGGTTCCGCGCGTTCAGTATGATATGGCCCGGTTGCTGGAGGACACAATAGATTACCTGTTGGACGATGACATTCCGGCGGATGTGCCCGTCCAGCGGTGGGAACAACCGGTCTTTGTGCCCGGTTATCTGAAAGAGTGAAATAGCGCAACAGATCTATATCGCAGGCTTTCAAGTGGGAGGGAGAGACGATGGGAGGCACATTGCAGAAAAAGATAGTGGGATTCATCTATGCAGGGGCGCGTCAAGTGCCGGACAGATTATCTCACCTTCGTTACTGCCGTTTCTGTTCTGTCGTTTCGATGCCGATCTCTGGCAAAAGGCCTCTGGGGGCGCAGTCATCTATTCGCGGTCACCGCCCAACCGGCCAGCTGGGGCCGGCTGCTGAGCTTTTGCCTTCGGGGCGGGCCAGCAGGAAATTTCTATTCGCATCCTCCGGGCCGCACTCATACTCTCGCGCTCATCCCGCGGTGTCCGCAGGCGGCAGCATAAAGCCAGGAAGAGCGATAATACGCCGTGGCTGCTCTATTGTGAGTTTATAAATCCGCACTTTCCTCTCATCTGCCCGGAACGGTACTTCGAGATGTATTATTCCGATGACCTGCCAGTGGCAGAAACAGTGTTTCTACGAGCACTCCGTGCGAATTCCATTCATCGTTCGCACTCCGGAGGGACCTGCCGGACATCGGGTTGCCGGTGACGTCAGTCTGGTCGATGTTCTGCCGACGCTTTTTGGGATCACCGGCCTGAGGGTCGAGGACAGCCTGCCGGGCCGAGATCTGAGCGCTGCCATAAGGGGGGAGGATGAACCCTCGGAGCCGGTTTTCAGCGAGTATCACACCATCGGTATGGCCAATGCTGGCTACATGGGGAAAGAGGGCCGGTACAAATATAACTATTACGTCAATCACGATCCGGAATTGTATGATCTGGCCAGTGATCCGGAGGAACTGAAAGATGTGAGTGGCGAGGCCGAGTACTCCTCTATCAGACGAAGGCTCAATGATGTTCTTCACGATTGGGTGGATCCCGAAGCGATTGACCAAAAAGCCAAAACTGATCAAGCGAAGCCCCGGTTCAACGGGTCACGGGATACGAATGGTTAGCAGACCAATGTTAGACCTGGACGTATGCCGGTAGTAGCGAAGGTGCACTCTACGATTGCGAAAAGGATTAGGCGTAGGTTGTATTGCTATGATTATATGCCAAAATCTTGGGACACTTTTGCGTGACCGCTTAGCATGGATGGACATGCGCCGCAGCTGACGGATGCTTCTCCTCCGGCCCGGCGCCGGAGGAAACACGATTAGCCACTACGTGCGGCGGCGCACGAACCAGCCCTCCATCGGCCCTGCGCCGATGGAGGCAACGGACTAACAACAACAGAAAGAAAAACGAAAGGATTGCGAAGACCATGGATAAACAACACCTGTTTGAAGCGCGAACCAACGGCTACAAAACGTACCGCATACCCGGAATCGTGACGAGCTCCGACGGTGCGGTGATCGTGACCGCCGAGGCGCGGCCGGGCGAGGGCGGCGACTACGATTACAACGATGTGGTCATGCGTCGCAGTACCGACGGCGGGGATACTTTCGAACCGGCCCGGAAATTGGTGGATCACCGCGATTACGGGGAAGGCCCCGTCAGCAATTTTGTTATGATCCCCGACCGGGACACCGGACACGTCGTGGCGGTGTTCTGCCATGACTACGCCCGTGTTTTTGCCATGCGGAGCCGGGATGATGGAGCCACATGGACTGAACCGCAAGAGATCACCGACGTGTTTGAGCAGTTCCGGGATGACTACCCGTGGCGGGTCTGCGCGACGGGGCCGGGACACGGCACGCAGCTGCGGAACGGCCGGATGATCGTGCCAGTGTGGTTGTCCGATGGCAGTGGAGGAGAGTTCGGCGAGGATAAACGTGGACACCGTCCGTCCATCGTATCGTTGATCTATAGCGAGGACGGGGGCGAAACCTGGGAGCGCGGAGAAATCGTGTGCCGCCACGGCGACACAGTCGAGGGGGTGGAAGTGGTCAATCCCAGCGAAACCGTCGCGGTGGAACTGAATGATGGTGGGGTGATGTTTAACATCCGGAGTGAATCGATGAATAACCGGCGCCTGATCGGCACAAGCCCGAATGGAGTCACGGGATGGACCTGCCAGGGATTTGACGATGAACTGGTTGAACCCGTGTGCATGGCCAGTTTGCTTCGATACGACTGGCCTGAGGACGACGGGCCCGGGCGGATCCTTTTTGCCAATCCTGACACACTGGGTATCAACATGCGACCGTGGGTCGATCCCGCCGAAGAGCCACACCGGGATCGAAAGAATCTCACCATCCGCCTGAGCGAAGATGATGGTAAAAACTGGATTGCCAGTCGCGTCATTGAACCCGGGCCGTCAGGCTACAGCGATCTGACGGTGCTTCCCGATGGTCGGGTCGGCTGCCTGTATGAGGATCAGATCGTTGAACGGATCCACGACGACAAATATGTGACACTGATTCGATTTGAGCTGGAGTGGATACTGTCTGGGAGTGTAAACTGAGTGTTTTTGAGTGAAGTCGATATTTCCCCTATAGTCCGCGCCTCCACCGGCGCCGGGCCGGCGGAGGGCGATTTTGGACTGGAGCGCACGTAGTGGGCTAATCAAAGGCTCCGCCGACGCAGGGTCGGCGGGGGCAGGATGTGACGCCGGCAGTTATTGCCAGGCGGATTGTTTTGGAGTGGCGTCGTATTTTGCGAAGGGAAACTTGTCTGCCTGCCTGCGCCGGTGGAAAGCGGATTAGCCACTGATGGAGGATTTAGCTGCTCGGAATACTGTGCCGCCGATAAGACGATTAGCGATTGTTGGAGGCTTTACTTCTCCGCTGGCCCTGCGCCAGCGGAAATACGATTAGCCACTACGTGTGGCGCCGCCGCGACCAGCCCTCAATCGGCCCTGTGCCGATGGAGGCTACGGACTAATTGGAATTCAGGAGTAATCACGAAAACCAGTAAAGGAAAACACAATGTCTGAAGTAAATTTGACTCGTTCGATTCCCGTGAATTATAAATACGACGTCGTCGTTTGTGGCGGAGGGTCCGCTGGTTGTGCAGCCGCTCTGTCCGCGGCCCGGCAGGGCCTCAGTGTGTTGATTGTGGAGGGGCGAGGGCAGCTTGGCGGAACGGGGACCAGCGGGCTGGTCTCGCACTGGCTGGGCGGTCGAAAAGCGGATGGACGGTGGGTTGTGGGTGGTGTTTTCCGTGAGATGAGTAAAGAGGCAAAGGAGGAGGGTATTGCGCTGCTTCCCGCCGTGGAGGAGGGACAGAAGTATACTCCTCATGGCTGGCTGCTCGGTCTGAGCCATGGCGTGCCGTTTGATCCTTACGCCATGACCGGCTATCTGGACCGAAAAATGGACGACAATGACGTCAGGGTTCTGCTCGATACCCGCGTCGTCGATGTGGTGCAGCAGGATGATCGGGTGTCTCATGTCATCATCCATAACAAAAGCGGACTCCAGGCCGTCTCGACTCGGGCCGTGGTTGATTCCACCGGCGACGCGGACGTGTCCGCGCTCTGCGGATGCGGCTATGAGAAAGGCCGCGAGGAGGATGGGGCGATGACGCCCGTCACTCTGGAAGTCCACGTCGACAACGTGGACCAGGATAAATACGCCGAATATGTCCGAACCAATGACTCACCCCGTATGCGTGAATTCATCAAGGGAAAACGCGCTGAGGGTTCCTGGACACAGAATGGTGACATCTTCATCTGTGTGCAGATGACCGAGAAGGGCGTGATGATGCTCAATACGACCCGCGTGTGCGGTATCGACGGGACCGACGGCGAGTCGGTGACCGAAGGAATGCAGAGAGGACGGGCGGAGATTGAATGGCTCATCGGATTTTTGCGTGAGCACATGCCCGGTTTCTCCAATGTCCGTGTGAAATCGATCGCGCCGATGCTTGGCGTGCGGGAGACGCGTCGTATTGACGGGGAGTACCGCCTGAGCGTCGATGAGCTGATGGCCGAAAAGAGCTTTCCCGACACGATCGGTTATTCCAGCTATGGATGGGACCTGGCCGATCCGAAAAAACCGTCTCACCAACCAATGCACGATCAACCAAAACCGGAGGTGACTCCCATTCCGTATCGCATTATGGTACCGAGAGGAATCGACAACGTAATTTGTCCGGGGAGATCGGTCAGCGTCGAGCGCCACGTGCTGGGTCCGCTCCGGGTTATGGCGCCCGTGATGGCGATGGGGGAGGGCGCAGGATTCGCCGCGCGCCAGGTTGTTGAGAATGGTCTTCCGTTCCGGGACGTGGAAGTCTCGGAGCTGCGCGACGGGCTTCGCCACAGCGGCGCGCTTCTGGATAAGGATGAGGTGACGAGCGGATAGTCTGTTGGCCGGACGATTGTTTAACGAGTGAACTCAGCTCACCTGGGGTCTGCATTGAACTGAACGGACTGGACTTCATCCCCAATGTGTCTTACATTTCCCCATTCATGCTCACACGTTGTGGCGGTTTGCCGTACGTGGTATGAATGAAAGCCGGGGTGAGGAACGATGCACCGTGAAAATGTACAGAATGTTTCACGAGATCGCGACATCACACAAGTCTTCGGTTGGATTCAAAGGAGGGGGCGATATCAATCCGCATATCACTCCCTATACCACGGTCGTTGCAATGGAGGAACGGTGGGACGAGGATCTGTCATATCTCGAAGATCGCCAGTCAATGCTGCAAGCTCTCCGTCCGGGAACCCGTTTCAAACCGCATTTCAACTACCATCCCGAACTGGTGCCTGAGCACGTGAGAAAAACGCGGGAATGCGGGGGCACCCCTGAAATTGGTGTGGTTCTGCCGGAGAACGTAACCACGGACCAGATGCGTGCGATACGCGAGAGTCTTGCTTAGTGATCTGGTTCGTGAATACTTCGCCGTTTCTGCCGCGAAATCAGCAGGCTTCCGGATCGCGTTCTGAACTCCAGCCCCGCGGGAGCGGTTCTGAAGTCCAGTCCGCTCCTGATACGGTATTCGGGGAACGGATTTATGGTGGGCCTTCAGCCCACTATATTTTCCTCCGCATCCTTGACCCAGGGCTCCGAGGACCTTCGGCCCTCTTCACCCCAGGCTGTTATCTCCCGGGCCATTGGCCCCGAGAAGCGCTTTCCCGGAAGTCCTGTCATTGCAATGCGCCATGCCGCGAGTACCTGTGTAGCCTTCTGCCATACCATGAGCTACAAACGCATGTGGTACAGGCTCTCCAGCCTGTGGACGGGGCCGCCAGGACCGGATAGATGGCTTCAGGTTTTCGGGACCGATAACTTTCTCTGTCAAAACGTTGGGATACGTACACGAGACCGCTTACCTGTGTGTCGTCCCCTTCGGGGCATTTTTGTGTTGTGGGACCGCTCTCCCCCGGAACTTGCGCGGCAAAAAGCGGCGCGACTGCGCAACTGTCCCCGGAATTCCCTTCAGGCGTTTCCAGGATGTGAATAGTCAAATACCTTTGCCAGCCGGGACCGATGTTCCTCCAGAAGTTCCTTACTGGCTGGTTCGCCGGCGATGTTGTGCATGTCGCCCGGATCGTTTTCATGGTCGATGAGTTGCTCCCGGTTGTCGCCCTCGTCGTAGAGCATGTATTTATACCGATCGGTCATGACCATGCGTCCGTGAGCGCATTCAATGGGCAGGTGCTCGTGCGGCGCCGAAACCGAACCGCCTGTCAGCAGCGGGCGCAGGCTCCGGCCCATAAGATCAGCAGGGGGGTCCACGCCGGCGTAATCACAGATCGTGGGCAGCAGGTCCAGGCCGTTGGAGACGAGATGGTCGGCGGTGGCGTGACTGTCGGCGGTTCCACCAGGCGGGCGAATGATCAGAGGTA
Source organism: Candidatus Brocadiia bacterium (assembly GCA_046538485.1). Classification (GTDB taxonomy): domain Bacteria; phylum Planctomycetota; class Brocadiia; order SM23-32; family SM23-32; genus JBKHIT01. The sequence goes on along the minus strand of JBKHIT010000050.1, from coordinate 1,330 downwards.
TGCGGATGGCCTCCTCGTAGAAAGTGCCTTTGTGCTCCAGACGGTGGGCGGAGTCGTGGTCGCCGTGGTCGCTGGTGAAGATCACGAGCGTGTCGTCGGCCTGGCCGCTCTTGCGTAGCGCGTTCAGCACCACTCCAATGCGGGCATCGACCATCTGCGTAAGCTGGCAGTAAGCCCACCGGTGCAGGCGCCAGCGGCGGGGCGGCCAGTTCTCCCGCGCGTTGTTGCGGAACGGCGAGTTGCGCACGGATTCGGTGATGATCTGCGGTTCCTCCGGCTGAATCTCGAAATTCGGCGGCAGTGGCGGACAATGTTCGGCGTAGAACTCCTCCTCCGATACGCCCTCGGGCATCCTCAGGGCTTTATTCAGTCTCTGCATATGGGCGTTGGCCGGGTCGAGCCAGCTTTTCTGCCGCTCGGACGGACAGTCGCGGATGGCCATGAAACAGATGTCGTGCGGGTTGATGAAGGAGGACACCAGCAGCCACGGGCGGTCGTGGTCCTGACGGATGAACTGAGCGCATCTCTCGGCAAGCCCCTCCCGGCGGTCATCGGTGAGATAATCGAAACCGATGTTGGTGGGATGCAGGTCCTCGGGCAGGTGAATTTTCCCGGCGTAAGCCGTGCGGTATCCGGCCTGGCGGAGCAGAGTTCCCAGTCCGTTCTTCACCACCTCCTCCGGCACCGGCTCGTCCTGGTTGGCGACGATCCCGAACTCGCCGGGCATGTGGCCGGTCATCAGGCTCACCCGGGACGGAACGCAGACGGGATTGGTGCAATATGCCCGATCGAACCGCATTCCACCGTCGGCTATGCTGTCCATGGCGGGAGTTTGGAGGTAGCGGTTGCCGGCGCAACTTAGCATGTTCGCGCTCTGCTGGTCGGTGAAGATAAACAGGACATTGGGTTGCGGCACAAGTTGCTCCTCACTTGTCAGTCTGTTCAATCGAAATTATGACGTGCATTTTCTGTGGTGTTGTTTACTCCCTGCGTATTGGCATTGGATAATAACATATCGTTATCCGCCAGCATGTTGCAATGATGAAGGGTCTGCTGAGGGCCTTGCAGCGGATTGGGGGGGCAAACGGAGACTCGAGTTCAGCTGAGCCCGCCACCGGCGGGCGAAACTGGACTTGAGGCGGACAACAAAGCACAGATGTCAGAAGTCAGAGGTCAGAGGCCAGATGTCAGCGACGGCGCACAAGCGAACGGCAGAGGAGAGAGGTTGCAAGTCAGAGGTCAGAGGGCAGATCGCCCGCTTGCCGGCCCCGCCATGCAGCCATTTTAAGGGGTAGTTTTACCAAAGAAAAGTCCTGATAGAAAAATGTCT
>JBKHIT010000049.1:0-38676 GCA_046538485.1 Candidatus Brocadiia bacterium | reverse complement strand
AACGGGGCATCGGTTTCCGACGCAGAACGCGACGCGGTCGGGGTAGACCCTAATGACGAGTTCGACAGGTGAGTGTTTACCTTCTTCGAGCGGATCGGGCACGCCGAGTTCGTCGCGCAGTTCTTCAACGGCCGGGATAGCCTGGCGTCGGATGGGGCAGTCGGGATCGTGGGGGTCCATCAGGCCGGCGTAGTATGGGGTGATACTCCAGGTGAACTCCTCGCTGGCGGCCCGGATGTCGGCCTTTTCCTGTTGTGAAAGTGAGACATACTGTTCGAGATCGGGGATCGTGGTAATTCTGTTTTGCAGTTGCCAGTGCCAGTCTTTGGGGTCATTCATGAGGGTATCCTTTCGGTTTTTGGCATGTTGCGTTCGGCGGCCAGCGATACAATTTGGCCGATCAGCGTATTGTAACGAATTCCGCCTGCCTCGGCCTGGTGGGGGTAGATGCTGAAATCGGGATTCAGGCCCGGCAGGGGATTGATTTCCAGGAAAGTGGGGTGACCCTCGGCGTCGATTTTGAGATCAACCCGCGCCAGGTCGCGGCAATCGAAGGCGTGGAACGATCTGCGTGCCATGCGGATGAGTTTCCGCGTCAGATTCGGGGAGATGTCAGCGGGACAGGTGAGCTTTTTCTTGTGTTGGTTCTTATGTTCGTACGAATAAAAACTGCCCTCACACTTCACTTCGATGATCGGCAGGGTTTTGGGATTTCCATTCCCAAGGAATCCGACGCAGTATTCGGGGCCGGGCGCAAATTCTTCGACCAAACATGGCTGATCATATTCTTCCAGCACCCACGTCACCTGATTTTCAAGTTCCTCCGGATCGTTCACGCGGGAGGAGAAACGGATGCCCATGCTTGAGCCTTCTCCGACGGGTTTGACGAACAATGGGAACTCGAGTTGGGAGGTCGAAAGCTGGTCGAGATGCGAAACTCGCCGGAAATTTGGGGTCCGCACTCCGCGCCCACGGACAATTTCTTTTGCGCGGGCTTTATCGAGTGTAAGAGAGAGAGTGAGGCCATCCGAACCGGTATAAGGAATGGCCAGATGGTCGAGCCAGGAGGGTACGATGGCTTCGCGCGTTCGTCCCCGGATCCCTTCAGCGATATTGAAGACGAGATCGGGGTCGAGTTGCTGGATCTCTCGGGGGAAATCACGTGTCAGACGGAGCACGTCAACCTCGTGGCCGTTGTCAGCGAGGGCATCTGTGAGGGCGCGGATGGTGCTCTTGGCGTCGTGTTCAGCGCCGATATCTTCCGGCAGATGGCCCTTCACCTCGGAGCTGGCAGGGGCGTCACATGTCAGTACAATTTTCACGGGGATTTTGCGCTCAATTAAGGGGATCGTGAGAAAAACCAGTATATCCGAACAGAGGCAGGACGCAAAATGGAAGGGCGGATGAGGGCGGTTAAGAGTTGAGAATGTCGTTTTCCCGTTTACTTTCACCTCTAAACTCTCAATTGCCGTTCTCGCCGTAACCGAGCAGGCATTCTCGTCCGGATAGACTTGATTTCCCCGGGTGTGATCAGAATTCAAATTGCGACAGCATCACGGTTCGTTGGTGCAGTGTGGCCACATGATGATGCCGCCGTCCATGACTTTGACATTTTCGAACCCGTTGGCCTGAAGTATGATGGCGGCTTCGTAGGCGGAGAGGGACACGCCTGAGAAGACAATGATTTCTTTTTCGCGCGGGAGTTCACCGAGTCGGCCTCTGAGGGCTGCCAGGGGGATATGTGTGCTTCCATCGATGCTGGCTTCATTCAGTTCGCCGTGGGATCGGACATCCAGAAGCATTATATCTTCGCCCCGCGCGAGTTTTTCTTTCACTTTGCAGGCCGAAATACCCGCCATATAGCCTTCGAGTTTGTTTTTTGCCACGTTACAGGCTGTGTGGAGGTTGTCGAGAGCTTCGGAATAGGAGGGGGCGTAGCAGAGGTCGAGTTTGGATATCGAATCGATGTCGAGTTTCCCGGTCATTGCCGCGACGGCTACGTCGACCCGTTTGGCGGCTTCACCGGGGCCGACGACCTGGATACCGATAAGCTCTTTGGATTTGTAATCGACGATCAATTTGGTGATGATCATGGCGGCGTGAGGCATGAAATGTGCCCGGTCGAGCCCGGGTGTGATCGCGATCACAAGATCGTGTCCCTGATCCCTGGCTTCTTTTTCCGTCAGGCCGGCTCTGGCCACGGTATAGTCGAAGACTTTGCAAACTGTTGTGCCAGTGATACCGGGAAACGATTCTTCTCCCCCGCAGATATTGATGGCCGCGACTCGTCCTTGTTTGTTGGCGGTAGAGCCAAGGGGAACGTACGCTGGCTCGTCGTTGATGAGGTCATGAGCCTCGACACAGTCACCGGCGGCGAAGATAGCGGAATCGGAGGTGCGCATGTGATCATCGACTTTGATGGCGCCGGTCTCGCCCAGGTCGAGTCCGGAGTCGCTGGCGAGTTTGACATTGGGTCGGACGCCGACGCCCATAATGGCCATATCAGCAGGATATGCCCTCTCATCCGTTACAACTCGGCGTATTCTGCCGTTGCCCTCAAATCCCGTTACCCGGGTATTGAGCATAACTCGCACCCCTTTGGTCTCGAAATGTCGGCGCAACAACTCGGCCATTTCAGGATCCAAAATATTCGGCAGCAATTGGGGCAGCATTTCGACGAGGGTTACACGCGAGCCGGCCGAAACGAGAGATTCAGCCATTTCGACGCCGATCAGCCCGCCTCCAACGATGAAGATGTCTTTCGCCTGTTGTTCGGCAAGGTCTTCCTTAATTCCCTCGGCGTGTTCAAGCCCATGGAGCGTGTAGACGTTATCGAGCTGGACACCCGGAATAGTGGGGACGATCGGGACGGCGCCGGTGCAGAGGGCAAGTTTGTCGTACGGCAACCAGTGTTTGTCGCCGCTGATCATATCTTCGACCAGGACCTGACATTTATCACGGTCTATTTTGAGTGCTTCGGTGCGGTTCATAACGTGGACGGATTTGACTCGTTCGAAATAATCGGGACCCCGCACGACGCCTTCCGGGGTTGATATAAGTTCACGTTGGTTTTCGACGACTCCTGATATGTAGTAGGGAAGTCCACAGCCTGCGTAGGAAAGGACCTGTCCTTTTTCAACGATGGTGACGTCCGCCTTTGGGTCCAGCCTTTTAATTTTGGCGGCTACTTTTGGGCCTGCGGCAACCCCACCGATTACCACAACCCGGCAGCTTGGTTCGGCTTGCTGTTCGGTTTTTCCCTTATCCGCGCTGGATAATGGACAAACTCGGGGGAATACAAGCGAGAATTTTGCTCCCCCGAACTCTGATTCATCGACCTTGACGTGTCCACCGGCATTTTCTGCGATTGTTCGGACAAAGGGTAACCCCAGGCCCGTGCCCGATTGGATGACTTCGCGCGCGTTGCTGGCCCGAAAGAAAGGTCGAAAAAGTTTATCACGTTCTTTTTCAGGGACTCCGATACCCGAGTCAGAGACGGTGGCGCAGGCCCGCTCCGTTTCAGAATCGGTCCAGACTTGAAGAAGGATTTGCCCCCCCTCCGGTGTATATTTAACGGCGTTGTCCAGGAGCGCGGTAAGGGCCTCCGTTACATTGTCTTTGCTCATTGAAACGGCAGCTTGTTCCGCAGCGTACGTGCAATTAAGATCCAGATTTTTCTCTTTTGCTTCGTCGCGGTACCGTTCACAAGCCTGTTGAGCGCAGAGGACGAGATCGCATGTTTCTTGGGTAGGCATTTGTTGCCGGGCTTCAGAGAGCGACAGAAGAGCTCTGATCGTTTCCATCGCCTCGGCGGATTTGCGATCAGCCGCTTCCAGGACTTTGCGTTGATCTTCGCTCAATTCACCCGCGAAACCGCCCAGCAATGTGCGAACCATCGTCCGGAGTGTACTGACGGGAGACTTGATCTGATGCGCAACAATAGCGGCCTGTTGAATAATATCATCTTCCGATGTCACCTAAGCTACCTCCTCCCTCACGCAGAAGTCTCACTGTTTCATCGAGTAAATCTTGCGGATCAACGGGTTTTTCAAGGAATAGATCAACGGGCAGGTAACCCTCGTCGGTTTCCTTATCCAGGTTGAAATCTGTTGCCTGGTTGATTGCCGTCAGCATGATGATGGGAACGTTGCAGAGTTTTTCATCGGCACGGAATTCATGTGTTAGCTGTATTCCGTCGTCAATCCGTTTCAACATAACATCAAAAATGGCGAGATCTGGTGGATTCTGGGTGGCAAGCTCAAGAGCAGCTTCGCGGGTGACGGTGTGGGTTACGGTATAACCGGACCCTTGAAGTGCGAGCGCAAGGGCGTCTGCAAGGTCTTCATCATCTTCAACGATCAGGATGTGAGCTTCAGACATCCTATTCCCTCCAGGATGCGGATTGTGTCAAATAACGATTTCCGAGAACAAGATACCATATTCAGCCGATTCTCCCAACAGACAAAGGGGTTAAGTGTGCTGATTGTGAAAAAGGTTTTTTCAGCGATGTGAGGGGGCGTTGGATCTTGACAAAAGGCTATATACACTATACTGTTATTGAGCAGATTAGAAAGCTAAATACTGCGGCGACACGCTGAACGTGCCAGTCGGCGGAGGTTCATTCGTGCAATGGCGTGTTCCAGCGTTAATACATGCTAATTTCAGGGCACACAGGTAAGAAGGAGTCAGGAATGAGAAAGTATAAGTCGACATGTACCGTCATGGCTTTTTTGCTGGGGATTACAGTTCTGGCGAACATTTCCTACGGAGACTCAGAGTCTTACGGCCCCAGAACCTTCAATTCGGAATTGGCTCTGGAAGTGTATGTTAAGCGCGCTGGATTCCGAGCAAAATTGCTGGGAAAAACGCCGGCGAAAAAGGCTGTCAGTATCCCGGAATGCCAGTATTGGTGGGTTAAACCTAACAAGAAGGCTGAAAGTGTAAAATTGGGAGCTCTTATCGAGCAGATTAACAGTGAGAATGTCCCTGGTCTTCAGATGCCGGATGATACAAAAGAGACTCAGATGTCGCAGTTGGAAGGGCTTGAAGGGTTGCGCTTGCTGAGTCTTCACGGTACCGACGTAACCGATATAAGCCTGATTCACTTGAAAGGACTCAAGAAACTTCGGAAAGTTCAGCTTGACGGTACAAAAGTGACCGGTTGGGGACTGCGTTATTTCCACGAACTCAAAGAGCTCCGGGATCTTGATCTCTCACATGGCGAGGTCAGTAATACCGGTTTGGCGCACATAAAAGGCCTGAACACTCTCCGAAGACTTGATCTATCGTACACGAAAGTTACCCACCGAGGTCTTGTACACATCCGTGGGCTCAGTAATCTGCAGGAACTGCGACTTGGAGGCCTGAGAATCAGCGATAGAGCAATGGAATATGTCGGAGAACTCGAATCGTTGCAGGTGATCTCGGTCAGGTCAACCAACGTGACCGATAAAGGTCTATCAGATCTTGCAGCACTTACGAATTTGCGGATTCTTGACCTTTCCCACACGGAGGTATCGGGAAAAGGACTTGAGCATCTGGCCTACTCCGAGACTCTCGAGGAATTGGATCTCTCCGGTTCGAACCTTACGAATAACGGGCTCAGCGATCTGGAGAAACGAAGCCAGTTGAGAATCCTCAAACTTCGTGAAACTGATATCGATGGGGATGGCTTGGCTCATCTGGCGGGATTGAAGAATCTATGGTTTCTGAAGCTTAGTGACACTAATGTCGGTGACAAGTGCCTGGCTCATTTGGAAGGCCTCAAAGATCTTCAGGTCCTCGGTTTAGCTGGCACACCCGTTACGGACAAAGGATTGAGCCATTTGAAGGGATTGAAGAATCTCGTACTATGTGACCTTCGAAAAACGCATGTTTCAAAGAAAGGTGTGGCTGGGCTCAAAAAATCCCACCCGGGACTCGAAGTGCCACACTGAGCAGGGGATAGCCAAATTATCTTGTTATGAGGGCGATTTTTTCGGTGGGAGTTGCGGGCTCTTTCCGTAGCTTGCTGAGGGGGAGTTTGCCTGTCTGCCAGACTCTGACGGAAAACCAGTTCATCACCGGTGAGCGAGGTAATCTGATGAGATACCGGAATTTTCTGCTGCATGCCCGAGTGCTCGTGGCGATTACCCTCTGCGTCCTTTTACCGCTATTGTCCGCAACGGCGGATGCTCCAAACAAAGGTTATCGCATCCACTCACGGTTCTGGCTGCCTTATGAGGCGAATCCCGATACCCTCGGTTTGTTTCACATGAACAGGGAACAGGAGGGCAGTGAGGAAGAAATTGAGAACGTTCTGGATAATGGTGATGACGGAGGTGGAGGAATGGGCCCGGGTGGGTTTGTGGAAATGGACAGTGAAGGGGCGGAATCGGTCGGTAAAAATAGCGTTCAAGACAGTAGCCTTTACGGTCGGCATGGGCGAGCCTTAGAACAATACGAATGGGTTGGCCAGGGACAGTTCAGCGGTTGTATCGAACTGAAAAACAACGGCGCCGGCGTTGTTTCGCCGCAGTATAACGATTTGACCAAAGGTCAGCCACTAACAGTCGAAGCGTGGTTCAACCCGGAAAAAGATGAGAGATCGACGCTCTTCGCTTTGGTAGCCAAAAGACAAACGCCTTCTGCCGTGGAATTGAAACGGCTTGCGGGAGGAAAACTCGAGGTTCGGTGTTGGGGAAAACCCATTGGGTCGACCGAAAAGGCGTTACCGCTTTCAGAATGGCACCATATTGCTATGCGTGTGGGACCGGGACGCACAGTAATGGTCAACTGGGTGCGGCAGAAAATCCGGCCTGACGTGCAAATCCTTGTGGATGGCAATCGCATCGCAAAGATAAAATCGCAGGAGGTCGGAGGGGCTCTGGAAAAAATCTCGGGTGTGGTAAGGATTGGGAACGATGTTCGGCGCAAATCTGGGTTCATAGGACGCATCGACGAGATTCGCATCTCAACGGGTCTTGAGAAATTTTACGCCTGGAATTCTGAGTGGACCGATCCCGCGGGGCAGCGCGCGATCGCGGAGGATTGGCCTTATCTCCGGACGGATCAAGACCGTATTTTTACTGCCGCTTTTGAAGACACTGTACAACCGGTCCGCGCACAATCCGAGAAAAAAGTCAATCTCGGCCCGCGCGCGGCTGGCGAAAACAGGCCCGTACCGGAACCCGAATTTGAGCATGGCGTGCACGGATCGGCAATTCATATCGGGACCGGATTTGCAATGCCGATTTACGGGGCTGATAAAAATCTCAACGTGGAGAGCGGAAGTTTCGAATTCTGGTTCAGTCCCTACGACTGGGATAACCGAAAAAAACAGGGATTCCATGACCCCATGGAATATGTTCCGCTTTTGCGCGCTACCTGCGAAACCAAAAAAGGTGATGTGAGCGATTTCCTGTCGTGCGGAATACTTCACAAGCAGCCCCGCAACAAACGCCCTCCGCCCTACATTCGCCCGGGGAAATGGTACCACGTCGTCGGTACGTGGAATGAGAATGCAAAAAAGTTATATCTGAACGGAAAACGGATGCCGGGTGCTACGGCATATTTCAGCAAATCCAATTATAAGAACGTCGAGACGCTAAAATCGGTTTTTTTGGAACCGATCAAGAACCGACGTCGGTATAACAATGAGCAGACACTGGTTGATGAACTGCGGTTTTACTCTCGTGCTCTCACCCCCGTGGAAATTGCCAATGCATATCAGCGTTTTTGGCCCGAGACCGAGCTGAAACACCTGCCGTTTGCGCATTCTGACGTCACGATGAATTACCCACTGAAGTGGGTCAAAACGTCTGTAGAATTGCTGAGCCCGAGACGTGATAGAGTAGCGGCTGTGCACCTTCGCATTTTTGCGCCGGAATTGAAGGAGCCGATCGGTGAAGGAGATATGCCCCCGGTTCACAACGGTCGCTCGTCGGTAAAAATAGATGACGTACCGGTGACTTATGGCCCGCATCGAGTTGAGTTTTCGTTCCGTGATGAAGCCGGCCAAGAAATCGGCGATATGAGCGTTAAAAAAAAGCGCGGGGCGCCCCCCTGGTTGCACAGCAAGGTCGGAATCCATGAGGATGAGGTTCTACCTGGGTGGACGCCCATGGAGGCGGAGAAGAATGTTGTGAAATGCTGGGGACGCGAGATCAAATTTGGCGGCGATGGATGGCCGCAGAAAATTGTGTCACAGGGGGAGAGCCTTTTAAGCGCGCCGATAAGGCTGATGATGAAAGTCGGCGAAGAGGAATTGAAACTGACCCCTAATGCTGGAACGCAAGTGATAAAAGACGTGCGGAAAAGCGTCGTACGTACGGAAGGGCGGGCAAAGGCTGCGGACTGGAGCGTGATAACCAACATCGCGACCCAATTCGACGGGTTGATGAAAGTTCGAACAATGATCATTCCAGGCGAGACGAACGAGCTGGATTCATTTGTATTGGAGATACCGTTAAAGACGAAAGAGGCACGCTATCTGGGATACTGGACGGGCGCCCGAAATTTCCGAGCAGGTGCATGGTATGGCGAGACACCAAAAAAAGAGGGGGCGGTTTTCCAGAGCCACAAATTGCGCAGGAAACGAAACGGCAGGTTGCGCGGGAGTTTTATTCCTTATCTGGCCCTTGCTGGGGATTACCGCGGTCTCGTGTGGTTTGCCGAAAACGATAAAGGATGGACAAAAAGCATGAAGATCCCGGCCATCGAGGTCGTTCGGGATCAGGAAACGACTGTGCTGCGGCTGAACATCGTGCATAAAAAAACCGAATTTCGGGAGCCACACACTTTTGTTTTCGGGCTCCACCCTGCGCCAGTTCGTCCATTTGCCGAGGATTGGCGATATTGCTCGAGTCGACTCAATTTTGGTTTTGTGGATTCATTTTCGAAACAGGATTTGAAGACGGACGGTAACTGGGGCTCGTTCAACATTTATCCTCAGGATTACGATTGGGAGGCCGCTCGGGGGCGTGTGCGGATGCACGAGTATCATTACAACAATATGCGCGGTTACCACGGTCCGTATCTTTATATTGACCGCAACTGGGTGGGATTGCCGCCAAACACGTGGGAATATCGCGGAATCTGGTACAAATCGGGTTTTTTCCGCTACTACCCGGAATCCACGAATTGCTATATCTGGCATATGGATCAGTGGATGAAGAACGATTGTCTCCACGGGATTTACATTGACGATGCGTGGATTGGGACGTTCAAAGACCCACAACGTGGTCCCGCGTACCTGATGTCCGATGGGGAGATGCAGCCGGGTTTTGAATTCTTCGATTATCACGAGTTTATGAAACGGCTGCGGTGGACATTTATTGATAACGGATTGCGTCCACGGATCTGGGTGCACATGACGCAGACTCATTTTGTTCCGTGCCTGTCGTTTGCGGATTTTATTCTTGACGGCGAGGGCAGGTTTCTGGGATGGGGAGATAAAAGGGATTTCATACGTATGTGGGGTATGGCACGTTTCCGATTCAGTAATCCCAAGAAATGGGGCCTCGCGCAGGTGTGGATGAACAAAATTGGTGCGGACCAGGATAAACCGGTGGAAATGCCGCACTGGATTTACCGACAGAAACGCTCTTATCAGGCCGCTTTGCTCGCGCATGATATTTTCAATGTAGGGGGGATTCTCAAAGATGCCGAAAAGGCGGGTTGTTATTCCGACAGGTCGAAATTTATCGGATACTGGGAACCCAATTCACCGATTGAAAGCGAAGTAAACCAATTTGTTGGTAGTATCTACAAACAAGAAGACCGTACGGCACTTGTTGTAGTAAATACAAAAAAAGACGAGGCGATTGCGGCACTTAAGTTGGATCCCACGACAATTGTAAACGGTGCAGAGACTGTGAAAGATTTAAAGGTCGAAGACGCTGATACCTATAACCCGCCTGAGGGCGAAGATATCACGAAAGTTAAAGATCCCGGGGACCCTCTCAATGGTGGCATGGAGTCAAAAGAAGAGGGTGTAGCCGCGGGTTTTGAGGATTTGTTGGCAGAAGAAGAACGTCGAGAGCGTGAAAAAGAGCGAGTGGGTTTTCTATACGATGGTCACAATTTCCAGTGGGAAGACGGAATTTTGAAGTTGAAGGTAAAAGGGCACGACTACCGTCTGTTGATTATCCGGGGCCTGCCACAGGTGGATGAAACGGGAGAAGACAATTTGCTGTTGCCATGAGGATTGGTTGCCGGGCGAAGATTGGGGATTATACTTTACCTTCGAAAACCAGGTTCAATTTGTCCATCACTGACTCTTTAACAGTCGGTGTGGGCTTACAACTTGCTGGAATGATTCTGTGCTCGGCTGTTCCGGAACATCAATGTGACTGTTCAGCCCGACACCGGTATAATGTTTTTGTACCAGTGCTGTTCTATTACGAGGAACGCAATGCTCACTGACAATATCCTGGATTTAATCGGTAATACGCCTCTCATACGCTTGTATCGGGAGGATGTCTATGCCAAGGCGGAATTTTTGAACCCCGGAGGGAGTATCAAAGACCGGGTCGCTCTGGCTATGATTGAAGGGGCGGAACGGGACGATTTGCTGACCGAGAATAGTATAATCCTTGAGCCGACTTCTGGTAATACCGGGATTGGCCTGGCTCTGGTGGGGCGGTTGAAAGGCTACAAAGTGCGAATCGTGATGCCCGAGGGTATGAGCGACGAACGGAAAAAACTTATCAGAGCACTCGGGGCTAAGCTGATTCTCACTCCGGATGAAGAGGGCATAGCCGGTGCGGTAGCGCGTGCGCAAGAGTTCGATGAAAAAGACGAGCGGGTATATATGCCGCAACAGTTTGAAAATCCCGATAATCCACGGTGCCATTACGAGGAGACGGCTCACGAAATATGGCGACAGATGAGCGGCGATGTTGCAGCATTCGTGGCAGGTGTAGGCAGCGGAGGTACTTTGCAGGGGGTGGGGAAGTTTCTTAAGGAGCGTAAGCCAGACGTGAAAGTTGTTGCCGTAGAACCCAAAAACGTGTCCGCTTTGCTTGGACATGAACCAGGTCTCCACGCGATTCAGGGTATTGGAGACGGATTTGTGCCCGGCGTGCTGAACGTTGAACTGGTGGATGACGTCATTGAAGTCACCGATGACGACGCGATCGATACCACCCGGCGGCTCGGGCATGATCACGGCCTGTTGGTCGGTATCTCCTCAGGCGCTAATGTCTGGGCCGCCCGAGAACTGTCTAAATCGCTTGACGGTCCCATTGCTACGGTCCTTCCGGACCGGGCCGAACGCTATTTCAGTACGGCGTTGTTGTAAACGGCCCTCGAGGATTGGTGTACAAACAAGTTAGAATAACAGTCGATGTCAAACTCTTGACATACAGAGTTCGTAGGGCTAAACTCGAATTAAGCCTATGCTATTCCACAGGATAGAATTATTATATAGGTGCAAAAATGCCTGTTGAAGCTCGATGTCCGAATCCACAGTGTGGAGTTGTTTTAACGTTGAGTGATGAACTCGCGGGCAAACAAGTCCGCTGCCCGGAATGCGGGACAACCATCGATGTGCCGGCGAATGCTGGAGGCCCTGAGGCCAGCCCCGCGGTAGAGGAAGAACCCGAACTCGCCGAGGAGCCTGAACTCGAATCAGAACCGGATGCAGGGGGCACCTGTCCTGAATGCGGTGAGTCCGTCGAACCCGGAGCCGAATTTTGTACAAACTGCGGTGCAAAACTTACAGCGAGAGCACCGGCTGGGGCGAAAAAAGAAAAGGGGGCAGGCTTTCCGATTGCTGTTGTCTTAGGAGGCGGCGCGGTTTTGCTGGTTGCGGTCGTTGTGTTAGCGGTTGTTCTGGCGCTGTCTTTGGGTGGCGATGATGGTGAGGAGCCGGTTGAAAAGCCACCTGTCGCCCAGAGGCCGGAAGAGCAACCCGATGAAGAGCTGCCTGAGGAAGAGATGCCGGGTCTCCCTGTCGAGACGACCCCCGAGCCAGAAAAAGAAATAGAAGAAAAGGAACCTGACGAGCCGGAAGAAGAGACAGAAAGGCCCGAGAGAAGGCATACGCGCGCCGTCGAATCTCCGGTCCCCGATGATGTTAAACAAGATCTGGAACAGGCCCAAGAAGCGGCGGATGAATATCTGGAAAGATTGCAAGAAATTGGGGCTGCCCGAGAAACCACAAAAGCGGACCAAATGGCCGCGAAATGGGCCAGGTTGTACGAGTGGTGCAAAAATAAAAATATGAGACAAGAGGCGGACCTTTGCTGGATGAGAGCAGTCTTTTGGGGCGGTGGCGATGAGGAAACGGCCCAGATACTGGGCCTGAAGGCTTCCTATAACGAAATCCGTGTGACTGAGTCACAGAAAGAATATCTCGATAGGTTCGGGCCAACAGTCCGGGTGGTCAATCGGCACCCGGATCTGGAAACACTGAAGACGGGAGATGCGGGGGACAACCTGCATCCGGTTGCGCCTTCCGCCAGCTGGCAGGCAGCGATTAAAGGAAAGGAAGCATACGTTTATTTTGACATTGCGATCCCTGATGGACGAGATACTTTTCGAGTTCCCGTGCAACTGGAACATGGGAAAATACACCATGTACGTGTTCTTGCACCGGAACTGTCGCCCACTGTGCCGACTCGGATGCTGGCAACCCTCTATCGGGCCATGCAAAACTGGCGTGCTTCTTCGCGAGCGCGTAAGTCAATGCCTGTCTCGAAACTTGAAGAACAGGGCCTGAAGAAAACCGATTTTGGTTGGCAGGCGCAGATGAGGGGAAAGGCCGTCGAATATCATTCCCCTGATAACGAAAAGCTTACAGCCGTTAAGATTGGCAACCAGAATATGAGAGGTGAAGAACGTTCGGGGTCAGGGCGTTCACCGGTGGGGAACTGGGAAGAGATTTTACCCGGAGGCGGAAACGGAGTACATCTTACGGCCGGCAGCGACGGGGAATTGGGCATCGCAGCAAACACCTCCAGGAACGAAGTGCTTGTGTGGGGTCGGTGCGAAATTGTTGCCGGCAATAACACCGCATTTGTTATCAAGGGAACGGACAAAAGACCGGCGGAAATTCACATATTTGAGGATCAGCCAAAAGGAAGTTTCCGGATAGGGCAATTGATCCTCGGTAATGAGGTGCGACGTTACCATACGCTGCGGCGTGGAGGCCGGACCGGGCCTATGTTGACGCTTGAGTTGTGGTCAGAAGACAAAAACATAATCCCTGCTGCCCTTGGTGCTATAAGCCCAAATATGGCGGCCCTGGCGCGCAGGAAGAGACTGGGGGCGGCCTACGGGAAGGTCCACGATATGGTGAAAGACCACGAAGCGGACGGTGAACTTCTGGGCACGGTGGAGAGTGAGGATTTTGTGTTCAAAAATATGCGCCCGCACCTTGTGCGTGAGGCTCAAGCGCTTCTATGGGAGGTTAAGAGCAGGAACCGGGGCAAACTTTACGAAGATCGACTGCGCAAATTTAGTGTTTCGGATCGCCAGCCCTTCATGTATCTTAACTGGCCGCGATTCCGCGATGCGTTGCGGGCCGCTTCAGAAAGTTATATTTCGGGCCTTGAGGACGAGGCTCTGCGAAAGGAATTACTGCCTATGCTCCCCGAGAGAGAACTTGTTTCAATCATCCGGGAAAGACTCAACTCATGGGAGCCGAATAATGTTGATGCTTATCCTTCGTCTTTGCGGCCAATAATTTTACTCCGAAGGGAATCAGTGACCCGGGAATTGACCGGAATCGCTGAGAACCATAAAAACCAGAATGTCCGGGTGGCGGCAATACTGATGTTGGGAGAGATCGGAACCCGCCGTTCGTTGCGGACCTTGAGAGAATCAACTATAGAACCAGCAATTCAAGCCGCTACGCTTGCTGGTTTGGCGGGGAGCGCGGATGGCCGTGCTCTCAGCCAGTTGGAAAGCGAACTGGGGAAATCATCGGCTAAAGTACGGGAAGACTTTTTTGAAGATCTTATTAAAATGCAGACGCCTAACATGCCGGCAGCTCTGGCACAAGTAGCCAAATTGAAATGGTATCAGGATATAGAAACGCTGTATCGTATAGCGAAACGGCAGACAGAAATTGGGGGTCGTTCGGGTGCGCGTCAGCTCTGCAAACTGATTGAGTTGGAATCCGCGGTGCGGCGGCGCAATAAAACAAGAGAGAAAGAGAAAAATGAAAGGGATCGCGGGCACCGGGGGAGAGAACGTGAAGATAAACGACGTATCCACCATGGTGATTTCCTCGCGCTCTGTTCGGAATTCAGTCCAAACGCTTCGGTTACACTTTGTGGTATTCTGCAAAACAGATTACATAGAAGCCGATCAATTCGCGATGCCCGCCTTTTAGCAAAATGCGGGAGCCCGTATGCTGTGGCCGTTTTAAAACACGAAGCCCTGGAAAGAGGTAATCCAGCGGCAGTTATAGGCCTGGTAGCCCTGGGAAGCAGTGCATCGCTCCAGGCCGCTCTCGATGCTAAATGGGCTCTGTCCCGTCTTAATACAGGACATCTTTCCAACATCCGGGAACTCTGGCGACGCCAGGACTGGGGGCCACCGGATAGTGAAGCTTTTGCGAAGGTTGCCGCCGAGGAGGTTGTAGAAAGAGGATGGAGTTACAATATAGATGCGGAGCATGTTGCTAAAGAATTGTGGCAGCTTAAGGAAGAAGTGGATCCCCAATTGGCCCTTGAGTTGCTGAGGAATGTTGTTCAGGACGGGCGCCATACGAGAGCTCGAGTCGAAGCGGCAAATATGATGGTTGAACTGGGACAGTGGCCGGCCAAAAAAGATCTGATCGCAATTGCCAGTAAATCCTGGCATTGGAACGTGCCGCGGTTGCGCTTTGAAGAAAAAAAACGTAATAGAGGGCGTTCGGAACAGCAGAAACAACCAAGTATGGAGTGGTCTCCAACCAAGGAAGGCCTTTTCTACAGACCCAAATACAGATATAGAGATGAGAACAAAAAAAAGAAGAGATATGACTACCAGCGGCCTGCAGAATTGGAAGCAAGACTGAGAGCTCTGGAATTGCTCTCCCTGGGTTCTTACGAGGACTTGGCTCCGGCTCTTAAAGAGCTGACGCAGAGTGATGCCTGTCTGCACGTGAAGGTCGCGGCACTGGAGATGATGGGCGATATGCGCACTGATGATGCGAAGGATTATTTGTTCGGGTTAGCTAACCAACGGCAGGACAAACCTCTAAAATATCAGGAGACACTTAAACAACTTCATCTCAGAATAGCCGTTGTTACAGGACTTGCGCGTGCGGGGCATGAAAAAGTAATCGATCCTATTAGCGATTTAGTGTTCGACGAGGCACCAGATATCGCGATCCAGGCCTCGGAACCCACTGAGGAGAAAAAAGGCGATGGGCCCCGGCGAGAAGAAATGGTGATGCCAGGAGAAGAAAGGGCTCCGAAAAGAGAGATGCGGCCGGAACAACCCGAAAAACGCCACCAAAATATTACGGAAAGCCAGGAAAAACGTGTGCGGGAAATTATGAGACAGGGGATGGAACTGGGCGCCTACCGTGCTATTCGTTCCCTGCCCGGCGGGAAAGACCTGGGTGAGTTGACTGCGAACAAAGCCAAAGTTGCAAAAGTCGTGCGAAAAATGGCGGAACGGACAAAATGGGGCGCACGGTCGTTGAGGACTCAATCTCCCGAATTGCCGGAGACGGTCGCCGTGATCAAAGCGTTTGGGAAAATTGGCAACCCTCCCGGACAGGTCTGGTCCGTTTTTGAAAGATTGGCGGATTATAGCTACACCAAAAAGAAAAAGGATAAAAACAGGTCGCAACGCCATGAAGAAAACACCACCAAGAACATGCCGTCTTCGGTTCTTGGGGCGCTTTTCGATGCGCTTGTCAATATTCATAATGCAAAAGCAAAAAACTTGCTTTCAATCGTTTTCCCCAAGATGCAAGCGAGCGGCGAACTCCGCGGACTTTATCAGGATTGGGCAAGACGGTTTGCCGCGCGCGGGGGAAATTATTACTGGAACCTTCTCACGCAATCAGTTCCGTCCCTCCCTATAAATGTGAAAGATGACATCCTTCATTTATTAAACGTGCGAGGCGGGGAACAACCCGTTGCATACTACGAGGCGCTGGTGCAAATGGCCGCCGGTTCTGCTGCTGGTGGCAGACGGAACTACCAGGACACTTTTCAGGAATTATGCCGCACCGATTACGGAGTTCTTGAAACTACTGAGCAGCGTGACAGGTGGCGAGGAGATAGACGGGGCGACAGAAACGTTCGGCGTAAACGCAAGGAACGCAAACCGCCTGCACCGATCAAATACCGATATGATTCCTGGCTCGCCCGAGCCCATCGTAGACTTAAAGTCCTCGATGTGCTTGTTGATCATCCGGACAAACAGGTGGCATCGATTCTGAAGAAACAAGGACAAAGGCTTTTGAATGATCCGGTGATCGGACCGAAAGTCGTGGTCCTTTTGAAAGCACGAGCGCCGTCGTACGATGCGGGTGCAGCATTGAAAGATCTATACGACCGCAGTCCGGAACTCTGGAATAAAAGAGGGGCTGTGGCTGCCGCGCGCCAAATCGATAGCGAAGGGAGCCGACAGATGTTGAAAGATATTATGAAAGAATGGCGCGTGAAGCCACAGGAGAAAGAGGGCGACGAAAGACGCGGCGGACGGCGTCATCCAGACCCTCAAAGAGAGCCTGAACGAAGACCTGTCATGCCGATGGATCCGGAGATGGGAGATCGCAGTCGGTTCCGAAGGCCCGATCGGCGTGAGCGAACACACGAAAGGCCGGAGGAAGATCCCGCACAACCGGTCTGTCGGGCACTGGGGAGCTTGGGAGAAGAAGAAATGCTCCGTGACGCATTCGAGCATTTGAAGAGGCGCCCCCGGGTTGATTACAAATATCCCCCCGAAGTTGTGCGTGCGGCTTTAGAAGGCCTTGCATATCTGCCGGAAGAAAAAGACCCGCTTTCGGTTATCCGAGATGTGTATCAGCTGAATAAGACTCAATACGAGTATGCCCAGAAAAAAGCGCTGCTGGAAGGATACCGATTGCAAATCGCGAGAGACAAAAAAGAGTGAGGAACCCATGAGTTTGGAAGAGGAAATCAGTGAACAGTTGAAACAGGCCATGCGTTCAGGCGACAAACAACGGTTGAGTGTTTTGAGGATGTTGCTGAGCGAGTTGAAAGTTGCCGGAACCTCAGGCGAAGAACTTGATGAAATGTCTGTGGTCAAATCATATGCGAAAAAACTCCGAAAAGGAGCGGAAGAATACGAGGAGCTGGGACAGGATGAAAAGGCCGATGAAGTAAATCAGGAACTGGAGATTGTGGAAGAGTTTCTCCCCGAACAAATGGATCGGGCGGACGTGGAAGCTCTTATTGATGAGATCATTGCGGAAAAAGAACTGTCCGGTCCGCGAGATATCGGGATAGTGATGAAAACGGTAATGGGGGAATACGGGGAAGTCGTCGAGGGACAAATAGCAAACGAAATCGCACGAGAAAAGCTCCAGGAACTCGATTGACTCTGCAGGCGTGCTCTGGCGGAATTATAGCGCGATGAGAAGCTGTGGCCACCAAAAAGCTCGAAAAACTTGTCGATGACTATTATGACCGGCTTTTCCGTGCGGCTTTGTTCATGACGGGCGAGCCCGATGTCGCCGAAGAGCTCGTGCAGGAAACCTATGCGGCGGCCTTTGAATCGATTGACTCATTCGAGGGGCGCTCTGCTAAATATACATGGCTTTATGGAATTTTGCTGAATAAATTCCGATCCTGGCTGCGTACCAAGAAAAAGATCGTATCCCTCCAAAAGCGGGCGGAAATTGGGGATTTTGCCAATCTGGCCGAACTGCTTGAGTCCGAGGAACCGTCTGTCGAGGAAGAGATTACACGCCGGGAACAAGCCCGGGCTGTTCGCATAGCCATCAATGAACTGCCAGCCCATCATCGGGCAGTGCTGGCGCTTCGATATCTCGAGGATAAATCTTACGAAGAAATTGCTGAAGACTTGGACTGTTCGCTCGGAACCGTGAAATCGCGAATCCATTACGCACTTGAAAAAATTTCCCGGAAACTAAAAACTCGAATTGAGTGGAAAGATTGAAGAAGAAAAACCCATATGCTTTGAACTTTTACATGGTCTTAGCGCACTAAAGGGTAAAGGAGAGAGTATGCATGGAATGTAAAGAGGCACGAGAAGAATTCTGGGAACTTATGGGCCGGCCGCCGGAAGCTCCCAGACGGCGGAAACTTACGGAACATCTTAAAAGCTGTGCGGCGTGCAGTGAGCAATTTGCGGACGTCCAGGAGGCGGACAATGTTCTTCGGAAGAGTATCAATGAACTTGCGCCCCGGGGGAGCTATCTAACAGATGACAGACGTGAGAATTTGATGTGCACGCTCCCATCCCGCCGATCGGATCGGCCCATCCTCACCATGCGTCGTTTCGTTGCTGCGGCTGCGATCGCTGTGATCCTGGTATGTTCTTTCTACATAGCCAAGGATATTTATTCATTGGGGAATGATCCCCAGGAAATGTACGTTCCGAGGCCTGCTTGGCAGGCCGCAAATGCCTCCGGAAACGCCATGCCGTTGCAAATCGGATTGGTTTCCCTGCCGGAGAAAGATTCCACGCGGATTGTCCCGGGCTACGTGATACGAGGTGCCAGAGACCAACGGGGTATGTCGTTAAAAGAGGGCAGTGAACAGACCGTGCATACGTCTTCAAAGTGCGTGGAAATCCCCGTAAAAAACAGGTTTTATGAGCGGGAACAAGATCGGTATTGGTGGTGATTTATGGAGCTTTCTAAACAGACTTGGCTTCAGTTTTGTCTTGTTTTGATTTTCATCTTATCCGGCGCGATTGCCGGGGAACCACCGCTGGATTTCAGGGAAGCCCTCCAGAAAGCGTATCCCTCTGTCGTTGGTGTGGAATCGACTGTGTTCCACCCCGGACGACCGGACAAAAGCTGCGTGGTCAGAAATACTGGTTTTTTTGTAAGTCAGGAAGGGCATGTTCTGACCAATCTGCTGGCGGTCAGCGGAGCACGCAAAATTGAGGTCGTTTCCTCCGAAAAGAGATTTCCCGCCCGATTGATGGCTTTTGATCAAAAGGCGGGGTTGGCGCTTCTGAAAACGGGCGCAAAACAAACGGCAGGTTTGTCGGAAATGTCGAACGATCCTGAAAAAGGGGACTGGGTGGCGAGAGTTGTGGCGACAGGCGAACCGGGCCGGAATGTCCACGTTGGAGTGGGGGCGGCGCAGATCGCCAGCACGTCAGGGGGGCTCAATCTGCACGGGGTAAAATGGGAAAACCTGATCGTCCTTTCTGGCCCGAACTTCTCGGGCGGTGCCACAGCCCCGGTGCTTGACCGGAATGGGAAATTGCTTGGGGTTGTCTGGGCGAACAGTACCGGGGAGACGGGAGCGGAGCGTTGTTACGTTCTGGGCGGGGAACCGCTGAACGAAATTGTTGGCCGTTTGCGACGGGCCGAGAGCCGCCGACTGGGGTGGATAGGGATATCAGTCACCTGGAAAAAGAATATGGAGGGGCTCAGTGTCCAGGGGGTTCTCCATGGCGCACCGGCTTACACGTGCGGGTTGCGTCCCGGAGATGTGCTCCTTGAGATCGGGGGCAAGACCATTACTGGACCGGAAGCTTTTACCCGGCAAATTGCCCAGTCGCCCCCAGGCACGCAGCTGTCGGTTCGATTTCTTCGAGGTAAGAAAGTGGAGACCTGCCGGGTAAAGCTCAAGGAGAGACCGTTTTTGATCTCGAGTGTCAAAATGGATCAGGATGCCCCCTCGGGTTTATCAGCCCCCCCAAGCCGAAACCAGATAGAGATTATCCGCCGGCTCCAGGTACAGAGTGAGTTGCTCAGGCGCCGAGTGCATCGTCTGGAGAAAGAAGTCCGAGATCTGAACCGGAAAAGAGGGGAGTAAGTTAGCTTTACTTTGACAGATCGGCAATTGACGGACGGATAGCAGCGAAATTGGGAAAAATGTTGACACTTCCCTAAAAATTGTATAATAGTAGCACGATGTGTTTTATAATGATATCCGAATTTAGGCGCTGACCCTGCGATTAAAGTTGCGGTGTCAGGGTTCACAAGCTCAGTAAGGGCCGCAAAAAGAGTTCTACAACGGTTGAAACGATGAGGCGCTGAGTCCATTTACATGTTATAGTCTTATCGAATTCACGGGGGATGGAAATGGCGAGTAAGAGAATCAGGAGATTTGAGATCCGAAGTGCTTTCACCCTTGATCGAGTTGCTGGTCGTGATCGCCATCATAGCCATTCTGGCGGCGATGCTCATGCCGGCGTTACAGAGTGCTCGCGAAGCCGCTCGGCGGACGGCCTGCACTGCGCACCTTAAGGATATTGGGCTTTCCTATGAGCTGTACGCCAACAGTCACAATGATGTGCTACCTCCGAGACGACCGTTCGGTTCGGGCAACGGTTTCAGTCAGCCCAGTGCATTCAATGCGGTTCACGGCCAGACCGGTAACAACGCACCTCCTTTCTATGCTGACGCACTGATAGCCGAAGGGTACAGCAACGTCGCGCTCTGGACGTGCGCATCATGGGACGGACAAGACGACAGCGGCAATCCCGGCAACCCCGGATACGCGATGAGTGGTTTCTGGTCGGGGCATAGACTCGGTGATCTCAGTAATCCGTCCGAGTGGGCATACGAGTATTTTGATAATAAATCATTCTTCCGCAAAAATATAGCGGGAGATTTCGACCCCTCTAAATACCACGATGAGATCGGCATTAATGACGGTATGCCGCGCACTTACATTTGGTGGCCAGAACGCAGCATGCTGCTTATGGACAATGCTTCCGATACGGGGACGAAGGCTGAGGATTGGGTAAATTCCACAGATGGCTGGGGCGCGGGTCCGCCGCCGGGCGGGGTTGGCATATACAATTTCCCCGCTGCCTACCCGATGCGGCATAGCGGGGGCGGTTACTATGCAGATGCACAGGGGACAATTCTGCCGGATGGCACAAGCAATGCTTGTTCTTTGCCGGACACGTCGAATCGCGTCGTTCAGACAGACTCATGCCTCTTCATGAGAAGAACACCGCGAACTGGCCGGCCTCCAATGTGCCGTTGTGGCAAGGGAATGAACTCGTCGGTCCTGCTGTCAACATGTCCGGTTGGGATCGTTAAGCGGGGACAGTCGGGGGCGACCGGACGGATTTAAGAACGTGGTCCTGGATTTCTCCGCCCAGCTGCCGTATTGTGACCTTCCGGTCTGGATATGGTTTTGGAGCAACGAACAAGACACTTCAAGGGTGACGTGGGTTTGGCCAGCTATTCCATTGAGGATGTCCACTGCTTACCCAAAGCGCGCCGTTTCCACTGTTATTTGGTGAAAAGACGTGAGGTCTCAGATCCGTCTCATAATCGACATGGCCATCAAGAAATCCCAGGTTCTGCCCGGCTTCTTCCCATCCAAAACTGCCAAAGCGGTCGAACATCTGAATGAACTCCCCGGAGCTTTCGTCAACCGGGGTGCCGGCCTTGTTAAAAGTTTTGGCATCCCATTCTCCCGAGAGCAACGAGTAGCCGGCGCTGCAAGAGCGTTGATCCAGAGGCCATGTTGCGGGGTGCGCATCATACCATTGACCGATTTCCCACTGTGAACACACAAGCCCTTTCTGACCATATCGAGCTGCTGTAATAATTGGCATACGGGAAGCCCCAATGGCTTTGCCGGAGCCGCTCAGACCAGCAGCGCCGCTGGTCCACCGGGCAGCTGACAGATGGGTTCGGTCTTCGCTCTCGGAAGAACCAGCCGCAGCACCATTATCCTGGTAAGGATTGGTGCCGGTCCAATAGAGGTTCGTTCCGTAACTGGTAAAACCCCAATCCGAATCAGGCGCATAGAAAAAGTCCTCGCCCGGCCATTCACACTCAGTTTGTTTGGGGCGTCTATCGATCGGACACCGGAAAATCCCCCGGGTCGCGTAAGCGCCGCGAAGCAGCCACCAGGCATAATTTACGTGTGCCCCGGCATCCGGCCCGGTCCAGTTTGGATCCGGGTCATATCCTGGGATATTCCATTCGCTCTGATTCGTAATATTGAGCTCATCCGCCACAGCCTCCCAGGCCACTTTTCCGCTGACGATCCCTTCCGCATCAACACTTTCGGTTGAGATAGCTGTCAATTGCTGTTTCACATTTGCCATACAAACGGACTGCCGAGCCGCTTCGCGCGCCTTCTCCAACGCCGGCATCAACATCGCCGCCAGGATGGCAATGATCGCGATGACGACGAGGAGTTCAATGAGGGTGAAGGCGCGGCTGTTGTTAGCTTCTATACCTTCCACAGTTATTTTCCCCGATCGTAAGGATAACTTTGTGATCGAAATCAGCCGTGTTCAAGTTGGCGAAAAAGCCCGATGGCGGCGTACCCAGCAGGTTTGTCTCCTTAAGCCACAGTTCCAACGATCAGTATGCCCAGGGTCCACGGTCGATTCCATTAGCGTTGCTCTTCCAGGGCCGCCAGAACGGCGTGGGGCCGCTTTTGAGAATGCTTGGCTCAGAGCCGTCAGGCTGGAAGTAGATGTTGCACTTGCCAACATTCCCCCAGGCATTCGGATAGTAAGGCCCATCTTTTGCCGCACTAACAAAGATCTCGCCGTCGAAAATGACATCTTTCCAGGGGCTACTATCACTCCCGCGCTTGGGGAAACGCGTATCGACGTGCCCATCGAAAAACAGGAAGTTCCACGAATCCCCTCCCCCATGCCGGTATATAGCTTGCCGTGGAGGATCGCCGCCCGTGCCCGATGCATGTTCAGTTGTATGGCCGCCGCCCTGCGGATTAATACCTTTGGGCGACCAACCGGGCCCAGCCATTGAGTCGGCAACCAGCACCCCCTGGGAAGCGTAGCTGATCAGCGTAATGGGCCATGGTTCATCTTTGTCAAAGTCACCCCCCTCCTGCAAAAGAAGACCCATCGGGGAAGTCCAGGATTCATAAATTACCTCGTTCACCTGATAATGTTGCGGCCGATGGGTTTTATAGTCAAACCATCCGGTTCCCGCCCGGGCTGTGCCCGGATGCGCTGCACAGCGGAATGTTGCTTCTTCTAACAGACCTGCATAGATAAGCCCATCCAGCATGTTGGCAGCAGGACCATTTCCGCCGGTAGCTGGAGGGGACGGATTGTTTGCCAGAGGTTCGGTCGCCGAAATGTCCCAATGGCTTAATTTTGTCTCATCTTTTGGGATCGGCATCATTCCATTGTTATCATTTTGATACATCACGAAAGCAAGGCCAATGTTCTTCATCGGAGCCTTGCACGCGACTGTGCGTGCCGCTTCCCGTGCCCTTTCCAAAGCCGGCATGAGCATAGCAGCGAGGATGGCAATAATCGCGATGACGACGAGGAGCTCAATCAGAGTGAACCCAAGTGAACCGGCATCCCGGTTGATTTTCCTGAACGCTAAATTGCTTTCATAACCGGATGCCGTTTCCAAACCGCCGGACTCGCCTTGCGGCGTGTCACCAGTGTCCCGCCCAACCCATAAAATATTCCAAACGATAGACATGGCACGCCTCCTTTTCGGAACTTTTGCCGATCTGCTTGCGATAACAGGACGCTCTATTTATTACGTGCCCGGACTGTCCCGGAATGCCAACCTCTCCGTTCCACTGCCCGGGAGCCTTATCGTTCGGATTGTTAACAATTATAATACCTCCTGAACGGACGGGAATCAAGATTTTAATATCGGGAGGAATTTGCGCTGTCGGTCTTTTCGCTGCCCGGTAGCCGGACATTCCCCGAGAATCCCGGCGGACTCTGCCGTCGGACCGGATGCAAATTCCTTAAGTTTCCTTCGGAAAAGGCTTTAGAGGTTGTCGTGACATAAACCTCATGTTTAGTGTCAATGATTCTGTCATCTTGTAACTGCGGTTCTCGACCGCGTATCGTGTAGACTCGAGTTCAGCTGAGTCCGCTCAGGCGGACGAAGGGGGACTTGAGGCGGACAAATGCCGTGAAATGCCAGGTAGCTGTCGGTCCGCATCGTTGAGGCGGAGCTGCCGTTGGTCGTTCTGCTGTTTTGCTCCGAGACCTGTCGGTTTATGGTCCGCGTTCTGAACTCCAGCCTCCGGCTGAAGTCCAGTCCGCTCGCGGGTCTCCGCTCGCTTACAAATCCGCCGGGCTTGTTCCCGACGATCGTTAGGTTTTTGCTGCAGGCACCGGAAACCGTTCCATAAGCGGGAGCCCTCCCTCCGCAAGGGTGGGGTATCTTCCAGGGTGTGTGGGAGTTGCCCGGCAGGTTGAAACATATGGTTCAACCTGCGACTCAGTGGATGACTTCCAGTTGCGGTCGGGCTCAGCGGGTTTTTTCGATTCCGTCTCTGGTGACGTCCGTGCCCCAGACGCCGATTTTGCGCAGGTTCGGAAGATCCCGCAGTTGCAGCAAGCCCCGGTTGGTGATGCCGGTTTTCTGGAGATACAATTTCTCCAGCTTGCCCAGACTTGCAATGTCATTCAGTGCCCGGTCGTCGATCCTTGAGAAATTCAAGTTCAGATCCTGCAGATTGCGCAGCTGTTTGAGCTGGTTCATCGCTCGGCCGTTAATTTCGGTCCGGCTGAGGTTAAGAGAACGCAGTTCGGAGAGCAAAGCGATCTGCTGCATACCGCGGTCAGTCACGGCCGTGTTGCTGATATTCAAAGCGCGCAGTTTTCTGAGATGTCGAAGGAGCGCAAGACCGCTGTCGGTGATACCGGTTCGACTGAGGTTGAGTTGCCGGAGTGCGCCGATTGGGCGCGTTGGGTTTGGATATGTCGGGAGGGTCGTTTGGTCTGCCACAAGGCGCGAAAATCAGGAGAAACAGGGCGTGCAGGAGGAGCAAGACACACTTCAGGGGTGTTCCGTTCACAGCCGGACGGTTTCTTTCAAACGTTGCACAAAATAAAGAAAATTGTCGTAGCTCACGTCATGGGGGAGACCATGATCGAAGAAGGGCACGTACCCGCCGCTGGCGATCGTGCATTCGATTTTCTCCATTTCAGCGTCGATTGCGTCCGGCCCCGCGGCCAGGGCCTTTTTATCGACGCCTCCCATTATAAGCAGTTCGGGGTATTTTTGACGATAACGATCGACATCCATGCCGGCCTGCACTTCCATGGGCACAACGCCATCTATATCGGCCTCCAGCCAGATGGGGATCAGCTCTCCGACATTACCATCGCTGTCCAGGAGGATGATGGGTACGCCGATATCACGTAAAATCTCCGTCATGCGGCGATAGCGGGGCAGCATGAATTGTCGGACCAGTTTTGGGCTGACGAGCGGGCCGTTTTTGAAGGCCATGTCTTCCCACATGCATACTGCATCCGGGACAAAATCCGCGAACAGGACGGGGATGAGCTGCTCGAAAAGTTCAGTGACTGTATCCATCATCTCTTCGACCAGTTCAGGGTCATCGTAGAAAAGCATGGACAGCTGGGTCGTGCCGACCATATCGCGCAGGGACCCGTAGAGGCTGGCGAGTCGGTCCAGGTAGAGGATAAGCGGAGTGTCGCGCTCCGCCCACTGCCGTTTTTGCTGTTCCCACTTATCACCGATTCGGTCGGGGTCCCACCGGAGTCGTTTGCGGTATTCGGTCCAGTCTTTTCGGTTTTTGACGGGGTACGATTCGAAATGGGGCATACTTTTGTAGGCGTCTTTTTTGAATTCCGTGCAGACGATCCCCGCGTGGTTGACATAGGTAACTTTTGTGTCGGTTTCCCGCACGATTTTGTGCTCGAAGGGTGGGTAGACGAAAAGCTGGGCCGACGGCCCGGTCCAGATATGGGGATCGAGGTCGAAATATTCCACCATTTTCGGCATTTCTTTGAGGTTGGGCGGCATCCCCTCTTGGACCCAGCGATTGAGTGTGCTGGCCCAGATACCCCCGAGTGTCGCAAGGGTTCGCCCCGGGCACTCAAAATTCATCGCGCAATTGAACAGTTTTCTCGGTGACAGTTTCATCCCGAATCCATGCCGTGTTGATGGCATCAGATTGTGTGCGCCGTTGGAAACGCACAAAAATGAAGGATGGCAGTCCGAAATTGTTTTGTTCAGAACGAATAGGTGAATTTCAGCCAGGCGGCGGTCCCTTTCGGACGATTTTTCGCTCTGATTTCTTGCTGGATCTTCAGTTCAAACAGATAATCTTCCCATTTATAGGCGATGCTGGGGCCAACAGCGAGGACCTCTTCTTCTGAGCTGTCCACTGAATTGCTGTTGAAGGTGTCTTCTTCCAGGCTCCGCAGATAATAACCGGTAAGGCCCGCCGTCCAGGCACGATTTTCGCCGAAAGAATAGCCAGCGTGGTAATCGATATGGATCTGTTGCCCCTCTTCGTAATCGATATCGTTATCTTCGGTGTGGTAATCGTACATTATTTTGGCGGAACCGGTGAAACCGTTCTTGCCGATATAGCTGAACGCGAAAGCCGGTTCGAAGGTCCAGTGGTTGTGGCCGATTGTGACGAAATCATCCGGATAGTATTCGCCGGTTGGCATAATTACATCCAATCCTAAGACATAGTGCCATGGAGGATTGTGCCAACCGAGAATTAGGGGGCTGACGTAGATATCACCGAGCCCACTTTCGTTATCACGGATGATATCCGTGCTATCCCGGCGGTTAACAACCGGAACGATAGCGTGCCATGCAGGAGTGGCGCCCAAAAACTTCGTGTCAGCGACATAAACGGCGCGCAGACATTCGGCCCAGACACTTGCTTCGTAGTCCGGAGGCATGTCGACTTCGCGCCCTTTTCGTCCTTTTAACTTATGCGTCTGGTAGTACTCCACGTAATTGATAGCATGCCAGCCTGGCGCCGGGAGGGCGCCTGCATAGAGCCCTTCGGCTCCCAAAACGGCTGATGACCACGAGCGCGCATCGGCTGGAATTTCGTCGGCTGAGAGCGGCCGGGCGTGGAAACTCAAAAAAACGCAGCAGATTACAAGAACCGCCAAGAAACCACGTCGCATCGCCATTTCTCCTTCAAAAGGATGCTATCGAATCGTTGCGTAAAACGATACCCTGATTATGCTCAATTTTCAAGGAAAGTGTTTGCGCCTCGACGGTTGCGGTGGGATTTCTTATCATGGAGGTTCCTCCCTTGAGTCGTCGAGTTCCGGAAGACAATGAATCAAAAAGAAAAATTGCTCGCGAAAAAAACCGCTCAATTCCCAACGGAGCCCGGGGTCTATCTGATGAAAGACCAGCGAGGGGAGGTTATCTATATCGGGAAAGCAAAAGACCTGCGGGCAAGGGTTAGAAGCTATTTCAAATATGCCGCGGGGGAGCGGCGTCTCATCACCGAGCAGATCGAAGAAGTGGATGATATTGACGTGGTTGTTGCGGGATCGGAAAAAGAAGCGCTCATCCTCGAGAACAACTTCATCAAGCAGTTTCGCCCTAAATACAATGTTCTTTTCCGGGACGATAAGAGTTTTGTAAGCATAAAGATCCGTACGGACGAACCATGGCCGCGGCCGGTCGTTACGCGCAGGATCGAGGATGAAGGTGCAGTTTATTTTGGTCCCTATGCCAGCGCGAAATCAGCACGAAAGACCCTCCGTGTAATACAGGATGTTTTCCCTTTGCGTAAATGTTCCCTTCAGCAGTGCCGCAGAGCCGGGCGACCGTGTGTGTACGGCCAGATGGGGAAATGTCTGGCTCCCTGTATGTGTAATGTGTCCGGAGAAGAATACGCGGAGTTACTGGAAGAGGTTAAGTTGTTTCTCCGTGGCAAAAATGAGGATCTTATCGATCAGCTACGCGCGGAAATGAAAGCAGCGGCCGAGAAATTAAATTTTGAAAAAGCTGCCCGGATTCGCGACAGAATTGAAGCTGTTGAAGAAACTCTCCAGAAACAGCAAGTCGCGTCGTCGATGGAGGAAATAGATCGCGATATTTTTGGCCTCCATGCAACAGAAGATACGCTATGGGTTGCTATTCTCTTTGTGCGGAGCGGGAATCTTCAGGATGTTGGGACGTATCATTTTTCGAGAAGTTACGCCGAGAAAGAAGAGGTTTTTCGGTCGTTTTTGAACCAGTTTTATTCGGCGAACCGGTTTATACCAGAGGAGATTCTGCTGCCGGTGTCTACTGAGGATAGCGATTTGCTCAAGTCCTGGCTCAGCGAGGAAAAGGGAAGAAAAGTGAAAGTTGCTTGTCCTCAAAGGGGGGCCAAAAAGCGTCTGGTTGAACTCGCGAATCGTAATGCCCGGGAAGCGGAACGAATCTCAAGCACGCAGGGAGAAAAACGACAGCAGGAGATAGAGTCGCTGCGAGAGACGGCGGGGCTTGAAAATCCTCCGCGGACGATCGAATGTTTCGATATATCGAACCTCCAGGGACATCAGGCTGTGGGTTCCATGGTTGCTTTTCGGGGCGGTGCCCCGGTGAAAGATCGTTATAGGCGCTACAAAATACGCGAAGTTGAAGGGCAAGACGACTTTGCGATGATGCGGGAAGTTGTCAGGCGTCGATACCGGCATGTGGCCGAGCAATCAGGACCTGTCTGGCAGCAGGAACTGCCCGATCTCATCGTGCTGGATGGGGGGATAGGCCAGTTGAATGCAGGCCTGTCCGCTCTTGAGGGGCTGGGTATTGAGAGACCAGACATGATAGGATTGGCAAAAGCGCGCGTACGAAAAGGTGAGCAGGAAAAAGGGGAGCGGATTTTTCTGCCCGGGCAATCCGAACCGATAAATCTCGCCGAGGAAACTGCCGGTTATCGACTGGTTACCCGCGTGCGGGACGAGGCGCACAGGTTCGCGATT
Source organism: Candidatus Brocadiia bacterium (assembly GCA_046538485.1). Lineage (GTDB taxonomy): Bacteria > Planctomycetota > Brocadiia > SM23-32 > SM23-32 > JBKHIT01. The sequence goes on along the minus strand of JBKHIT010000049.1, from coordinate 9,891 downwards.
TCCTATCACCGCACGCTCCGCCGCAAGGGTGCTTTTGAGTCTCCTTTGATGGAGGTGTCGGGAATCGGGCAGCGTCTTGCGGGACGGATTATCGATCGTTTTAAGACTCTCCAGAGGGTGGCTGAAGCGGGTATTGATGAGCTGGCGGAAGTGAAAGGTGTCTCGGAACGTCTCGCACGGCGGATTTTGGAACACATGCAAGAATGATCTCCAAACATTAAATTGACTCTGCCTTGCCATTTGGGTAAAGTACAGGGTGAGGAGTGGAGTTGTTGTGTGAGCTCCAGGGAACCTCACTCACCTCTTTTTCCCCATCATTACGAGCATCCCCATGCGCTGGATACTGAGATCAAAAATACACAACGCGACGGTTACTGATGCGAATGTCGAATATATCGGCAGCATTACGATAGATTCGGAATTGGTTGAAAAAAGCGGCATGATGGCCGGCGAGAAAGTTCTGGTTGTTGACAACACCAATGGCGAACGGGTGGAAACCTATGTGATTCTTGCGGAGGCGGGCTCGGGCCGGATTGAGATGAATGGGGCCGCCGCACATCGTATACACCCGGACGATGAAGTCATTATCATGGGATTCGAGTTGAGCGACGAACCGATTGAGCCTCAGAACATTCTGGTTGATGACAACAACAGTTTTGTCCGGTATCTGTAAGTGAGATAAATCGTGCCAACATACGTCTACCAGACTGAAGAAGACGGATGCGATTTTTGTGGAGACGGTTTTGAAAGGCTCCAGGAGATCAATGAAGATCCCGTGGAGCAGTGCCCGAAGTGTGGGGCAGATGTGACCCGAGTACCGGCCGCATTCCATGCTGGGAAAGGCGACATTCTGTCGAACAGGAACTTGCAGGAGCATGGTTTTCATAAGCTCCGCAAGACATCCGACGGCGGTTATGAACAGGAAGTGTAAGGATCGGAAGTCATGGCATCAGAAATCGCTGAGAAATATGCTGCTATTCGTGAAGAATTGCCGGAAAATGTCGATATAATTGCGGCTGCTAAAACGCGTTCGGCCGATGAAATTGCGGAAAGTATTGGCGCCGGTGTGAAGATGGTGGGGGAAAACTATGTTCAAGAAGCGGAAAGGGTGATCTCTGAACTTGGTGCCAGGGCCGAGCAGGTCGAATGGCATATGATCGGGCACCTTCAGCGCAACAAAATCAATAAAGCGTTGCCCGTTTTTGATGTTATTCAGTCTGTGGATTCTCCACGTCTGGCGCGCGGCATCAACAAAAGAGTAGACGAACCGATCCGGGTTTTTGTCGAAGTTAATATCGCCGGTGAAGAAAGTAAATATGGTGTTCCTCCCGAAGAGTTAAGCTCGTTTTTCGAGGAGATCAGCGAATGTGAAATGCTTCGTGTGGGAGGTTTGATGGGGATGGAACCGTATTTTGACGACCCCGAGAAAGCGCGGCCGTATCTGCAACGTTTGAAGGGTTTATTTGACGAGATGCAGACGGGGGACTGGCGGAACGTTGAGTTGAAGACTCTTTCAATGGGAATGTCGAATTCATATCGAGTGGCCGTGGAAGAAGGATCGAATATGGTCAGGATTGGGACGGCGATTTATGGGCCCAGACCATGAGGACCGATACGCGGCCGTGAAAAGGATGAAGATTTTCTGTGTTAATGGGCGAATATAATGACGCAATTGGAAGCTGCAAACAAAAGTGAAGTGACACCCCAGATGGAAAAAGCTGCGGACCGTGAGCCGGTTTCCGCTGGAAAGATATGCCAGCTGATTCGAGAAGGCAGAGTCGTCGTCCCGGTCAACCCGAACCATGTCAATCTCGAACCTATAGGAATCGGGGAAAATCTGCATACGAAAGTGAATGCGAACATTGGCACTTCGCCCGACCGCAAAAGTGTGGAAAGCGAACTGCAAAAATTGGATGTATCACTTGAAGCGGGCACCGACGCCGTAATGGATTTAAGCACAGGGGGCGATATTACGTCGGTGCGGCGCACGATCATAGAGCATTGTCCGGTTCCTGTGGGAACAGTGCCCATTTATCAGGCAGCTATCGAATCCGGTGGCGTGGCGGAGATGACGGCGGAATCTTTTATGAGGACGCTTCGCGAGCACGGCGAAAATGGTGTGGATTTCGTGACGATCCATGCCGGTGTGCAGCGTGAGGCTATCCCGCTTGCCCGGAAGCGTGGCATGGGAGTTGTCAGCCGGGGGGGATCGTTTATGGTTCGGTGGATGGAAACGAAAGGACAGGAAAGTTTCCTTTATGAGAACTTTGACGAAATTCTGGGAATTGCGGGTGAACACGGAATGACACTTAGCCTCGGCGATGGATTGCGGCCGGGGTGCATCGGGGATGCAACGGATGATGCGCAGCTGCATGAACTTCACGTTTTGGGTGAACTTGCTGAACGAGCCGTGAAAGCCGAAGTGCAGGTTATGATTGAAGGGCCTGGCCACGTGCCGTTGAATGATATCGAGAGGAACGTTCAGCTCGAAAAAGATATATGTGGCGGGGCGCCGTTCTACGTGCTGGGTCCGTTGCCAACCGATATCGCACCGGGTTACGATCATATCGTTGGAAGTATCGGGGGAGCCATCGCAGCGTCGGCAGGGGCAGATTTTCTGTGTTATTTGACCCCCAAAGAGCACGTGGGACTGCCGGATGCCCGCGATGTCCGGGAAGGGGTTGTTGTCACACGAATCGCGGCCCATATCGGAGATATAACAAAGGGAATTTCCGGGGCAGAGGAACTGGACCGGAAAATGAGTGAGGCTCGAACGGGTCGGGATTGGGATGAGATGGCCAGGCACGCGCTTGATTCGGTCCAGTTTCAGCGACTTTTGTCGGCCGAAGACCGCGGAGATCAGTGTTCCATGTGCGGGGAGTACTGTGCTCTCAAAATTTTCAGCGGTGATGATGCCCGATAATACTGAAACGCAGAATCTCCAGAATTCCCGGGGGGAAACGTTGCTTTTTGCGGCTCGTTACCACTACCATATCATTCGGGAGGGTAACAGATAATGCGCTTGCGTGGTTACATAGGATTTATCCTGCTCGGGGGAATTTTTATAACTATCGGGATAGCTGCCAAAGTGTGGGCTCACTATACGTCGGCGCAACACCTTCAGAACGTATTTTACGAAGAATTTAAGAAAAACTTTAAAGGCAATTTGCGCGTCGATGAGATATCGGTCGATCCCAGGATGAAAGTTTCGTTGCGTGATCTGAAGGCATTCCCACCTCCAAATAAAGAGGAAGCTATTTTTCGGTGCGAGAAAGCGGAGGTTCGATTCGACCGCATGAGGGCTTTTCAGGGCCAGATTGCTCCCCGGTGCGTGATACTTGTAAAACCTGAGCTGTCTCTGCAGCAGGATGACAAAGGTTGGAACTTCGCTGCGATGCTGCGTCCTTCCGCACCTGGTACCTGGCTGCGGCCACGTTTCTGGCTTCGTGATGGTATCAAAGCAGAAAACGCATCGGTTGCCATTCGTTCGCCTTGGCTCTTTGATGATAGTCAACTGCGACAAATTCGCGGAATCAGTCTTGCCATCAGGCGATTGTCGGTCAGCCCCGATTTGTGGGAGAGCAAAGGGTGGATTAACCGCGCCCCTCTACGGGGGATGCATTTTCAAGCGTGGGCACGGGAGAATAGCCTATGGCTGGAAACGAAGTGCACGGATCTGCAGACGACGAAAGAAGTTCTGAATCTTCTCCCTGTAGGGGGAATTTTGGAGGATCGCTTTCGGCCTCGGGGACGATTGAGTATGGAGCTGACAGCCCATTTCCAGAAGGATCGGAGTAGCGCGCAATTTACTGGACGTCTTGACCTTCAAGATATGAACTCCGTTCTGAAATATTATCCAGTGCCGGTCAATGGAGTGACCGGCGTGATTCGCATAGCGGGCACACGCGTGTCGTGTACCGATCTGCATGGGACTATTAACCCGCACGATATCGGTGATGAGTCCGGTGGAACAAAGCTTATCCCTGTGAAGGTCAACGGTTTTTACAATCACCCTTCGGAGCATGTCTCGGTAGAAGTACAATCACGTGGCATGCCGTTGACCGAGAAAAGCGTGAGTTTGATTCCTTCAGCCGGGCCAGAGGTGTGGCGGCGGCTCCACCCCACCGGTAAAGTGGATTTTCAGCTGATGCTGGAAGATCACAAGGACGGGAAAACGCGTTTTTCGGCCAGGGCTCAACTTGACACTGTTTCGGTGGAAGGCGAGAGTTTGCCGTTTCCCATCGAAAAAGTAACCGGAGTTGCAGTCGTTGAGGAGGAAGGCATCAGACTGGAAAGGGTCAAGGGAATTGTGCCGCAACAGCGGGTAAATGCGCGTGTCAAGCTGGACGGTAAATTCGATGCGAAGGGAAGGCCTGTAAAACTGAAAGTTGCGTTGCAAAATTTCCGGCCCCGCTCCGAGCACATAACATGGATTTTGGGAGAGTCCAGCGAGTTTTGGGACATTCTTAAGCCGGATTGTGCTGTGGACGCGGAGTTCATTTTAGAACCCGATGAATCAGGGACAGGGTTGCAGCCGACGGGCTCAGTCAAAATACATAATGCGACGGCCGCGCCCGATTTCCTGCCTTTTCCGGTTGAGGATCTGGCAGGGACCCTTCATATCGACGGCGGAAAAGTTCAAATTGTGTCTCTCGCGGGCAAAGTGGAATCAACGGGGATCGGGACATCTCCAGCGGCCAAGAAAGGTTACTTCAGCCTGAAAGGTTCCTTCGATGTCAGTCGGGAAACGGGTGCATTCGAGGTGTCTGTAGCGAATGTTGCTCTCAGCCAGGAGCTTGTTGAGAGTGTCCCAGACTTGGGGAAGAGGTTGTGGAAAACGCTCAGGCCAAAAGGTGTCGTAGGAGTGACGGGAAATATTAATTACGATGGCAATCGCGAGAACAAAATTTCGTATTTCATGGATGTTCAGATGAAAGACGCGTCGGCGCGGTGGGTTCACATGCCGCTTCAACTCGCCTCAATTAATGGCCGTGTGGTGTTAACCGAGCAGCTGGTTATGATACCCTTTCTAACGGGTGTGATTGGAGAAGGCCGGTTTGACGCCTCCGGCCGGGCAAGGGCGGTCGATGAAAGTGGTGCTATAAAGTATGAGGGAGCCGGTGAGTTTCGGCGTGTGGATATGAAGGTCCTGGCAGACCGCTTTTCTGACGAGGAATATGATATTGCAGGGCGGTTATCGGGACTTGTCGAAATGAAAGGCCAAACCGGTGAAGAAAGTTACCTGAAAGGCCATGGAAGCGTTGAACTATCCGAAGGTCGAATCTGGACGGGCCCGATTTTTGGTGGACTGGTTGATATACTCCATCTTTCCAAACCGGGCTCCTGGGGCCGGTTCGATAAAGCAGAAATGGCTTACTCTTTCAATAGACAGCGGCTGCAAGTGAAAGCGTTGCGGTTGTGGGGGGGCTCTACTGAACTTACGGGGCGGGGTGATATTGGCTTTGAAAAAGGGGAGATCGACCTGCATATGGTTGCCGCCACTTTACCGGAAGGAGGCCTTCCAATTATCGGAACTGCAGTGAAGACCATTCTGCGTCCGGTGGAGAGGGAACTGGTAAAAATCTACGTCAGCGGAAGCATCCGCGATCCCAGATTTAAGGTCCAATCATTTAAAGCGCTCGGGAAACCCGTGCGGACGATATTTGATCTGGTTACTGCTCCCGTACGTTTGATAACCGGGGGCGGAAAAAAGAAAAACAAAAAGGGTAACAAAAAATAAGTACCGTTCACGGGAAAAATACATTATGGCAGAGCCAGGTATTCTTGTTGTTGGAAGCGCTAACACTGACATGACCGTTATTTCGGACCGTTTGCCAAACGTGGGGGAGACAATCAGTGGAGGACAATTTGTGACGGCGGGAGGCGGCAAAGGCGCGAATCAAGCCGTTTCTGCTGCTCGCGCCGGAGCCAGAGTATCGATGATCGGGAAAGTAGGCAAGGATCTTTTTGGAGACGAGATAATCGAACGGCTGCAAAAAGAGGGGATAAATACGGATAGTATCCGTGTAAGTGAAGAGAATGCCACAGGTATAGCCTTGATTATGGTGGATGAAAACGGCGAAAATATAATAAGTGTGGCGCCGGGAGCTAACTGGACGTTGTCTCCGGATGAAATTGTTGCAAACCGTGCTGTGTTTGAAAATACAGATGTTATGTTGACCCAGCTGGAACTGCCAATAGAAACGGTCGCATGTGCGTTGAAGGAAGCACAAGAGGCCGGGCTAATGACGATCCTCGATCCGGCTCCGATTCCCAGGGGAGGGCTTTCGATGAGTCTTCTTGAAAACGTCGATATAGTTACGCCTAACCTGGGCGAAGCCCGCAGTGTGTGCGGATTGGATGGAACAGCTGGTGCCGAAGATGCGGCTTCGAAACTCCTTCAGTTCGGTCCCGGGGCCGTGCTGATTACTCTGGGATCCGAGGGAGTTTTGGCCCGGACCCCAGAAAAAGAGTTTGCCCTTGAAGCCGCCGAAGCAGATCCGGTTGATACCGTCGGAGCCGGCGACTGTTTTACGGGGGTTCTGGCCGTCGGTCTTGCCGAAGGCAAAGATTTGCTCGAGGCGGCTGAAATGGCAGTTTGTGCGGCCGCAATCGCGACGGAGACCGAGGGCGCGGAACCATCGCTGCCGTCAAGAGACGAGATTGAACAAAAACTTAAAGTGTATAAGAGCGACCATGATAATCAGTAGGAGATAATGAGCAAAAGTGGTTGCGGAACATAAAAATCTCAAGCGTGTATTTAAGTCTTTTCTGACTCTGCTGACGATCACAGGCCTGGGCTATATGGTCTATTTTTCGATCGTAGGGGGGTCGGTGTTAATGCCGGGAGAGGACGTAAAGGACGGCAATAATACGCGGGAAGAGAAAGGCCCCAAGACGGAAAACGCTGTGTCTGAAACTGAAGGCGATCAGAATAAAGACAGTGACGACGAAGTTCGGCTGACAATGGAATCTTTTCACAGGGACATCCGGGGAGAAGACAGCAATGAAGTCGAAACCCGGATTAAAGGGGAAGAGGCGAAATATTTTAAGGACAATATTTATAAAATCGCCTCGCCTGTTGTGGTCTGTATGCTGCAAAAGATGTCAGGGGGCGAAAGCGTTGATGTTGGAGCAGGCGAGGCACGGCTGACGGCCAAACGCGCTGAGTTTGATGAGGGGAAAAACAAGGTAAGCCTGTTCGATTCTGTACGTTTTGCTGGACCTGATTTTGAGGTTGTGGGTGACCGTGTCGTCTTTAATACCCGCGACCGTCTGGTCAAATCTGAGGCCCCGATTACAATGCGCCGGTTCCGTGTGGGACCAAAGGGTAATAAGAAAGTCGCTATGAAAATCACCGGCCTGGGCATGCGTGCCGACCTGACGAGTCAGAAGGTCGAAATACTTGACGATGCGAGAGCAGAACTGCTCAATGTGTCCGAAGACTTTTTGGCCGACAGCAGTCCCGTGTCTGAGGATGAGCAACCTGATGCCGAACGAAGGGTCGTCATTGAGGGCGAAGGCGCAATGACCTACGATCACAATACGCACACGGTTGAATTCCATGAAAAAGTGAATGTTGATGCGAGCGAAAAGAGGCTTAAAACGAACCATCTGACAATCATACTCGATAAAAGCGATGGAAAAGATAAATTTCAGGTCACGCGAATCGTGGCAGATGGGGATGTCGTTTTTGAGTTCCCGGGGCAAACGGCTGTGGGGGACAAGATGGTGTGGGAAAACGTTTACCAGGAATGTACGTTAACTGGTGAACCCGGGGAACTCAGAACGCCGAACTTTCGCATCATAGGAAAGCAGCTGAGCTTCTACCGTTTGAGAAGCCGTTTCCAGGTGCAGGGTGCCGGGCAACTGAACTGGGCTCCGAAAACGCCAAAAGACGACAAAAAGCATGGCAGCGAGGAAGGCGAAAACGGTGAGGGGGATGATAACTCTGCCACGCCGCTTAAACCTGACAAACCTGTGACTGTGACCTGGAAGAAAATAATGACATATGATGCGGGGAAAGAAGTGGCGCATTTTGAGCGGGATGTGTGGGCGCGACAGAACGGTAGCGGTATCAATTGCCAGAAATTGCACCTGACGTTTGGAGGGGCACAGAAGTCGATTCAAGAAATTAAAGCCGAAGAAGATGTGCGCATTGACCAGCAGGTAGAACAGGAAAAGCGGTCGTTTACGTGTGATGTCGCTACCTGGAGAGCAACCGACGGGGTAGTGCGGCTTGAGGGCAAAAAGGAAAAACCAGTTTCCGTAGCTTTTGGATCGCAGAGATTGACAGCAAATACAGTGGTGTTCGACCCGAGAACAAATTCTTTCACATGTCCAACTGCTGGTTCGCTCGCATTCCCCGAAAGCACTGACACGGATGAAAGAGCCGAACCGACTCAGCTTCTGCGTGTGGAGTGGACGAAAAGCATGAAATACCAGAGAAACTCTCCTCCTGTGGCGGTGTTCTCCGGTAAGGTCCGTGCCCATCGTCCCGGGCGTATATTGTCAGCTTTAAGGATCCAGGTAGATTTCGGGGATGAGCAGACAGTTGCGAAAATTTTGGCAACGGGAGATGCCGAACTGGATGTACAGGGTGTGCGTGAAGAGGAAGAGGGGAGGAAACAAAAAAAAGAAACTGAAAATGGCGATAAAAGCGAGAAAGGAAATGGTGTTACGAAGAGCGTGCGGCGATGGAAACTAAACGCCGAACAATTAATTGGAAAACCTCTTGAGGATACGCTCTTTGCAGAGGGTGCCGGAATCCTTAAACTGTTCCGCGAAAATGGAGCAAACGATACAATCGCCTGGGAAAAGTCAATGATGGGAGATTTTGCCGGGAGTGGCGGAAAGTTTGAGGGAAAAGTTGACGCCCGGTTCGGCGGTACTCAGTTGCAATGCAGCGAGCTATCGATGGATTTTAATGAAAAACGGGAACTGCGACATATCAGCTGCAAAGGCGGTATTAATTTTGAGTCGGCAGGGGAAATGTCCTGGTCTATGCAGAGCAGTTCCGCCGAAGCGATTTTCGGCTCTGGGGGGGCGCTGAGCCAGGTTATCGCAAAAGAAAAGGTGGTCGTGAGAGATGCGGAAAGAACTCTTAAGGCTGACCTTCTGAAGTTGTTTTTTTCGGAGAAAGGTAAAGGTGGGGAGTCCGAGTTATCTCGGGCCGTTGCTACGAGAGGTGTAAAGGTCAGTTATGAAAAAAAAGATATCGAGGCGAGGAGCGAGAAGCTGCATTACGACGGGAAAAGGGACCTTTATACTCTGATAGGGACTCCGGCAAAACTGTCCAAAGGGGGAGTGATAATGACAGGCGACAGAATAATTATGGATAGGCTTAGCGGTCGGGTGAGTATTCCGAAAGGCGAGCAGCCAGCGGAGAGTACGGTTAAAGAAGGGGCGACCAGCTCAGAATGATATTGAACCGAGGTTAGCCCGCATATTTCAGTGTGCCGTGGAAAGGCACAGGACTTCAGCAGGAGATAATACCTGCCCGGTAGCTGTTGCTCCAACCGGTAGCAATCGGAGCCGTTTGTGGAGGTAACGAAACGACGGAAGCACTTCGATGCAAAAAGGATCGCATAGGTGATTCAGCGAGATCGCAGGCCCAACGCGAGTGAACGCCGAGCAGGCCTCGAAAAGGGTAATGTGGAGGCTGACCCGCCTGAAATTCGGGGAAAGCCGCCGGCGATGGTGAGGAGAGCGACCTGTAGCCATCGGCTCCACCGGGGTAGTGGCGAGGGCATGTGATCAGAGGAGTCCTGTAGCAACACGGGAGCCCCTGCGTGGTGAAGGCATCCCAAGTGCGGGATGCTGGAACTGATGGCCCATGAGGGCATGGTCAGGCCGCGGAGGGAGTCGGAAGGGCACGTAGTACTGAAGAGG
>JBKHIT010000107.1:0-9278 GCA_046538485.1 Candidatus Brocadiia bacterium | reverse complement strand
TCGTAGTGAATAAATTTCCAGCGCCCACGCCTTATCATCCGTGCAGGCGGCAGACCGGCCGAACCGCCGAGTTCACTAAAAACTTCATGGGACCATTCTGCAGTATCTCCGCTGCAAAGCGGCACGAGACTCCGTCCGTCTCCATCCGGCAAAGGATCCGTTCCCGCCAGATCCGTCAATGTCGGCGCGATATCCGTCAATCCCACGACCTCTCGCACCTTCGCGCCCTGGTGGAACTCCCCCGGCCCAGAGATAATCAGTGGCACTCCGACTCCTCCGTCGAAGAAATTACTTTTCCACCACATGCCGTGCTCGCCCGCCATATCACCATGATCAGAGATATAAATGACAACTGTATCCCGGTCGAGACCACTTTCGCCAAGAGCGTTCATAATATGTCCAACCTGACGGTCAAGGTGCGTCACAATCCCATAATAGCCCGCTCTGGCGCGACGGATTTGCTCCTGCGTTAGATCCTCGATGTCTCTCGCGCCCCGCCATTCCTTTAGAATAGGATTTGCTTGTTCAAAATAGCCTTCCGGAACATCAGGGATCTCCACGCGCTCATAGTAATAATCCCAGTCTTCCGGATGACAGACAAACGGACAGTGCGGCAGCACAAATCCAGCCACAACACAAAATGGACGGCCTCCTCGTTCCGCTTTACGATGCAACCACTCCGCCGTTGTCCGACCCACCTCCTCGTCGTAAACCTGATAGCCGGTGCGCCCCGGTCCGGCCGTCAAAACCGAGGATCTCCTCTGTCCTGTCCCCTTTGCAAGTTCGGGCGTCAATGCTCCAAAAGCCCCCCCATGGTAAATCGCTGTCAGGCTCCCTACAAGACGTTCCTCAAAACCGTGCCATTGGTCGGCACCGACAAAATGCATACGGCCAATCAGGGACGTCTCATACCCCACAGCACCGAGCGCGTGGGCGAACGTAGTCATGTCCGACGGCAAAACACAGCTATTTGTCCAGACCCGGACTTTTGAACATTGTTGCCCGGTCAAAAAACTCATGCGGGAGGGCACACACAGCGGAGACTGACAGTAGGCATTCTCGAAAAGAACACCGCGTTCGGCCAGTGCATCGAGGTTGGGAGTCCGGGCAACTTGATCGCCTGCACACCCCAATACATGCGGATTATGCTGATCGGACATCAAGATAAGAACATTCGGTCGATCGCCCACGGTAAAAATTCCTTTCCAAAACAGCGAAGTTTTTTATATCCCGGCACATCTATCTCGCAAAAAAATGGTCGCTGAAAGAACTCAACGGCGCACCATACCAGTTTTTATTGTAATAACGCGCTCTCTTTTGTAAAATAATTTGGGTTGATGGCAATAAAATAATGCGGAATAATTCTTCAGGAAGCCGGGGAACTAGTGGATACAAACAAGCACGCAGTTCTTCCGAATGTGCTTTTTATAGCCGTTGGGATTATTGGTTTTTTCGCGACGCAGGCATGGCCGCAGGAAAACTTTGATGATTTCGAGCCGGAAAATTCGTCGCGTTCGAATCGTTCCCCAATGCCCGGTTACGCAGCGGCTGCGGACTCGTGGAGCGGAATGCGGTCGCTGTTCAATCCAAGTACGCCATCGCTCAGTGATCGAACTTTGCAAATGGGGACATTCCTTGACATCGGGGGAGGAGTGGAACGCGGAACGGTTGACGATATAGACCGCAAAATTGATACACTCATCGACGATTTCGAGGATCTGGAAGAAAGAGGAGAAGATATCGCCGCAGGGTTTGATCCCAGTGATCCGCCGGACGATCTGGAACCCTGGCTGAACGACCTGGATGCTTTTGTGACCGAAGCCAATCAAACTGTTGATGAGATAACAGATGATGGATATTTCAAAGTCGGCGGCACAGTCATGTTACCCCTTCTTCCTATTGCCGTTAGCTCCGACGTTATAAGGGGTACCCTAGCGCTCAGCGCAGGCGCGTTTGGCGAGTCACGTCTGGCAATGGAATCGAGCGGTGATGCCATTTCCACTGACCTCCAGGGAATTGATTCAGCGGATGTCAATGATGTTTATATGGACGGCGATACACCTGTAATCGAGCTTAATGACAGCAGCCTGCATTATTTTGAGTATACGGACAATGCCGGGGTAGCCCTCCAGGGAGGAGAAGTTACATACCTCGGACTTGGTTTCAGCGCGAAACTCTGGGGGAACGAAACCAGGCGTCTGCATGCCGGCACGACAGTGAATGCCTACCGTGCAGAACTGACACGTGCAGGTGTGCTGTTGGACGAGTTTGTTGATGAGGAGGACGATAGGGATCTGGATAAAATCTATGAGGACGAGTTCAGCTATGAAAAAACTTCTACTGAAGTGGGGGTCGATGCGGGCGTTCTGTGGGTCGACAACTACTACTCACTCGGCGGGGTTATACGCAATATCAACGAACCATCTTTTGACTATCCTGACACCAGTGATTCAGAATTCTATCAGCAACACCCTCAGGCCCTGCGAGGTGGGGATGAATGGACCATGGATCGTCAATCCACCGTTCAAGCCGCTCTGCACACCCTTGATCGTCGGTGGATGCTCAGCGGCGCGATCGATCTCAATAACGCAACCGACACGACCGGCGACGACTACCGGTGGCTCTCTGTGCAGGGCAGCTACGAACCCGAAAATTCGTGGATCAGCCCACGTATCGGCTACCGACGAAATATGACCGGTGAGGAACTGACGTATTATAGCGCCGGCGTCAGTATAGGCGGCAACGTACACATCGATGTCGCCCGCACCGCTGAAACCACCAGTCTGGACGGAAGCGATTATCCCCGGGGTTTCCAGATCAACTTGACCATGGGGTACCGTTTCTAATCCCTTTGGTTTTAAAAGATATGAAATCAGTTCGGGGGACCGTCTGCCTCGACAATTTCTTCCGGCAGAAGCAGTTCCTCAGAACTTCGCGCCAAATAAGGCGGCACGGTCATCAATAAACGTTGCCCGTGACTGTTCGCAAACTTCCATAATTTGCCGTCCTGCCCCTCCGGCACCGGCACTGCAAACCAACCATCTCCGGCTCTCGCAAAATCGTAAACCGTATTCCCCTCAGCGTCAAGCATTGTGCCTGAACACCGATGAGCCCAGTTTGCGATCCGGGAGGCCCATCCCCCCACAATTTTCGTCCCCTTCGGAACGTAAAAATACAGATTCCATCTCCCTCGAAAATGGTTTTTTACCGCGGGCGTATCTTTGCTTGTGGGCGCCACAACTTCCATACCGTCCGGCCATTCAATGTGCGTATAATCCCCGCCATCTCTCGTCTTCAGCCGGTACAGCCCATTTTTCCGCACTTTAAACGCTACATCATAAGTCTTGCCGTCGGGCTTGACTTTCCCGGTCTCATCAACCACTTTCTCACCGTCAGGCATCCGGCGGAACAACGTAATATGGTGCGGCCTTTTGGCCCACACCTTCTTGCAGGTCACTTTCAGGTGAATGTCTTTCGGCGCACCCTCTACCCACACGTAATAGTTCTGACGATCCTGTGGACGGGGTGGGAAATTCCCCCGTCTGGTCTGACGTAGCTTGAGTCCCCGAGCCGGCACAAGCTTCCGACTGAATTCCACGGGTTCAAAACCGATCTCCACGGGTTCGTTATTGGCAATCCCTTTCCGCAAAATCTCCAGAATCTCATTCTCACCGATCGGTCGATCATCCTTGAGCGGATGTCCTTTCGTATGAGCCGCTTTCTGACCAATCAGACGTGCCCAGAGTCCGTAGCTGTGAACCATCATCCTCTCGCGAATTCGGTAGGCATGTTTCAAAACGGCCTTCTTCGCCTCTTTTTTCGCCTCTCCGGCAACAGCAGCGTATGCCTCGTATAACTCAACATAACGTGTGTAAAGAATAAGGTCGTTAATTCTCCGCTTAACCGCTTCGTTCTCCCCGGCTTTTCTGCGGGCCTCAGCCAGATGTCGATACATACGTCCCACCAGATCCGCCGGCGAACGTCGACGTTTATCTTCCGTGATGAGATGATAAAACTCCGCCATCGGTTCCCGAGCTGGCCCGAAAGCCTTCTGCAGAAAATCATCGATGATCTCATCGATGCGATCCGCCTCATTCACATCCCACATCACCCGCGACGCCACGTAATAACCGGGTCCGCATGGCCCCCAGCAATCGCCCGATTCGCAGTCGTAAAACCGCGCCCCATGCCGATAAAATTCCCGGATGGCCGGTGCAATACGATGGGGACGAGATGCTTTGGCCCGTCGCGGAAGGTTCCAGTCCCACGCCACAACACTGAAATAGTCGTATATGCCGAGCGTAGCGCCTTGATCGCGCCAACCTTCGATAATTTTCTTCGTGTTCCAACCGCCTGTGTGAAACGCTGTCGTGACGCTGATAATGACATTCGGGTGGACCTTGATACTCGGTGGCGGGGAGTGGCGGTTGTAGGCATACATCCCGATGTATTTCTCTCCGAAACCAAGTTTGTTAACCGCCTTTGCTGCCTTATTGGCCAGCAGCAAAGCGCGATCACTGGGGCTGCCCAGTTCCTTGCAATCTTCACATTCGCACCAGCCTCCCCCATCGCTGGGCTCGAGACTGATACTATCCATATCCGGCTTTTTTTTGAAACGCTCAACCGCATAATCGACAACGAGTTTTTGCAAGCCGGGATTCGACACACACAATTTGGCGCCGCCTCCCTTTTTACGCTTACCATTCACCAGAGCGTAGTATTCCGGATGCTTTTCAAACTCTTTCCGGTGACCGCGAATGATGCGTCCGTACGCATGCCCGCTCCGGAGGAGAAAACCCCGCGCCATGCGGTTACGGGCGTTCCACTGCGAATACGGCTCCCTGTTATACCCCCAGCGCATGCCCCAGTTGTACCAGATTCGCCGAGCGCAAAAATCCGGACTTTCAGTGCAGTCAACGGCAATACTTAAATCGTCCTTCCGGGGAACAACTTCCCACGTATCGCCCGGGAAAAACTGCCGGTGCCCCAGCCGGTGCAAAACGTCCCATACCCCATGCCGAACAGCAAGCTCAGTGGATCCGAGGATCCACAGCCCTTCCGCGTTCGACCGGAGAAGATAATCCTCACGATGAAACGGCCCTTCCTGGAACTTCACCTCAAACGGGTAACTTTCAAAATCCCCCCGCAATCCCACGACAATCCCGCTCGAGCCATCCCCTCGCTTGACCCTGAATTCCGTCCCTCCCATGCGGCCGAGATATTCGGCCAGCTGATTTGCATGTTTTTGCACATTGTCAGACGCGTTCTGGCCTACAACCACGGGCATCATGCATCGGCCGTCGGACGCCAGATCCGCAGCAGGGGCCGCGGAAGATGTCCGACATCCCGCCGCAAACAGGTTCAAAAACAAAATAAGGCCCAGAAATTGCCGCAGACTGAGCACCTCCGATAAATTCATTCCATTCCTCGATATCAAAATATAGTCTCAGGTAAACGTAATCCATTTGGGCACCTGCATCCCTTTTTCCGGTGGCACCCGGTCAAGGGGTAATATCTTCAGGATACAACACTGCGGACACGGACACAATTTGAAATTGCCCCCGAGGACGGATAAACCGGGACAGCTTGCGAGGGCCCCGTAGTACCCCTCTACGCGGAGACCGTTTCCCTTTTTGCCCTACTTTTTCCTGTAAAAAGTAGACGGAAGGCGAAATTCCGTGGCGTCCGGCAGCGGAAAATCTCTCACCCGAATACTGTCCTTGGAACATTGGGAAACCGGCAATCCAGTAAACACATCGCCATCCCCCACCAGAACCCACGTACCCGGCAGAACCAGCTCAGGCCAGCCTTCGGGACGCGGCGTCTTCGGGCAAATCTCGTATCGGTTCTTTATCTCCATTTCGCGGCCCCAAACCGGCACCGTCCCGGAAAAACCCAACTCGTCCGCTTCAAGCGTCGTCGCACCGCAACTCGCCAGCCAGGCTTTTCCACCATTTGTCTCCCCCACAACTCCGCAATGCCCCTCAAATCGGATCCCGCCAACCATACACTCCTGCCGAAACTCGTTCAGCACAACGCACGAACCCCACTGTGTGTCAAGGCGAACAGCGACAGCATCCGCGCCGGCCTCTTCCGGGACACGCAGACGTTCCACTGAGATACATGTTGGTGTACGCCGGACTTTCTCCGCTAAAACCGTCGTAGAGAAACGACTTATCCCGCAGGCCCTCGTAGCCACGCAGAGCAGCATCGACGTACCCGGCCAGCCCGAGGCATCGTCCAACAGCTGCCATCGCGAGATAGACGCGAGGGGCTTTGTTATTGAGACATTCCGCCGCGCCCTCGCCCCCCACAAATGGTTCGGCTCCCATCACATATTCCAGAATAAGGTCTTTTTCCACTTTTTGGCGTGTGGACGACATCCACAAAAGCTGACCATCATCTCCATCTGCGTCATAAGTCATATCATAAACTTCGCATATTGTTTTGAGTTTTCCCACGGCATCAGTGCTCGTGTGCAGCCGACCCGCCCCCCAGTAGGATTGTATCATCCCTGCGCACTCTACCGTGTCCTCCGTGTAGGCATCGGCGCAGGGATGCCGTTTCCATTCCAGAGGCAATTCCATATCATGCCACGCCGCGTACAGAGGGTCACAGTCCGCAACACCATCCCAGTAATCGTGATACAACCAGTGACGGTAACACTCCGCAAAACGGACCAGGATATCGATGGCGCGCTCCGCATATTGAGAGCCCTGCTCCAATCGATACATAAAAGCCAGCTTCCACGCGGCACTCAGCATAAAATTTGATTTCCGTTCCCGTATCACGCCTTCGAAACTGACGTGAATGGGATGGCCCACCCATTTCCAGGCATGCTTCCCGCTCCGATCGTCCAAATCCGCCCGTTCCTCCGCATTGAGATAATATGTAAACCTCTGGCCGGTTCGCGGACAGACAAGCTGACCTGATTCCGAATAATCCGGATGCGGGTAACCCTGTCCACAGCCATTGCAACGTATTTGGTCCGGTTGGTGGTAATCCCACGCAAAACCGTTTCTGTGGAGTGTTCCTTCCTGCGTGAGGCGGCCCACGCAATTCGGGCAGGTCAGGCCGTAGGGATTGGAGGGTGTCAGACGCGGAATCATTTTTTCGATGTAATCCGCGCCCTGTGAGATGACATAATCGGCCACTTCCCTCGTTTCGTTTAGCCATAAGTCCGCCCAGTCAGTTTTCTCGATATTCTTTTTGGCCTGATTGATCTTTTGGGAGCTGAATAAGATGGGATGCGAAAGAGACATGCGCTCAGCCAGCACTTCTTCCTTCCGTCGTTCCATCCGGGCCCGAAATTCTTCTTCTTCGGCCGAAGGGAAATCGCGGGCCTGCCCGGGCACATAACCGTTTCCCGCTACAACATTTTCGACGTACCGAGATTTTCGGAGTTGCTCGTCACCACCGTTGATGGTCACTCCTGCCTCCAGATCAATTTAAGCGTAGGGGCGACCAATTCCGTCCACAGTCGATACCCATCGGCGGACAAATGCAAACCGTCATCCGCGTAAAACCTGTCGTCCGGGATGCCATCCTCCCCCAGCATTTCGTCGAAAGTCCGAACAATATAACACTGTTCATGTTGGGAAACGAAATCCTTCTCAAGTCTGTTTGTAGCCAGAATTTCATCCCGGAGGTGCCAGCGGGCCGGAGATGGTTTTACATCAATGACGACGAGTGGCAACTCCGGGCGCTCATTCCAGAGGATATCTGCCAGTTCATTCAAATCGGCAGCGATGTCTTCCGGGTCTTTCCCCGCTACCAGATCGTTGTCTCCACTGTATACAACGGCCACCCGGGGCTGGTATGGCAGGATCACGCGCCGGGCATAGCGCACCAGATCCCGCATCTGGGAGCCACCGAACCCACGGTTGATAACAGGTGCAAATGGAAAATCTTCCTGGAGCGTCTCCCACATGGCAATTGTTGAACTGCCGGTGAAAAGCAACGCCCCCCGAGGGGGCGGGGTCTTGCGATCCTCTTCCTCAAACGCTCGAATTGCCGGCTCCCATTTCGTTTCCTCCACGTCCTGACTCATACGTTTCTCCATTCAGCATAATTATTATTCATTTTTTCAAACCAGCACCGGTAGAAAAATCGTCCCATGCTGTAGAAAACCTGATCGTGCAGTTGAGCCACAGGACTGAATACCCTACCATACCATCCGCTTTTTTTGAAAGAAGTCATCGCCCGAGTCAAAAGGAGACAAGCAATGGCAAAAGTCACGGCAGGTGCTCAGCTTTATACGGTCAGGGAATATACCAACACGATCGAGGATGTCCGCGAGACTCTCGAGAAAATAGCAGATATCGGCTACAAATCGATCCAGATATCCGGCTTTGGTGATGTCGACATGGCGGAAGTGGCGAAAATCTGCGAAGACAACGGTCTCAAAGTTGGAGCGACGCACATTGGTTGGAACCGGTTCATGGAAGATCTCGATGGTGTCGTCGAAGAACACAAGGTGCTCGACTGCGAACATCCGGCCATCGGGGGTCTGGGCAATGAATACCGTTCGGTAGAAGGAATAAAAAAGTTTGTCGACGAACTCCGCCCCATCGCTGAAAAGCTCGCCGATGCTGGAATGGATTTTTCCTATCACAATCACAATCATGAACTGGCTAAATACGACGGCAAGACCTGGCTGGCCAGACTTTATGATGAGGCACCCGCTGAAATTCTGAAAGCAGAAATTGATACTTACTGGATTCAGGCCGGAGGCGGTGATCCAATCCAATGGCTGCGCCGATGTGCTGGCCGCGAACCTGTAATCCACTTCAAAGACATGATCGTCACAAAAGAGCGTGAAGTGCGTTTCGCTGAAATTGGCGAAGGCAATCTCAATTGGGATGGCATCATTGAAGCCTCCGAAGAAGGAGGGGTTCTGTATGCCATGGTCGAACAGGATAATTGCTACGGCCGGGATCCTTTTGAATCGCTTGAGATAAGTTATCGAAACCTCATGGAGATGGGGCTGGAATAAGCACCGGTGAAAACACAGAGTATTTTGCCCCGCGCAAAGTTGGTAATATAGGATATAGCCCCCAGAAGCTGAGATTTTAACGTGCTTGGAAAGGCTGCGGACAGGGTATATTTATACCGGGCTTGCGGAGGGAAAAATTGGTCACGGTCGGGGTTTTGATCCGTGGGATAAATTCCGCATAAAGTCTTACTTTATAATGCTTTATGAAGCAGGCGGCAGCACTTTCATGGTAAACATTCGGTAAAGTGCGTTGCAGCAGGGGGAGATCAGTCGCTGCAGAGTG
>JBKHIT010000048.1:0-38733 GCA_046538485.1 Candidatus Brocadiia bacterium | reverse complement strand
AAATCCTTTCCGTGGATTTCAAAACACACAATTACTTACCTGAGGCCGCTTAGTTCCCAGCTTATCCAGTGTTTTCTAACTCCTTTGGAGGACCCGGAGGTCGGATCTCCTGCTTGATTTGCAGTATCGGTAATGCATCATACATCTCTTGCAGGTAACGTCGATAGCGACGTGCCCCGCTTGGAACATTCTTCATTTTCTCTCTGACATTCATGCAGACGCCGCTGTATTGTTCAGCAAACTTCAATGCCAAATGCCTTCCAAATTGCCACCCTACGCGTTTGTCAGATTCGTCATAGTTTACTCGTTTCAGTTCGAGAAGGTATCCTTCGGTGTCCAAGACGTCCGCGAACTCACTATCTGTTATTGAAAACTCGTCGTTACCGACCCTTACTCGCAAGTCCTTGTAAACCCGAGTTAGGTCACCCCGCGCAATAAGTTTCCGATCCTGATAAACAACGTTTCCTTGCTCGTGTTCCACCAATGTGCGTAACTGGCGGCAATGGAAATGCTCTTTCTCGATCACGCACATCAGAAATGGTAGAGTTCCGTGCTCAGCACTCCAAGCCAGCGGAAATAGCTTAACACTGGTAAACTCTGTTCTGTTGTCCACTAAGCTCGCAACCGTCTGTGCGATCGAACCTGGGTGTGGTGGAGAAGCCTCATAGAACACCGGAGGACGGCCTTGATGAGGTGGCTCGAAATCAACGGGCCATGCCGCCCACCCGTTAAGTGCCATTAGTGCCGCGACACCGTCGTCGACTTCCGACTGTCTTTTTGCTTCGTCTTCTTGCCCTGGCAAGGGCCTTCCAGCCACTCGCGGAAACGCAACCCTTAGTTTCCGGGACATGGTCAACAGGGAGTGGTCTCCCTTCTTCAGTTCTACCGCTACATCGTATACTTTCCGCCGGTTTGGCCAAGTGTAGCTCATATCAACCCAATGAAGTTCCTCCGAAACCGGCTCTTCGTCCTGGTAGACAACGCCCGTAATGCGCTCATCTGAAACCGGCGGGTTCCCTCCTTGACCATCGAAGTCCCACCAGTAGTCGTAAGAAGACGGGTCGTCAGCAAGTGCCATCCCATCAACGCCTGGATAGAGGCATTTTTCCGCTTCCACAAAGGACATGTTAGCTCCCAACCGAAGTGAAACTACGTTGAATAAGACCGTGTCACTGACGGTGGTCCCCGCCTCCGCCGTTCCCGAGCAGGAAAGCTTAAGGCGGGCTTGCGAAAGCCGCCGACCTTCAAGATAAACCTTTGTCTGGCCATCAGTAGTGGTTTCGTCGCCAATACGGTCCCTGAGCTTCTGAAGCATTATACCGTCTTTGGGAATATCTACGTAATCCTCCGGCCCCCCTTTCGCCCGCCGGGGCCACAACCGTATCTTCTCTCGGCCCTTTGGTGCCGAGAGGATCACTTCAGGAGCTCGTTTCTGCTCGGGTGCCATTAATGTGATCTCGACCAAATCGGTCTCGTTTTCTACCGGCTGCAGCACGTAGTCCTTATCCAATACGGGCTCATACTCGTAGTGATCTTCGCTAGGGTCTCCGCCATACCTGGCATTATCCTTGTCGGCAAGATATATCTTCCGGTTGTCCCAATCCTCGTTAAGCATAACGGCCGCTCCCGGATCCTGCTCTAATTCTTCAGGGAGGTACACAGGGTAGCCCTGATCGTCTGGCTCCGGCAAAGTTACCGTGATACCAAACTCCTGCACAAAAATGCGAAGATCGCGGTGAACCTCAACTCCTTCTGCTAGTTTAAAGTTGAACCTGACCATGGCAAAGTCACCAGGGCTATACTTGGCATTCGCATCACGATTGTAGATAGGCATTACATCAGGCTCCTGGTCGGGATTTGACCAAGTTTCTGGTTCGGGGGGTATACGCTGAAAAATATCTTCGTCGTCCCCTTCCGGCTGATACACTTTCAGACCTTGCAGAAGCGGGAACTCCTTCGACGTTTTCTCTTCAGTAATCTCCCAGTACCACTCCCCTTTGGCCAAACTCGTCCCGCGTACGGCCAAAATATGACGGTCAGGAGACTCGTTTAAATAGAGTCCCCCGTCACTGTTGACAAGGGCAAAGATGGTGTTCCCAATGTCATCAGCGTAATCACCTGTGCAAGGTCGCTGATCGTCAAACCATATGCTATTGTATTTCCCCATGTTGGTATAAGCATAATCAGCGCCAGAGCCCATGAAAGGAATCCTGAATCCAATCTGATAACCGTAGTGATTGGATAGGCGAATGTTCCCAGACTCGTCCCTCCCATCCCAATCAACATACCACCATTCTGTGTCACCAGCTTGAGTGGGCTTTTTGTTGCGCAAGTATCGCAAATGCACTTTGACTAAGCCTTCTTCTGTTTGTAAGTGCTCCCAAATGTTAATTCCGTAGAACAACTTTCTCACTTCCTTCGGTGTCCAACCATCTTGAGGGATCGAGAAATAGAGCTTTTCCCCGCTTCCAGCGCCCGCAACTCCTTGCGTTTGCATCTCACCCACCTCCACCGCCACATCCATATCAAATCTCTGCTCGTCGTGGCGATAGCGGCAGCGGAGGTTGTAATCGCCGGCTTTCTCGAAGGCGTGAGTGAAAGTATCGCCCGTCTCCCCGAGCACGAGGCAGAGTTTCTTCTGAGGCTCTGAGAACGTCGGCGCATCGCCGGGGTCGCTCTCCCGTTCCCGCACCCACCTGTCCACATACCACTGCCGGGAATCGGGCTGAAGCTCGCCCTCCGCTCCGCCGTCTATCACCAACCTGAACTCATACTCAACGCCCGGGTAGAAGGTCATAGCGGATAGAATTTGCCAATTTTCTTCCCCCTTGACGGTGGCTTCGATGCGGTCCTGGATCACTGTGAATGTGCGCTCGATGGTTTTGTGTATGTTTCCAGCTTCTGAAGCCGATATCGTTCGGGTGCTGCCGAGGGAGGGTGGCTCGTAGTCGGCATCCGGGGAGGAGCCGCAGGTTCCGCAACTGCCGTCTGTCGAGCTGGTGTCGGTCCGAACACCATCCGCTGCCATCTCCAATCCAACCCCGGCCTGTCTGGTCACAGAAATCATGGAAGTATTTTACCGTCTGGGGGGCGGATTTTAAAGAATTCCTGCGGCGGAACGGACAATACGAGAGGGTAATGAACATCTGGTGCCAGGTCGGCGGAAATGATTTTCCGGGGACAACATGTCGCGGAACGTCACTCTGTCTCTTCCGGCAGTTCCATCGACAGGTCTTCAAGTTTCACCCACAGGTAGCCCACGCCCGTGCTATTCTCGCCGCTGTGGCGCGCCCAGAGACTTATGCTGGTCACACCCTCGGGAAGCGTGATATCTCCGATCTCCCGTCCGGGACTTCTGTCATCGGGGGCGGTTGTGGATTTGATCCATTTGCCTTCTGTCGTGTGATCAGCGTCGTAGCGCACGAGTCGTCCCGCCTTCGGCCCGCTGCTGCCGCCCGGCAAAGGCGTCTTCCCCGCCATCTGCTTGGGCGTGAGATCTTTGCCCTCAGCACCGTCCGGGATCGCGTGGAAGGAAAACGCCCAGTCCCCTTCGGCCTGATCCATCTTCAGCGTGCTGAGAATCACCGATACACGGTATTTATGTCCGGGCGTCAGCCCGAGGAACTTCCGCCATATCCCCCCGCTCACCCCCGCCGATTTCGGTCTTATGATCTGGTAGAAGGGTTTTTCCTCAGGCTTTTTGACGGTGTGTCCCTCCAGGGCTTTCAGAACACGTTTTCTCGTCCCCTCACACAGTTTCAGGTTTTTTTCTCGGGAGCCCCCATGAACCCATCCCAGCCAGTTTGGTGCCAAGCCGCCTGCAAAAGGAATTGCGTAGAGCTCCTCCTGATAGTTGTCCCTCACGTAGATTGCAGTCGCAGGAGATGGAATTCCCTGGAAGAGAATACGGTCTTCTTTCTCGCGTACTCCTTTGTAGCCGATGGCAGCCCATGTGTATTGGCGCTCGAAATGTCCTTTCGGTGTATCATATCCCCTTCGGTCGCCTTTTACAGTCTTGATACTGTTGGGCAACCCAATCCGATCGTACTTTTGATTTCGGATAGCCCAACGCAATCGCACGCCATCATGGTCTCTGCGATACGTTCCGCTCAGAGATGTCAATGGCTCCGGCAATCCAAACCCTCTCTCGGTACCGCCAAAGGTAAAGGCCTCCATGACACTAAAACGCAAGCAGCCTGTCCCCGGCCAAGCACCGGCAGTCCACTCTCCATAAGCTCGCTCCTTTCTCAACGACATGACTCTTCTCAGTACCGAACTGGCCGATTCTCCTTCTTCAGTAGAAACGGAAATGTATGTTAATGGCTCCACTGAAGGCCATGTTGTGCCAACATTCAATGGCGCTCTGTAAACAACGAGTTTTCCCCCCCAAGCGACTCCGTCGAGGCACGACTGTGCAGACGCAATGCTCCCTCCGAGGTCTTCCGCACCTTTTTCCCCACAGCTCGACGAAACGATAAAGACAAAGAGCCCTCCCAAAATGAAACAAAACACCGAAAATATGATTATTCTGACGTTTTTTCTATTCATCGTGAAACCCTCTTCAAGAGGTTCAAAGCAACGAGCAGCAGTCAATTCTCTTCGTGCCAGGGGACATCTCTCTTGTATTCCCAATAGTGAAGTATCTGCTGCAAGCGTCTTTCAAATTTGCCCTCCCATCCATCTCTTTTATCCTCCCACGGCGGCGGCGAGTACCCCGGATGGTACTCCTTTACCCAATCATACAGCTTATCGTAGTTTAAAGATGTATCTCCGGGCAATCTTTCGTGCTTCCAATTCAAGAAATTTCCCGCAAAAATAATAAAATCTAACCTATTCTCATCTGGATAATCCCCTTTGTTTTCCTCGTGGTTGGCGTCTCGATATTGATAGAAGCGTTTTCTACCATCAGGCAAGATTACTATGTCACACAGCACCAAACTATAGTCTCTCCCATAAACGCACTCGCCAATTATGAGATTCTTGTTTCCTGTCTTTTTGCTGGTGTAAGTTAAAAAATATTGATTAGGCTTATCGCCTGGCATTTCATAATAATGCCACACCAATCTGTTGCCAAAATCGTCTTCCTTGCCCCACCATCTTGGATAAGGATCATCAGGCGATGTTGTGCCTTGAATTCGCTTGTTCTCCTCCAATTTGCATATAACTACTTTTTCGGCTTGATTCGCTTTTGCCTCTGGACGTATCTCAATCTCATCCCCCTTCCCGTCTTTACCAAATGGAACAGGTTTGATATTTTCATATTCCTCGTGGTCCCGGCCGACATCCTCTATGCTTGCTGCAAATTTTCTCTTTTCCCAATCATCCGAGAGGGTTGAATTCGTGCGCTCCAACTCCCAGGTGTATGTCGCCGGGCCTACACCTTCTTTGGTATGAGGATTATCCCCCTCAGGATTCGTGCAGACGAAAGCATCATCCGGCCAGGACAGAGTAATGACGCGATTGGCATTTTCTCCGGCAAAACTGTTCGGAGGCCCTACGACAGTCACTTTCACGGTAATGACCTCGCCGCGGTCATAGGTCGCGTCGCCATCTCGGTCTTCAAATTCCTCGCCTGTATCCCACAGGTTATTGTTATTCATATCAGTGAACGGCTCACGCGGTTGAGGGTCCACCATATACGGGCGAGCTTCCTGTTTGTCACTTTTGCCAAAAGTATCAATGCCAATACCCGATATCTCCATGTCCACGTCTGTGAGCACCGGATTGCAGCGGAGCCACAAACCTTCCCAAAAAACTTCTCCAGGGGTAAATTCTATGTCCTCTGGAGCTATTTCCTCCGGAGCCCCCTCCACTGACTCAACTTTAATGTTACCTAAGGAGCCAGGCTTCACCGGAATTCGTCGGCTCTTGTTAATAAATGAACGCATTGGGGCTGAATAAGGGAAAGCATAAATAATCGACCATGTTGGATCTGCGTGCAAAAAACATCCAAAAGAAGTTTCCATAGCTTCTTCTGCTCCCGCTATTTCGAGCGTACATAATCCGCCAATTTCCCAATACCCTTCATCTGGGCGAGGCTCATAATCCGTAACACGAACCATGAACTGGGGTGACCAAATATTCTCCAACACATAATATGGCCATGGCAAGGTTACAGTCCCTTCAGCATATTTTCGTTGCCCGTCGGGCGGCCAAATAGAAATTACGGACTCGTCCAGTGTTCCCGTAACCTCTATCTCCACAGTTCCCGAAGCCAACCCACTCCCCGCATCATTGGGTTGCGTGCCCGTTTCAAGTTCAAACGCATTCGTGTGCCCGTCAGTATCCAGATCCCCTTCAGCTCCATTTTCACCCGTAGGATCAAGCGGATCGAGGCCATTGTTATGTTCCCAACCATCGGGCATCCCGTCATCATCGCTGTCGGGATTATTAATCTCGGTGCCCAGATCGTACTCGTCGTAGTTTGTCAGCCCGTCCCCATCCGCATCCTCGGAGGCATCGTTCGGATCGTTGGGGTCCAGGCCTTCCCGGCTCTCCACCTCATCGGGAATGCCATCGCCGTCTGTATCCGTGGGCCCTACCTGCGCCTCGTTCCTCAGTGTCAGCACGCTGTCGGTCTTGCTATCAGCTCGGTCAAAAAGCCGCACCGTCATCTGGTACTCTCCGGGTTCCATACCGGATACATCGACACGCACGCTCTCAAGCACCAGGTCATTGTCGACCAGATGCTTATCTTTCCCCGGGCTGGGTGAAATCTTGGACTTGCCCGCGGCAAAAACGCCCATGGAAACAAGCAGAGAACCGATAAGAACCGAAAGCAAAACCCGCCTGCGACACGCCACCTGAGTAGTCATGCGACGGCCTCGATCCAATTGGAACCGGGCGACTCCCCATCTGCCCACAGCTTCGGGGCGTCTCGCTGCACAAGACACCCTGCGCCCGCCAAATCGAAGTTCGTTGTCAAAGTCTGTGCTGTCCTGCAATATTTATGCGAAACCCCGCGCTGGGGTTTCGATGTTTTTAAGTTGCCCGGGAAGCTGCCAGATACTGCCGTGTCGGCCGTCTCCCGTTTGGCACTTCTGATTATATGGATTCAAAATAGAAAGTCAAGAGTTACTTTGGAAGGATTCTATAATGCGGCTTAATGCACGGAATGATGCCGGGAGCCGGTCGCCTGAATGGGTACGGGTTTTCGCCTGACAACAAAAAATAAGCGGGCGGACCCGGGTAAGATCCGCCCGCTGAGGGGCATCTGCCGAGGAGGGGCAACTCCTCGTGCAGCGCGTGGTGCGCATAGAGATTATTCGGCGGGTGCACCACGCTTTTTCCGGCAACACAAGGATAACACCCAGGTGTCGCCAGGTCAAGAATTTTTCAGGCAGGGATGTCCTGGGGTGATGCTAACCCACCGGCGGCGTGGATCCCGAGGCTTCGCGGGCGTGGCGCCGGGATTGTATTCGTCGAGGAAGTCTTTCAGATCCTCGAACCTCATGGGGTCCGCGTTTCAGGGTGGAATCCCGGTTGGTCCGGAGATAACTACCTTCACTCCAACTCGGCCAGATTCTGGATGACTTTTTGCAGTTTCGCGCGGAGCTCCTCGGCACGGTCCATCTGGCGCTGGACGACTTCTTCGGGCGCGTTTGCGAGGAAATCGGGGTTGTGAAGTTGTTTTTCGATTTTCTCGATATGTTCGGTCGCATCCCGCTTCTCTTCTTCGAGCCGAGCCTTCTCCGCCTCCAGGTCGACAACGCCGCTCAGCTCGATGAAGAGTTCTGTCCTGCCCACGACAGTGGTGGCGGAGCGAGACGGTTTTTCAGCATCCACCCCGTGTTTCAGCTCTTCAAGATCGGCCATTTTGCACAGGAAATCGCCCCTTCGTTCCAAAATATTGTCCGTCTCAGCATTATGACACGAAACCACGGCGGTGAGAGGTTTGCCTTCGGGAATTTTCTTCTCTTTACGGACATGCCGAACGCCGCGGATAATTTCCTGAACGTAGTCCATTTCTTGTTCGAGCCCTTCGTCGCGCCGTTTGGAAGTCACCTTCGGCCAATCGGCAACAATGAGCGCCTCGCTCTTCATATCCACAGCCACATCGGGTGCCACGCCTTCGGCCGCATCCTGAAGTTTTTGCCACAAGACTTCAGTCATATATGGCACGAACGGATGCAGCAGGCGCAGCGAGCTGTCGAGCACCCGGGCAAGGGTTTGCCGTGCTATGGCCCGGTCCGCTGCCTCATCGCTTTCCCGGATTCGGAGTTTGGCGGCTTCCAAATACCAATCGCAGAACTCATGCCAGAAGAAATCGTAAAGCGTTTGAGCCGCTTCATTCGTCCGAAACTGTTCAAGATAATCCGTCGCCGTTTCCGTCGTGCCCTGTAGACGGCTCAGGATCCATTTGTCTTCAAACGTCCGGCGCTCTTCTGTGTTTGCGTTCTTGAGTAATTCAACATCCCCTTCCCCATCTTCCAGATTCATCAATGTGAAGCGGGAGGCGTTCCAGACTTTATTCGCAAAATTTCGCCCCATTTCGAACTTCGACTCGCTCAGTTTTATGTCCTGGCCCTCGGTGGTGAGCATGATGAGGCTGAAGCGAACCGCATCGGCCCCGTACTGTTCGATCATCTCGATCGGGTCGATACCATTGCCCAGCGATTTCGACATTTTGCGTCCCTGCTCATCCAGAATAGTGCCATGAATAAGCACGTCGCTGAACGGGACTTCATCCATAAACTCCATTCCCATCATCACCATTCGCGCGACCCAGAAATAGATGATCCCGCGGTCCGTGATGAGAGTGCTGGTGGGATAGTAACGTTTCAGGTCTTCGGTTTCTTCGGGCCAACCGAGGGTGCTGAACGGCCACAGAGCGCTGGAGAACCATGTATCAAGAACATCTTCATCCTGGTGAAATTCCTCGCATCCGCATTCCGGGCACGCGTCCGGTACTTCTCGTCCCACCACCGGTTCTTCGCAATTATCGCAGTAATACACCGGCAGACGGTGTCCCCACCAGATCTGGCGGCTGATGCACCAATCGCGGACGTTTTCGAGCCAATCGAGGTAGAAACTTTTCCACCGATCGGGATGAAACTCTATCTGGCCTTCTTCCGCGGCTTTGATCGCTTTTTTCGCGAGTGGTTTCATCTTCACGAACCACTGATCTGAGAGGTAGGGTTCGATGACAGCATGGCAGCGGTAACAATGTCCCACAGAGTGGGTATGAGGGATCACTTTCTCCAGCTGTTGTCGCTCCCGGAGATCTTCAACCAGGGCTTCGCGGCATTCGTAGCGGTCCATTCCCTCGTAGCGTTCGCCGGCCTCGAGTGTCATATTGCCATCTTCGCCGATTACCACCGGCTTTCCCAGGTTGTGGCGATCGCCCAGTTTGAAATCGTCCGGGTCATGGGCGGGGGTGACTTTGACAGCTCCCGTTCCGAAATCGGGATCCACCCAATCATCGGCGATGACCGGAATCTCTCGTCCCCGCATCGGGACAATAACGGTTTTACCAACAACGTCCTTATAGCGTTCGTCATCCGGATGTACCGCCACGGCGGTATCGCCGAGCATCGTTTCGGGCCGGGTTGTTGCAACCGTAATGAATTTTTTCGGATCGTCCTTGAAAGGATAGTGGATATGCCAGAAATGCCCTTCATGTTCTTCGTGTTCGACCTCATCGTCCGCGAGAGCAGTCCCGCACCGGGGGCACCAATTGATGATATACTTGCCCCGGTAAATCAAACCCCGATCGTAGAGCTGGAGGAACGTCTCCAGGACGGCTTCACTCAAACCTTCGTCCATGGTAAAACGTTCCCGATTCCAATCGAGGGAAGCCCCGAGCCGACGGAGCTGATTGGTAATTCGGTCTCCGTATTGGTCTTTCCAATCCCAAACCCGTTCGATGAAATCTTCCCGGCCGACATCCCATCGGTGGAGTCCTTCCTGGGCGAGCTGTTGTTCGACGACGTTCTGGGTCGCGATTCCGGCGTGGTCTGTGCCGGGCACCCAGAGCGTATTGAAACCCTGCATCCGCCGCCAGCGGATAAAAATATCCTGGAGCGTGTTGTTGAGTGCATGCCCAATATGAAGGAGACCGGTAACGTTCGGTGGCGGGATAACGATTGTGTAAGCGTCCCCTGGTTCCCCGGGCTCGGGATGGAAGAATCCTCCTTCTTCCCAAAATGCGTACGTTCTATCTTCGATTTCGGCGGGATCGTACCGGGTGCCAAGTTCTATGTCTTTCATCATTGTGTCCTGTTGATCTTGGAAATAACTGATCGTTATGATTTTTTCAGAGAGAACCGTTTCAAGACTTTGGAGTTCAATCTTCGGCCGTGTTCTCTTCGGCAAGAAGTTGTTTATACTCGATGCTGTCGACAAGCGCCTCCCAGCTGGCTTCGATGATATTCTCACTCACCCCCACAGTCCCCCAGCTGTGGTCAGGATCGGCGCTCTGGATGACGACCCTCACTTTAGCGGCGGTGGCCGCTTTCGGATTTATTACCCGCACCATGTAATCCGTGAGATGCATATTCGCAAGTTCCGGATAATGCGGCTCAAGAGCTTTACGCAGGGCGCCATCGAGCGCATTCACCGGGCCATCGCCTTCGCTGGCCGTATGTTCGCGATGTCCGTTCACATTTAATTTAACCGTCGCATCGGTCACCAATCGGCCGTCGGACTGTTTGATGATATTGACGTGATAACCTTCCACCTCAAAGATACTGTGGTAGCTCCCAACTTCCTTTTTCGCCAGAAGGGCAAACGAACCTTCAGCGGCCTCGAACTGGTAGCCTTCGTTTTCCATCTCGCCGACTCGCTTGAGAATCCGCGACATAACGTCGCCGTCGTGGGTCAAGTCGTAGCGCTCCAGTTTCTTGATAACCGCAGCGCGCCCGGAAAGTTCACCGATCAAAAAGCGGCGTTCATTGCCCACTTCTGCGGGATTAATATGCTCGTATGTGAGCTCATCCTTGAGCATTGCATCAACATGCAAGCCGCCTTTATGCGCGAACGCACTGGTACCGACAAAAGGCTGACGTTTGCGCAACATCATATTGCCAATTTCGTAGGCGAACCGGCTTGTTTTCGTGATCTGCTTTAGATTCTCTTTGCCAATTGTTGTATACGGTGTCTTCAATTCGAGTATGGGGACGGCCACGCAGATATCCATGTTGCCGCAACGTTCTCCGAATCCATTAAAAGTCCCCTGTATATGGCGCGCTCCATTTTCGATCGCCGCAATTGAATTGGCAACGGCCAAACCGCTGTCGTCATGGCAATGGATACCGATCCGAACATCTACCTCCTCGCACACTCGGGCCGTCCATTCGGCGACTTCCGATACCAAACTTCCCCCATTGGTATCACATAGCACAAGCACATCTGCTCCGGCATCGGCGGCGACTTTCAACACCAGGAGAGCCTGGTCCGAATTGCTCTTCACGCCGTCGAAAAAATGTTCTGCATCGACAATCACCTCTCGACTCTGGTCTTTCAAATAACGAATCGTTTCCTCCACCATCCGGAGGTTCTCATCAAGGGAGGTGTGGAGCACTTTTTCCACATGCAGATCCCAGGCTTTGGCCACGATAGTGACGGCAGGGGTTTCAGCATTCAGCACTGCCTGGACCCCGATATCATCTTCCGGGGACGTCTCGGCACGACACGTACTGCCGAAGGCCGCCACGCGGGCGGTTTCCAGATCCAGGTCTGATACTCGTTTGAAGAATTCGGCGTCTTTCGGGTTCGAAAGCGGATATCCACCTTCGATGTAATGAACTCCCAGTTCATCCATCTTCACAGCGAGTTGCAGTTTTTCCTCGAGAGAAAGTGACACACCTTCGGCCTGGCAACCGTCTCGAAGTGTCGTATCGTAAAGATCGATTTGTTGGTGTTCAGTATTCATTATGTTCTTATCTTCTTGACAGGATCCGATCTGCAGGAATCATCATTGCCGCAGAACCGCGCTCGGGCCGGACAACATTATCTTTTCTTTTCTCCAAGCTTAAAGGCCTGGTGAACCGCCTGCAACGCTCGTTCACCGTCTTCAAAACTGATCACGACCGAAATTTTAATCTCGGAAGTACTGATCATCTGAATGTTGATTTTGTGCCGGGCAAGCGACTCGAACATTTTCTCCGCCACACCGCTGTGGCTTCGCATTCCCATTCCGACGATACTGACTTTCGCCACGTTCTCGTCGACCTCCACCTCGCCAGCTCCCAATTCCTGCGCCAGTTGCATTGAGATCTTACGAGCCGCCGATAGATCTGAGCTCAAAACAGTGTAACTCAGGTCCGTGGTGCCGGCCGCACTGACATTTTGAACAATCATATCGACGTTCACATTTTCGCCCGAGATCGCACCGAATATCATGGCAGCCACTCCCGGCTCGTCCGGCACGTCCCGGATAGTTATCTTCGCTTCGCCGGTTTCGAGAGCGGCTCCGCGCACATCAACCTGTTCCATCTTATTCAGTTCATCCACGAGCGTTCCCTCCGTTTCACCCGCACTGGGACGAACCCGGAACGGGACGGAAAAACGTTTTGCAATTTCCACAGCCCTTGAGTGCATCACTCTGGCACCCATACTGGCCAGTTCGAGAATTTCATCGTAATCGACGCAGTCCATGCGAATCGCCTCAGGCACAATATCTGGATCGGCCGTATAAATTCCGTCAACGTCGGTAAAAATATCGCATCGGTCGGCCATCAATGCGGCCGCCAGGGCCACTGCGGTCGTATCCGATCCGCCGCGACCGAGCGTCGTGATATTATCCTCGCCGTCGACGCCCTGAAAACCCGCAACAATGGCGATCTGATCTTTCTCAAGTTCTTGTCTGATACGAGATGTGTCAATGGTTTGAATTTTGGCTTTGCTCGAAACGCTATCTGTTCGTATACCAGCCTGAGACCCGGTCAGGCTCACCGCACCATGATCGAGAGCATGAATAGCAATCGCCATCAGGGCCACAGACATCTGTTCTCCAACCGCCATTAACATGTCCATTTCGCGCGGATCAGGCTCCGGATGCAACTGCCGGGCTAAAGCGATTAATTCATCCGTCTGGTCGCCCATCGCACTGACAACGACTACAACCTGATGGCCCTCCTGACTCTGGCCAACTGCACGGCGGGCAGCAGCCTGCAGCTTATCAGGCGTTCCAACTGAAGAACCACCGAATTTTTGCACGATAAGAGACATTGTTTATTTTTTCTTTTCCGAGTGAGACGCCCTTACCCCGATACACAATAGGGACAGCGCTGAGCGCCGAACCAAAGTCCTTCCTGCTCGATCGCTCTGAATCTCACAACCAAAAGCAGAAAAGCGCTCTCCGCCCGCCAGGGAAAGCTCGGACGAGTCGCTTATACAGGCTAACCCCGTCTCTCCCGGGGATGGAGCAAAAAGGCGGTGCTTTGTAAAAGGCGGTTGAAACGCTTATGTTATTCTCTCATATCTTTGACTTCAAGTGTGTCTCGCACCCAAAGGAACCAGCAAATGCACCGTCAAACGCCACGTATTCTGGCTATAGCCGGCAGTGACAGCGGGGGTGGAGCCGGAATCCAGGCCGATCTGAAAACAATCACGGCCCTCGGCGGATTCGGCATGAGTGCGATTACGGCTCTCACTGCCCAAAACACATCGGGCGTTCGCGGTATTCACAACGTGCCTCCCGATTTTGTCCGCACTCAAATTGAAGCTGTGATCGAAGATATCGGAGTCGACGTCGTAAAAACCGGGATGCTGGCCAATGCCGAAATCGTCAACACGGTTGCCAGCTGTATCAGCGAACACCCGGCACCTCACCTCGTTGTTGACCCGGTCATGGTTGCAAAAAGCGGTGACAGTCTTCTCGCTCCCGAAGCCGAAAAAGCGCTTCGTGAAGAACTTTTTCCGCTGGCCTCGATCATTACCCCGAACATCCCGGAAGCCGAGGCTTTGCTTGGAGTCACCATCGAAACCCCCCAACAGATGCGGGAAACCGCAGAAAATCTCCGCTCCCTTGGGCCCAAATGGGTCCTCCTTAAAGGGGGGCATCTCGACGGAGAACCAGTGGACATTCTGTGCGGTGCAACAAAATATTATGAAATAGTCCGTGCCCGAATATCGACAAAAAACACGCATGGAACGGGATGTACTTACGCGTCGGCCATCGCCACTTTACTGGGAATGGGCTTCGAAATGCCCAGAGCCGTTGAAACTGCCCGTGACGCCGTCCAGGCCGCCATTGAAGGTGGACTTCGCCTGGGAAAAGGACACGGACCTGTCAATCACAGGGCTATCTTTGATCAAATGGAAACCGATAAACTTTTCCCTGAAACCGGGGAGCAGGGGAGCAGATGAAAGCCGACAAAATCGTATTCATTGGACTCGGCTCAAATATTGGCGATCGACGGGCTAACCTGGAAGGAGCCGTCCGTGCCCTCGAAGAACAAGACCGTATAGATGTCCTGAAGGTCTCCGAATTTCACGAAACAGAACCTGTGGGGGGCCCTCCGCAGGGCAATTTTCTTAACGCGGTTGCGAAGGTAAAAACACAACTTGCCCCAGAAACACTACTGGAAAAGTTGCAATCGATTGAAAAGGATTTCGGGCGGGAGCGGTCGGTGCGATGGGGTCCTCGCACACTTGACCTTGATATTTTGCTTTATGGAAGTGAAGTCATTAAACAGCCAGCCCTTCAAATCCCTCATCCCCGCATGCACGAAAGGCGCTTTGTTCTCGTCCCTCTCTGCGAAATTTCACCCGAGGCCTACCACCCGAAACTCAAGCTAACCGCCCAGCAGATGCTCGACCAACTTTGCTCAAGCTGATATTTTCCTCTACTGTTCCGCAGCCCTTCGATTTTATTCTTTCCTCTCGGCGACTTGCTCCTCATGCAAATAGATTACGAGTCCCGAATCAATTTTCGGATAAAAGTATGTTGATTTCATCGGCAATCGCTCTCCGGAACTTGCCACACGCTGAACATCTTTTGGCTTTGTTGCTGGGAGCAAAAATCCGATATCAAATTCTCCGCTTTCGACCCCCCAGTAAACCTCTTCCGCATCGGGGATGTAATTCACCATCTCAGCTTCATCATCGCTGCCCGGTTCAATGCTCAACACGTCGGGAAACACCACGTAATGGAGGATACTGACGGGTAGCTCCCACCAGCTATCGGCTGTGTCCGGGAACCGTGACCGCAGCTCTTCTTTTTCTGTCGGCGTGAGTAAGACATTCCTCTCACCGGGCAAAATACATGCAATCGATTCGTGATCGGCACAGGCATGATCGAAATCGTGCTGGATTGTCTCCGGTTTCCTGACATTTAACTTGGAAAAATCAAAGCTGTCCTGCAATTTTTTCACCAGGTTATTGGATGAAAAATCTATCTTGCTATGAACCTGACGATGGGTGGGCAAAGTCTGAAGGCCGTGGTTAGCCACAGAAATACAGAAGCCCGGCACGTAATCGATGAGGTTCGAGCCGAGCGGGGTTTCTTCCGAGCGATTTTCCCGGGAGTAATTGAAAGCGCTTTCATAACGATGATGGCCGTCTGCGATAACAAGATCCTGAGACTGTATTCCCCGAACGAGTCTGTAAATCCACTCTTTGTCCTCTACCTGCCATACTCTGTATGCTACGTCGTCCGAATTACAAAAAGAGTAAATGGGAGATTCAGAACGCTGCTCGGCAACCAGTTGGTCGATTTTCCCGTCGGGATCACTGTAAATGAACATAACCTGGCTCAAATTTGCATCGCATGCCTCGACAAGTTTGTAGCGGTCTGAGCGTGAGAAAGAAGTCGTCATCTCATGGGGGTAGACACTTTTTTCTCCCAGTTCCTCAAGCAAAACACCTGCCACAAAACCCCAGCGAGTAAACTCTTCCCCACTGATCGAAAACGTCTGTTCAACAATGTAAATCGAGGGGGTTTCGTCTCGAACCAGAACAGATTTATCCCGCCACTTTGAAAGCAACGCAGCAGCCGTCTCATAAGCCTCTTCTGGCCGACCGGCCGGCGGCGTTTTACCCATAGTCAACCGCACAATATTGTGTTCGTCTTTGGTCTCAAGTTCCTCTTCTTTATCGGCATCAATAATATCATAAGGGGGGGCTACAACACGGGAAATAAATGAAATCCGGTTCCTGTTAAAACGTAACCCCTTGAATGGGACGATAGAAGACACTGTAGAACTCCCAACTGCGTTTTATGCTTCGCAAGCAACCAGTAACCGAAAAACAAACGCACAAGCGCGTATGTTACGCAAGATATATTCTATTCGCAAATGAAACATGCTCGAACGTTTCAGGGCCGGATTTATCAAGCCCAAAATCTTCGCAAAATCCATGAAGAGACAAAAGCACATCGGTTCAGACACAGCACGGCCCCTTTGATAGCAATTACTCCCCCCTCCGGCCCAACGCCCAGTTCGCCGTTTTTTGGCCCTGTGCCTCGGACAAATCCAGCTGTCTCGCCACCTCGATCAAAACTTCCGGCAAACGGGTCAAAGAAACTCCAAAATCGGCCGTCAGCCTCTCTTTTGCTGCCGCCGAGAGAAGGGGACGAGTTGAAACCATAGTTTCCGCCAGTGGTTCAAGCATCTTGTGCCGTATCGTTGGCCTTTGTCCGGCTGATGAATCGGCTGCAACTCGCGAATTGAAATTCTGCTGGGGCACCGTCCTCGCAA
Source organism: Candidatus Brocadiia bacterium (assembly GCA_046538485.1). Taxonomy (GTDB): domain Bacteria; phylum Planctomycetota; class Brocadiia; order SM23-32; family SM23-32; genus JBKHIT01. The sequence continues at coordinate 22,093 of JBKHIT010000048.1, read as the reverse complement.
ACATTTTCAAGAGGCGAATGCGCCCGAAGGGTCCGAATTCTTTTCCAGACCTGTAGTCGAATTCGTCGGCCGCGTCGAGCATACAGCGGTACCCTTCCGCAAGGAGATCCGCCAGGGGAGCCAGTGGACCTGAATGCTGGCGTGCAACACTCACAACCGTTGCAAGCTGGCCAGTAGCAAGTTCGCTACGCAAAGCTAAAATGGCGTCGCGGCGGATCTGGATCTTATCCAGAAGACCGCTCGGAACATAACGATTGGTGTCAATTTTTCCCTTGAGCTTCCGAAACGAGAATTTCAAGTAGTTGTACAAACGGAAGCGGGCATTTAATCCATTTTGGCGGGCCTCATCGACAATTTTTTCCTCTGCGTTCTCAACCCCGAAAAGGTCCTCGTCGATGTAACCTTCCGAAACACCTGTCGATTCCAAAAGTTCCTCGGCTCGCGTTTCGTTGATAATACGATATATACTCGAACGTGACCTGCAAAAACGCTCCGCCAGGCGTTCCACACTTTGCCCCTTACGATAAGAATTCAAAATTCCTTCTTTCTCAGATTGGCTTAAAGGTTCTTTCCGGCTCTGAAAAAAAGCCGCTTCCGGATTATCTTCCTGGTATTTGTGCAACACCTGCCGGACAGTTTCTGTAGATCGCCCCAGATCCCGGGCAATCTGTCTCGCGGCAGCTGTCATTGAAATGCCGGACTCCCCCGCAAAATTTCTGGCCATACCGACAATTTTATCCCTCTCCTCCGCATCAAGGCGCGCGAACCGACTCGATTGTTCAATTTCGTTCTGTCGTTTTTCCACAAAGTCCAGAAGCGCACTCTCCCTTACCGCCGTTCTGACCCGGCCATCGGAGAAGCGGTATTTCCGTGAAATGAGGCCGCGTTGCCGCCAGCGGTAAACCGTTCTCTTAGAAACCTCATACCGGCTGGCAATCTCCTCGACCGTCAAAAGTTTTTCCGGGACATCCTCAGCAGCTGTCGGGGCACTGTCTGAAATGCGATTCAACATACGCAACAAATGAGGTCTTATCTCACGACCAGGCCAGCTCTCTACCGGCAATTCATCGGAACGAAAACCGGTGATACGATAATAGATAAACTCAAACGCGTACTCGGCATCGGTATCCATCGATTCAAGAAATGCTTCGAGTCGGTCAGCGCACTTTCGGCGTACCTCTCCCGGACTCAGAAGAATTTCTTTCTGAAGGCTACTGATTCGCTTTTCACTATCGGCCGACATACATTTCCTCGACGTACCTTGAAAACCCTGTTATAATAATAAACGAAGGTTAATCGTATGTATATCTTACGCAGAATCCCCCCTGTGGTATTTTGAATTTGCGCGGTATGTGTTTAGGAACCAGAATGTCAAACATGCCACGATCAAATTCGCAAATCCCGCATTCTGCTTAATCGATGGTAAAAGCGCAACTTTTAACTGGAGCTACTCACCGTAAATTGCGACGTTTTTCTCGGCAAAACATATCCTCCCAGTTGACACTTTGGCTCAGGTTCCCTGTACGTCGGAGCGTCGCACCAAACTGTAACACTGTCTACCGTCTCCTGCCAGGAGTCTCTTATGAGTCTTAAGATGATTGATGCAGGGGTCCTTGCTGGCTGGGTAAATGATCTGATCCGGGAGACAAAGGTCATTGCCCCTCAAGCCAAACGGGACCGTTTTGATTTTGGCGACTTGTCCGACGCCTCGGAGCTACGCCTTGACTATGACGTTTCTTTAACTCCTCCTAACAAAGTTTGTTTTCAGCCACCGGAGGAAGTTATAGCTCGCTTCAAAGGCGCCGAATTTGAAAGTAACTTCGACGACGAACCTTTCGTCCTGCTCGGAGTGCACCCCTACGATATGGTGGCCATAAACCAGATGGACACCATATTTACTCAGGATAATTGTGATGAGCATTATGTGGCGCGACGTAATGCATCAACCATCGTAGTGGTCGATGTGCAATCTGTCAGCGAGAATGTCTTCGCCGGCCCCATGGGCACCGCTACTGTCGAAGAAGGTTTCGACGTGCGGTTGACAAAAATCGACGACGGATATGTTGTCGAATCGCAGACGGATAAAGGCGATGACCTGATAGCCGGATTGGCGGATGCGTCAGAACCGACTGACGAACAGCTCGCGGCCAGAGAGCAAGTTGGCCAAAAAAACCGGACAAAACTTGCTCAGCACGATCTGAAATGGAACCCGGATGAGTTGCCGAAATTGCTGGAAGACGCAACCGATCATTCCATCTGGGAAGAAAAAGCCGATCTTTGTTTCAGCTGCGGCTCATGCACAAACGTCTGCCCCACATGTTACTGCTTTGATGTTCAGGATGATATCGACTACGACCTCGAAAGCGGTGAACGCAAAAGAGCATGGGACGGATGTCAGTTGATGAGATTCGCGCGCGTCGCCGGAGGCCATAATTTCCGCGAGGACAAGGCCGCTCGTTACCGCCATCGTTATTATCGAAAAGGCAAATACGTCCCCGATATGATCGGAGAATGCGCATGTGTCGGTTGCGGACGTTGCATTACCGCTTGCGTGGCGGAAATCGCCGATCCCCCGGAGGTCTTCAATCGCCTGAAGGAGAAACACTAATGGGTTGCACCTGTCACGAAAACGTAAAAGATATTTACCTCCCCGAGCCCGCGGAGGTGCTCGAATCCAAACCGATGACAGAGCTGGAAGCGTATTTCCGCTTCCGGATGGAATCCGGAGAAGAACTCGGGCATATGCCGGGGCAGTTCTGCGAGCTTTCCATACCCGGTATCGGAGAAGCCCCGTTTTCCATCTCTTCATCGCCCACGCAAAACGGCAGTTTCGAAATGGTTGTCAGAAAAATCGGCAATGTAACTGAGGCTATGCACGGCCTCGAACCCGGTGACAAGGTGGGCGTTCGCGGCCCCTTCGGAACCTCATTTCCAGTCGATGATCCCGCCATGAAAGACCGAGACGTCCTCTTTATCGCAGGCGGTATCGGGCTGGTGCCACTTCGCTCTGCCATAAATTACGTGCTGCATAACCGTGATGACTACGGACGTGTCATTATCCTCTACGGGAGCAAAACTCCGGCCGAACGACTGTTCCTGCAGGAACTCGTTGAGTGGGAACGGCGAGATGACATCGAATATCTCGACACAGTCGATCGCGCCGAGGATCACTGGGAGGGTAACGTCGGAGTCATCACAACCCTCATGCCGAAAATATCAATCGATCCTGATAACACAACTGCGATGGTCTGTGGTCCACCCGTTATGTACAAATTCGTGTTGCTCGAACTTTTCGAGATGGCTTTTGCAAACGAAAACATCTTTCTCTCCCTTGAGCGACACATGAAGTGCGGTGTGGGTAAATGCGGACACTGCCAGATCAACGGGATTTATGTCTGCCAGGACGGTCCCGTTTTTAAATACGCCGACATTGAAGGACTGGAGGAGGCCATTCAATGAGTAAACCCCGTGTGGCCATTTTTGACTTCGCGTGCTGCGAAGGTTGCCAGCTCCAAATCGTAAACCTCGAAGAGGAAATTCTGGACTTGATCCAGATCGTGGAACCGGTAACCTGGCGCGAAGCTATGACCGAAGAAAGCGACGATTTCGATATTGCTCTCGTGGAAGGTTCAATAACACGCTCGCAGGATGTCGAACGGGTCAAACGTATCCGCGAAAAAGCCGATATCGTTGTGGCCCTGGGCGCCTGCGCCACGATCGGAGGCGTCAACCGGATTAAGAATAACTTCGATCTCGACGACGTTAAGGAATGCGTCTACGGTGATGATGCCGATATGCCGCACCTCAATACTGCCCCGACACGAGGGGTCCCAGAAATCGTCGATGTCGATTACATGGTCCATGGTTGCCCCATGGATAAAGATGAATTCACCTACGTCGCACGCTGCCTCGCCATGGGCAAAGAACCCGTCATCCCCGATTACCCGGTGTGTGTGGAATGCAAATCCCGGGGTATAATCTGCCGTTATGAATATGGCGAAATATGCCTCGGTGTTGTCACACGTGCGGGCTGTGGAGCGCCATGTCCCGCCGCCGAACGCGGATGTTTCGGATGCCGGGGCCTGGCCGATGATCCCAACGTACCCGCCGCTCAAGAGGTAATGGAAAAATACGGAAAAACAATGGAGGACCTCGAAGAAAAACTCCTCCTTTTCAACACGGAACGGGAGATACAAAATGTCCAGCACGATTGACATCAACGTGCATCACATAACCCGCGTCGAAGGACACGGGAATATAGAAGTCAGCGCAAAGGATGGCGAAATCCACAAAGTGGAATGGCAGGTCCCCGAAGCACCCCGCTTCTTCGAAGCTATGGTGCGTGGAAGGAGTTACGAAGATATCCAGACTGTCGTAAGCCGGATCTGTGGGATTTGTTCCTGCACGCATTCCCTCGCTGCTACAAAAGCGATCGAGGATGCTATGGATATCGAAATATCGGAACAAAGCGAAAAACTGCGCCTGCTGCTGCTCCACGGGGAACAGATCGAAAGCCACGTGCTCCATGTCGGCTATCTGGTCGCGCCCGATCTGCTGGGTGCGAAATCGGTTGTGCCCCTCACCTCGTCACACCCGGAACTGGTCAAAACCATCATACGCCTTCATAAACTCGGCAACGATATCATGGAGGTTATCGGTGGACGAATGACACACCCGGTCGCGCTCCGACCGGGCGGATGGGGAAAATTGCCAACCGAGGACGATCTTCGTTACCTGAAAAGCGCGATTGAAGCCCGGGTCCCTGACCTCAAAGCCGTCGTCGAAGCGGTCGGCGAACTGGCCAGCGGCATCCCCGATTTCGATCGCCCGACAGAATATATCGGTCTCACTGATGCCGGATATTACACGTTCTATCACGGCGATATCGGCAGCACCGATACCGACGATACGCTGCCCGTTCAAAAATTCGAAAGCGTCGCCAACGAATACGTCTCCCCACAATCCACCGCCAAATGGACCAAATGGCATCGGGAATCATACGCCGTCGGCGCCCTCGCGCGCTACAATATCAACGCCGATCAGCTTCTGCCGCTCGCGCAAGAAGTTGCCGAGCAGCTCGGTCTCGAACCGGGATGTTGCAACCCGTATATGAACAATGTGGCTCAGGTGGTCGAATGCGCCCAGGTCGCCGAACACGCCCTTCAATTGATCGATGAACTCCTGGAAACGGGAATTGAACCCGAAGCACCCGATGTCACGCCGAAAGCCGGATGGGGTGTTGGGTGCTGCGAAGCGCCTCGTGGAATCCTGTTCCACAGTTACGAATTTGATGACGATGGCGTCTGCGTCGGGTCGAACATCACGATCCCGACAAATCAAAACCATGGCAACATCCAGAAAGACTTTGAAGCGCTCGTCCCCGAGATAATCGACCAGGATCAAGAGGATGTGCGGTTGATGATGGAAATGCTGGTGCGGGCTTATGATCCGTGTATTTCCTGCTCAACCCACTATCTCGATGTCGAATTCGTCTGAAATCATCAAGCCGATCCTTGTCGCTGGTCTGGGCAATATCCTGTTCTCAGACGAAGGGATTGGTATTCGGGTTGTGAGAAACCTCCAGGAAAAAAGCGCCCCCAGACCACAGGTCGAGTTTTTCGAAGCGGGAACCGGTGGAATGAAACTGCTTCACACAATCTCCCACCGAGAAAAGGCGGTTTTTGTCGACTGCGCTAAAATGGACTCGGAACCGGGGACGCTATGCAGATTCTCCGATGAAGAGGTCCGCTCGGCGAAAAAACTGCCGGGGTTTTCCCTTCACGAAGCCGATTTGTTGGAGATCATTGGGCTCGCCAGAAAAATCGAAGCCTGTCCCAGGAAGCTCGTCATCTTCGGGATTGAGCCTTTCAGCATCGAACCGGGCGAAGAAATTTCACCCATTCTCAGCCGGCGCCTCGACGATTACGAAGCCGCGGTTGAAAAAGAATTACAAGTCTAAGGACGTTTTATCCTTTTGCACAAGCGCACAGAATTTGGTATGGTGATAGTCTCGTCAGGGTTGGTATTTTCCCCGGGTCAGCAGCCTTTCGGAAAATCGAGACCGGTTTGCGTGTCTTTGTGATTGTGCTTGTTTACCCTGTGTAATAGAATATCAGCTCCCGGAGTGGGGGTCATTGACAGCTCAACGCAGGATGAGTAGAACATTCCACCGCCCTTCGGGCCAAAAGCGATGTTGACGCATCGGCTGAGCCGTCTCGCAATGTCGTTTCAATGTAGATGGCTTATGCTGGCGCACGAGAAACGGACACATTAAGAGCATGAGCTGCGAGCGCACCGTTTTGTGCTGCGGTAAGCGCGAAAACAGTTTTGAAGAACCGGGACGTAAGCGCCTTATTCTGAGATTCTTTAAGGTTGGCTGAATACTGACGATGGAAAAGACGAGAAAACAAGAAATAATTGATGATTTTAAGTTGCATGCGGACGACACTGGTTCGCCGGAGGTACAAATAGCTCTTATGACGGAACGGATTCAAAACCTGACCGATCACCTCCGCGAACACAAAAAGGATCACGGATCACGAACAGGACTTCTGAAACTTGTCGGCCAGCGTGCATCATTGCTGAAGTATCTGAGGCGGAAGGACGAAGAACGGTATCAAAATCTCATCTCTGACCTTGGCATAAGGAAGTGATCCCCCCGCACCGAATCTCCTTCCGGAAGTGAATGATTGTTATTAACAATGCCAGCCGGAGCGTTCTGGCTCGCACAAGACAAAAGCGCCTGAACAGGGACCGGTGCTGTCTTGACTTGTTCCAACGTAAACGTTGCTTAATTGATGGCGTCCAGAAGGCAAACTGTGGACCGGTCTCTGTCTGAAGAGTCCAATAGTTTTAAGTGAATGTGACGAAAAGAGAGTGTAGTCCTGCGGATACGACCCGCAAAGATTGCTGAAATAAAATGAATCGCTGAATGGAGGTATTTTGCTGTGGCGTCGAAAGTGGAAAAGCAAATTGCTGGACGTAAGCTTGTTTTTGAAAGTGGAGATATGGCCCGACAGGCCGATGGAGCTGTTCTTGTAACGTACGGTGAAAGCGTTGTTTTAGTAACGGCCACGGCGGAGCGCACTGAGAAAGATCTTGGTTTCTTTCCACTGACCGTTGATTACAGGGAAAACCAATACGCGGCGGGCAAATTCCCCGGCGGTATAATTAAACGAGAGGGACGACCGACAACAAAAGAGATCCTCACAATGAGGGTTATTGATCGGCCCATAAGACCCCTTTTCCCCGACGATTATCAGCAGGAAGTTATGGTGGCCTGCTGTGTTCTGAGTGCCGATGGTGAGAACGATCCCGATGTCCTCGCAATGATTGGAGCATCAGCCGCCCTTCAGATAAGCGATATCCCCTGGGAGGGGCCCACGGGTTCTACCCGCGTCGGCCTTGTGGAAGATGAATTTATCCTCAACCCAACGAGAGAAGCTCGGGAAAATAGCGAACTCGAATTTGTCGTATCTGGCACGTCTGATGCTGTGGTCATGGTTGAAGGGTTCGCCGATATTATCCCGGAAGAAGACGTAATGACCGCTTTAAACCTGGCCCAGGACGCCAATACCGTCGTCGTCGAAGCGGTGGAAGAACTGGCTCAGATGTGCGGGAAAGCGGACCGAACCTATAATCCCGTCCAAACCAATCAGGCGATCACAGATACGGTGCGTTCGAAATATGGGGAAGAACTTGCTGATGCCAGCAACACTTCCGTAAAACTGGCACGGAGTGAAGCCATTCGGAAAATAAAACAGAGCGCCGTGGAAGAACTTTGCGCCGAAGATCAGGAAGAAGCTCCCACTGAAGACGATATCAATGACGCATTCGAGACGCTCGAAGAAGAAATTATCCGCAAGCAAATTATTGAACAGGGCACCCGCTACGATGGTCGAGCCCCGGATGATATCCGAGAGATCGATTGCCGGGTCGCGGCCTTGCCGCGAACACACGGTTCAGCCCTTTTCACCCGCGGGGAAACACAAGCCCTCGTGGTAACCACTCTCGGCACCGTGGAAGATGAACAGAGAATCCTCGACCCGCTGGTGGAAGAAAACCCTAAGAAATTCATGCTTCACTACAATTTCCCCGGCTGGTGCGTCGGCGAAGTCTGGCGACCCCGCGGTCCGAAGCGACGCGAAATTGGACACGGCCAGCTGGCCGAACATGCCCTATCGGCCGTTCTCCCCGATCCTGATGATTTCCCATACACTATCAGACTCGTCTCGGATGTGCTGGAATCAAATGGATCCTCATCAATGGCATCGGTATGCGGGGGAACACTATCTTTAATGGACGCCGGGGTTGCTATCTCAGATCCGGTCGCTGGGGTTGCAATGGGGGTTGTTGTCGAGGATGATCAATCAATTCTGCTCTCCGATATCGCCGGCGTTGAAGATCACTGCGGCGATATGGATTTCAAAGTAGCGGGGACCCAGAAAGGTATCACGGCCCTTCAGCTGGATATCAAAATGAAGGGGGTTGCACCCGACATCCTGGAAAATGTCCTTACCAAAGCCCGGGATGCGAGACTTGAAATACTTCGAATCATGCTCGAGACCCTGCGTCGGCCGCGCGAAGAAATTTCGAAATACGCCCCGAAACTCCACCGTCTCCAAATCGATCCCGAAAATATCGGAAGTCTCATCGGACCCGGTGGTAAAACCATCCGAAGACTCGAAGAAGATTTCGAGTGCAATATCGAAGTCGAAGATGACGGAACGGTCACAATATCAAGCGACGCCGAAGGTGATGTCGACGGAGCTGTCGATTACGTCAAAAATCTCGCCGGTGGTGGCGCCGAAGTCGGAAAAATCTACGAAGGACAGGTCGTGGAAGTTAAAGATTTCGGGCCTATCGTCGAATTGTTCCCCGGCACCGACGGGCTCTGCCATATCAGCGAGCTCGAGGATAGTTACGTCGATGAAGTCACCGATATCTGTGACGTCGGCGATAAAATCAAGGTCAAAGTCCTTGAAATTGACGGCAACCGTATCCGTTTGAGCCGTAAAGCGGCGATGAAAGAAGAAGAAGGCGACTAACATATCCCCGGGCCGAGACGAAACTCCGTCATCCTCGGTTACGACATATACTGTTCGCCAACAGGGACGTAAGCGTCAGGAGGACATATGCAAAACCACGTGAATGTCCTCGTCACCGAGATCGATCCAGCGGTCGCTGAAAATATCGCCCAGACGCTGGAAGCGATGGGCCACGCATGCACGGTGGCAACCGAACCGGAAAAAGGGCTCAAACAAGCGGCCTCCGGAAATCATGAGGTTGTCATCGTCAATCTGGCACTGCCCGACGGAAAAGGCTGGGAGATATTACGGGAGGCACGTCGTGCACGCCCAGAGGTTCAAATCATTGCCCTGGGCGGCGACGAAGATATACCGGCAGGCGTCAAGGCCATGTCCGAAGGTGCGACCAATTACCTTCACAAACCTCTCAACCATACGGAATTTTCCATTGTTGTTGACCGCGCCGCCGAATACATTTCATTGCATCGGGACCGTGAGGCCCTCCAAAAAGAAGTAAGCGAAAACTACCGTCTCCAAAATATCGTCGGCAATAGCCAGCCGATGCTGAAAGTTTTCGAACGGATACGCCAGGCCGCGGCAACCGACGCTACTGTGCTCATCCAGGGAGAAACCGGCACGGGAAAAGAACTGGTGGCCCGTGCAGTCCACTATAACAGCGCCCGGAGTAATAACCGGTTCGTCCCGCTTAATTGTGCCGGTCTGGTAGAAACCATCCTGGAAAGCGAACTGTTCGGCCACGAAAAAGGGGCTTTTACCGGCGCAACAAGCTCAAGAGTGGGTATGTTCGAGTACGCCGACCACGGTACATTGTTCCTCGATGAAATCGGAGACATGCCCCTCTCCAGCCAGGTAAAACTCCTTCGAGTGCTCGAACACGGCCAAATCGTCCGCGTCGGAAGCAACGATCCAATCCGTATAGATGTGCGTCTGATCGCTGCCACGCACCGTAATTTGCAGGAAAAAATTAAGGATAATTCTTTCCGGGAAGACCTGTTTTATCGACTCAATGTCGTTACCGTTAACCTGCCGTCACTGCGCGAAAGACGATCCGATATCACTCTGCTGGCCGATCATTTCCTTCGACATCTCTCCGAACAACACGGTAAATCTGTCCACGGACTGAGCCCGAAAATCAAAAAATTCCTTTTTCAGTACGATTGGCCGGGGAATGTCCGGGAACTTCGAAATTGCCTGGAACATATGATCGTCGTAACCACGGACGACGAACTGGGAGAAGACGATCTGCCTGAATATCTCCAGAGCGAACTCGGTATTGCACCCGAAAGGGGAAGTATGGAATCCATGGCCGGTCAGCCGCTCGAAAATGTCGAGCGCGAACACATCGCCCGCACCCTTGAGCTGGTCGATGGCAACCGGGAAAAGGCCGCCGAATTGCTCGGGATCGGCGAACGAACCCTCTACCGAAAAATCGAAAAATATGATCTGCGCTGACCCCCGGACACTTCACGTACTCCGCACTTCATAGCCCTTTTGGTCACCTATTCCGCCGACGATCTCTCCAGCATTGTATCGGGGGTCCAATCCGAAAACCTGGGCAGGTGACTCCAGTACGCCATGTAACCTGTCAATGCCCAGGTCAACATCGATAGCAACAGCAGCGCGGAGACTACACTCCGCAAAATCAGATTTTCCGGTTTAAACGACAGGGGCAAAAAGAGTACTCCGCCGAGCCCGGTCAGGATAAAACCAACTCCTGAAAATAGTGGTTTCTGTGTCAGCTCCAGATGGATAATCCCAATCCCGAGCACAACAGCGACAATTCCGGCGAAAAAACCATAAATAGCAACAGATTGCAGATCCCACCTGCGGAATAAACAAATTCCAACCCCGGCAAGAACGGCTCCGAAAAGAACCGAAAGTTCACCGAATACCATGTTGAAACTGCCGGGCAACGGCCAGGTCAGACAAATGGCCGCACCAAAAAACAGAGCGACCAAACCTGAAAGCGCCAAACCGGGTGCCATTTTTTGTGCCTTTTCCGAACCGAGGCCCACCAAAACAGCCACTCCAAGCAAACACAAACCAGCCACCATGTTGATCAGCAATAGCGTCAGGTAATTGATCATCGCGCTCCCCTTTCCGGGTACAACAGAGTCAGTTGGACCTTAGCCGCATTACCATTATAGTCTAACTGTATCCCTATCAGCGATGCCACCCGGAATCCGGCATCCCCGGTCATATTGGAGGATCGTTGAATGAGCGCAAAGATTCTTATCGTTGGAGGCGGGTTCGCGGGCATCTCTGCGGCCACTGAACTCTTTAACCAGAAGCAAAACGGTGCCGACATAGATGTCGTCATGGTCGACAAATCGCATGCCAGTATCTTCGCCCCGCTTCTACCCGATCTAATATCCGGCCGTATCCGTTCGTCTTCTGTAATGTATCCTTTGCGCCCTTTCTGCCGAAGACTCGGATTCCAATTTCGCCAGACCTGCGTAAGATCCATTTCTGACAATCCGCCTGCAATAAAAACAGAAAACAATCGTATCGAAACCGACTTTCTGATACTTTCTTTCGGCTGTGAGACCAATTATTTCGGACAGGACAAGTGGACACAAAAAACGATCGGCCTCAAAACGGTGGAAGAAGGCCATCAAATCCGCGAAAAATTGCTTCGGCGAATCGAAAAATGGAAATCAGATAAAGGCACGTCCTCTGGCAACATCGTTGTCGTAGGCGGCGGCTACACGGGGTTTGAAATCGCGGGACAGATCGTCCGCCTGCTGCGCATGGCTTCCGGCCCCAAAATCGGAAATAGTAATGGAGCTGCCCGTGTTTTGATTGTGGAAAAAGCGGCCAAACCGTTGCGTAACGTCTCTGAATCGGTCCGGAACTGGGCCATTGCTTTAATGCAAAGCCTCGGCATAGAAGTGAAAACCGGGACTACTATCGAGTCAATTGAAGACCAAAACGCAACCTTAACAGATGGAGAATCTCTCGATAATCCCCTGGTTATCTGGACCCCTGGCGTGCGCCCCGGTCCGGCGGCAAAATCGCTTGATATCCCTACGACCAAAGGCCAAAGGCTTAAAGTGGAGAGCTCCCTGAAGCTCGAAGGGTGCGATAGAATTTACGCCGCCGGCGATCTCGCCGGCCCAACTCCAGCGGGACGCGAAAACCCCCTGCGAATGTCGGTCCAATTTTCCGTGCTCGGCGGCAGGCACGCAGCAGAAAACATTATTCGGCAAATTTGTGGCGAGGCGCTTCAGGCTTTTGAGCCTTTCGACCCCGGTTACGTCCTGCCTCTTGCGCCGGGCTGGGGAACCGGGAAAATTCTTGGGAAAAGTTTCTACGGCCGCCTTCCGTATATTTTCCATTATCTCTTGTGCGTGGCCAAATCATGGGGCTGGGCCAATCGCTGCCAGGTCGCCGGAGATATCCTTCAAAGCCCGGCACGCGTGATCCGTCAGTAAACGCTTCCGGGCCCTTCCTATTCAACCTGCGACTTCATGCATTTAGCTGGACTTTCAGACGGGTTATAGCCACCAGGGACATTCAAGACGGCAACCTTTCAGAAAAACAATTGTGCATATCCCGCCGCCAGGTCCCTTCCGTCCCTCAAGCACTTGTAGCAGAAAACGGCATTGGAGCCACCGGGGCGTTATGCTCTATAGTGTAGGGCATGCGGTTTCCCCGTTTTTTCAGCAATACTTATCGGCTGAGAACTGAACTTTTGAGGAAAAGACAGGAACGTGAACGCCTCCACCCCGGGAATATCAGCAACAAAACCCGATTGGCCCGGGCAAATCGCCCGATGGGCCGTTATTGCCTGCATTCCGGCCGCTCTGCTGGGCTACGGCGAACATCTTCCGCTCAAATGGCAGCCTTATCATCCCAGTTATTTCAAATATTTCGGCGTGCAGATTTTCCTCACCATAGCCTGCATCGCCTCAGCTTTTAGTATCCGGCGCCCTGTTCTATCGTGGACAAACTGGCGAGACAAATTGAAAACCGTACCCATCTTTCCCGCCCTTCTCCTGATCTACATCATCTGGGTTGCCCTGGGAAGCTTGCGTTCTGTCTGGCCCTATGGCGCTCGTGCGTACCTCATTCGTGAGACAACTTTCTTCGCCATCTGCACCGCCGCATACATGGCTTTCCGCAAAAACAAATCCCTCAAATTGCCCGCAACTGTTTTTGCCGGATCGGCGATTCTGGCCGCTATAATCCAGTCGCAGCATGTTTTGCGTTCCTGGCTTGCAGGCACCGGTTCGCCCAGGCTGGTAGCAATATTTCGCAAGCGCCCTTTCATGTATGGCAACGTCAATTTTGCTCCCAGTATCGTTGTCTGCGCGTGCTTGATCACCATGGGCGTGGCAATTAACCACCTGCGCAAAAAATCGCAAGGCCGCGAAAAGAGCTCTGGCGTTCAGAAAACAGTTCTCACCTTTTCCCTGCTCGTACTGGCCATCCTGGCCCCCGTTTTCATCTTTGTTATCTCCGACTCCCTCGCGGGCTATATTGGGGCATGTATCGCTGCGGGGGCGTATCTTCTTTGCCTCTTACCCATTCCCCGGAAAGAGCTTGTGGCCTCGGGATTTGTGGTTCTGGCGCTAGGTGGAATGGTCCTTCTATTCCGTGCCCCTTTCACCAGAGAAAAGGCCTTTGAAAAAGTTCTTCAACCCAGGACGACCGCCTGGGCACGGGTCGTCATCTGGAGTAGTGCATTCGACATGGTCGTTGAGAAACCAATGATGGGACGGGGGCTCGGCGGTTTTGCCTCTGAGTATTATCGTTACGAACTGCCCGGCGCCCGGGAATCCCAATACATGCGCAACACCTGGACGGTGCACCCGCACAACGAATATCTCAGAGTATGGTTGGAATTGGGGATATTTGGTCTGCTCATTTATCTCGCCATCCCCGCCTACGTCCTATGGAAAAGTTATCGTTACCTGAGCCGCCAAAGTTTCGACCGACAGCTCTTTGGCTTTGCTCTCTGGAGTAGCCTGCTTTCGTTCCTGGTCCAGGCATCGTTCGGCAAAAGCCTTTACACGTGGGACTTCGCCCTCCCCTTCTGGCTCCTCCTCGGCATTCTTGCCGCAACGACCCACCCTGAGCGCCGTAGAGAGGAAGTCCGTTCCCGGAATCAAAAAAGCCGTTGGATACTCGGAACTGCTGCTATCCTTGTCATCGGCTGGGCCTGGTGGCAGTGGGGTTACGGGAGTTATCGAAGCATGTGCGAGGTGAGCCGAGTCCGTGCTTACACGGAAGGGATCAAGAAAGCGCTCGATCGCATGAAACGACCTTACGACGAGCATCCTGGGTTCCCCCGACTCCACAAGACCCTTCAAGAGACCGAAAAAGTGGTCCGCCGTGCCGAACCGCGCCTCGTGCGTCCCGTTGAAGCCAGCCGACGACACTACCACTTAGGGGCGATTTACAAAAGTCTGGGAATGTGCAGACACGCGCTTGCCCACTACCGCATCGTCGATCGATGGACCCCCGGCGCGCTAGAAACTGACCGCGTGCTCGGCGAGTGCTACCTCGCGACAGGAAACGCTGAAAAGGCCCGGCAGCATCTTACCGCCTTCATCCGCAAACATCCCGAACGAACGGACGCCTATGTCAATCTGGCCAAAATTGACCGCCGGGAAGCAGCTCAACTACTGCTCAGGCAACTTCGCGACGCCGACGGTTTCGACCACCCTCGACGAGCCGCACTTGCGGCGGTCTTGCTCGCAGATCTCGATTTCTCGGATCACCTGGAAAAACTCCTCGCAGATATCAACCGGTTCGGCAACTCAAAAACGCATAAGGCCGTCGCCGCAAATCTCAGACGTTACTTCCAGGACAACAATCGGGAAGAGAGAGTGGAAGAACTGGAAAGGGCCTTCCCCAAAATATTCAAAGAAACGCCGCATTGAACGGGATGCCTGTTTGTTTAGCCTTCTTTACCCTCAGTCCCCATGCCTATATGTCATTGCGAGACATCCCCCCCCGGGGTGCCGCAGCAATCTCGGTATCGGGCCAAAAGAACGACGAGATTGCTTCGGCCATCTTCGATGAACTCGCAATGACCGTGTAGCTGGATCTTCGGTCTAAATTCTTACCGGCATGCACCGTTTAATATGGCTTGGATCCGTACGATTCAGGCTTGTAACCCTTCCGCTTCGCAGACGCGAAATCCGCAGAAAAACCTTACACTTCAATCTCCACCGGCTCGCCTTTGGCGCTGCTTTCGATCGCCCCGAAGACCATTGCCAGGCTCTTGATATTATCCTCAGAATCCGTCTGGGGACAGCCCCCCTCACGCACACACTGCAGGAATTCGTTGATACAGGCCTCGTGACCGGTCACTTCCAGAGCGGATTCGTCCGAGGTTATCTGAACCATCTCCCGCATGAAACCTTCTTCTTCTTCGACGACTTCCGCGCGAGGAGTATCTTCGGCCCACAACGCCGTACCTTTCTCTCCCACGACCCGCCAGCTCCCGGCCCAGGGGGTGTTGAAACCTTCCGAGCACCACGAACCCCTGTAATTGAAAACAATGTCATCTGTCATCCGAAAAACGCACATCGCCGACGCATTGGCTTTATACCAGGACCCTTCCGGATTAAATGTTTCGCAGTAGACCGAAACCGGATCGGCCCCGATGAACTGTCGGGCCTGATCGAACGTATGAATGGCCATATCGAGCAACAACGGATGGTCCATCTCAACACGGAAACCGCTGAAATGAGCCCCGATGTAGAAATCGACATTCGCCGTGGTGATTTTGCCAAGCTGCCCGCCCTGGACCAATCCGGCCATCGCCGGTGCCGTGGGCAGGTAACGCCGATTTTGCATCACAGCAAAGATACGGTCCGCGTCCTGTGCCGCCTGCACCATTTCCCGGCCGTGTGCCATGGAATCCGCCAGGGGTTTCTCGCCCATCACGTGACAACCCGCCTGGAGGGATCTCATCGTCACCTCGTAATGTGCCTCGGGGACCGTACAATCGAAGACGACATCCGGTTCCACCGCCTCCAGTGCCTCCTCCAGATCGTCGAACGTGGCCGCTTCGGGCAGTTCAAAATCCTCCTGCCGTTTTTCGGCCGCCTCCAGCCGGATATCCATCAGCCCCGCGATTTCAAGATCTTCGTCTTTGCTTGCCACATCGAGCCATGCCCCCGCCATCCCGCCGCAACCAACCAGCAGTGTTTTCAAATGTTCAACCATCTTGGGTCCTTTCGAACGTCGCGTGAGTGAAACAATTTGCCGTAAAAGACAGCATCATAAAGGCGCACCCAGCGATGCGCAAATGCTCAGCACCCATCATTGTACAGAATCCCCGCCAGCAGGATCAGGCTTTGTCTGAAAATACTGAGCTGGATTCCAGCGGCTTCCTCGGCGGCTGGCTTTGTCCGCCTGTATCGGCTGGTCGCCCCGATTTCGTTTCCTAATGAACTTCGTGGAAAGAATCCTTCTCAACAGCCGGTGCGGCCCCGGCTTTAACGTCAGATTCTGCCCCCGGATACACAAGCGGAATATCATCCGACGAACGTAAGGCACTGAATGCTTCTTCATAGAAACTGCCGAGTCCCCTATCATCCTCCCCATCTGGCCCCACTGAATAAATGATAAGATGATCTTCTTTCTTCAGCATCTTAAGCGGCTTCTCCCCGAAAGGATCGCTGCCCGGCCGAAGTTATCCTTAGCTACAAGAACCGCTGCGTTGGCCCGTAGCGCCCGGATCAGCGGTCTCAGCTCATTCACAAGATCCTCGGTGGGTTGGATCGGGAACTGGCACTCCGTGCAGTTTGATGCTTCAAAGGCATATTCGATGGGCTCCCGGTTCTCCTGGAGCCATTGGACCAGTGCGCTGTCACCCGAATCTTTCATAATTTCCCGCACGCTTCGGTCAGAACCCGCATCCCCCTTCCTAACTTCTCGGATTGCCTTCAGATACCCACTGGCGCCGTTGTTCTCGTCGAGATAAACTCTCGAATCAAATGCTTCGGCTTTTCTCTTGGGACGTTCGTAATTCGGCTGGTTGGCGCGATTCCTCAACACCAAAAGGGCCCCTGTAGCAAAGCGACTTTCTTCTGCCTCCTGACCCAGTACATATCCCGCCGTGAGGAGAGGTATGGCACGCAGCAGAACCCGAAACCATGGAATACAGCTTGTTATTCCCGCTTCGAAGAACAAAAAGGCCCTGCCCGCTGTCTTTAGCACTTTTCTCATGCTCAAATCCACCTTATTTGCCCATCAAATGCTCATTTCCATCGCCACCGGGTTCTTAACTCACTGTTCAATATAGTTATTCCCGACCCCGATGCAAATTCTATTGAACGCCGAGCGACATGCCATCAGTAACCTTGCTTTCAACAGAATCCGTCCAAATACCCCTCCGCGCCGATGCGCATAACGAGGCCACTCCCCTGTAGCCCGGCTGACACACCTCTAGTTCCAGGCTCATACAATATTTATACATTTCGTTTAGAATCGCTTCCTTTCTCGGCATTTTTGAAGGAATCTGCTCGATTAACGGCAAACTACGGGGCCTGTTTTTGTGCGCTAATAACTCCTGTCTCAGCCAGATGGCGGAGGCGCTGCTGCGTCATTACGGGGATGAGTTTTTTGAAGTGCACAGCGCGGGAATGGAACCGGCGGAGCAGATTCACCCGCTGGCGCGCCGCGTCATGGAAGAGAAGGGGATCGGGATGAAGGGACAGGAACCGACTGATATGGAAAATTATCTGGTATCCGTGGCCACAGGTTATGTCATTATCTTGTGGGGGCAAACAGCCGAACGATGTCCCGTAAGCTGGCCGGGCGTAAGGCAGCGATTGATATGGCCTTTCGAGGATCCCTCACAGTATAAGGGCCCGGATTAGGACAAGCTGGGCAAATTCCGGGAAATTCGTGACCAAATCGACGAGAGAATACGTCTCTGGCTCGGCAAGAAGGGGATGGGGTCTGAAACACAGTGATCCGCACACCATGCGAGTTACAACAGTGGAAGTCCCGTCCGACAAAACTTCGTTCACCAAACCCGTCGAGTTTGTCCGCTGGACCCAGTTGAACAAATCAGCAAAATAGTCTTTCAGTGCAAACCCCGACCTCCGGGCAGAGCAGTCGAAGATCGCACGGATCCAGGCCATGTAAAACAGCGCATGTTGTGTGATCGTAATATTTTACAACAACAAGAAGTGTTCACCATTTCCCGCCAGTGCTACCATCCCGGAGGATGTCTGTATCTTCCTTTTGAAAAAGCCGTTAAATCCCATCGTCTCTTAACGTAGCGTTCGCCTTGTTGCTGATCAGTGATTTCAAGTTGTCAGATTTTATGCGCTGTTTTTTGGCCCGGATCTTGATTTTGCCTGTCGACCGAAGTAGAATTTTCGTGAGCGCTATGGGGTGAACCAATGGACCACGGTTTCATTCATACAATAGATCCGGTGCTGTTGCGCGTGGGAGGTATCAATTGCTATTACTACGGTCTGGCCTACGCGCTGGGATTCCTCGGGGTTTTCGGCTGGTTTCGATGGCGGCGGCAGGCGCTCGGCTGGAGGGTGGAGGATATCTATGACTTCACCATTCTATGCAGCTTGGCAGTTCTTGTGGGCGGACGTCTGTTTGCCATTCTGATCTACCATTGGGACTACTACCGCAACCATCTGCCAGAGCTGTTCAGTTACTGGCAGGGCGGCATGGCGTCACATGGAGTTTTGCTGGGCGGAGTAATTGCAGTCTGGACATTCTCACGTCGTCAGCAGAACACCTTCCTCCGTATTTCGGATGAGATTGTTGTCCCGGGCGCTTTCCTGCTTGCACTCGGCCGATTGGGAAATTTTGTCAATGGCCAAATCGTTGGTACACCAACGGACTTGTGGTGGGGAGTGAGATTTCCTGGCATCGAGGGGTTTCGTCACCCGGTCACACTGTATGAATCCGCAAAAAATCTTCTCCTGCTTCCGATACTGCTCCTGGTGATGCGACGCTCTCGCGCGGGAACGGGTCACATGACCGCCCATTTCATCTTCTGGTATGGCTTCCTTCGCATCTTCTGCGACTGTTTCCGGGAGCACGGAGCTGAGCTGTTTGGGATCGGCCGCAACCAGTATTTCAACGCTGCCATGGCAGTGTGTGGTCTGATCCTGCTCCTGTATCTCAGGAAACGGAGTCAACCGGTAAAACCACCAGCAGAAGGCCCTCCCGTGGTCTTGTCCCGCAGCAATCCCCGATGGTCGCTGCTCCTGAGGAAAGCACTCCTTGCAGGGATTGTCCTATTCTCTCTCGTTATCAGAAGTGCATGGACACCGGAAGTGTTGCAAGAACACAGAGGACAGAAGCTGTCGAATCTTCGGTGGCTTCACCTGCGACATACGAAAGTCACCAGGGAAAGCGTGCAAGAGTCGAAGCAGGCTATCCCCGGACTGCGTGTGTTCAGATAGGCCATCAAGGCGAAAACCAAATACGCACTGAGATAATGCCCCCCTCGTGTTTGCCTTCAGCCGCCGAAATCCCCCTGATGCCCCTGGCATATTGTCCGGCGTGCCGCAAACTGGCCCAAAAGGCACGGAGAAACCCTTGAATGAAGGCCGCTCCACAGGTAGTATTTGCGTAAAAGTTAATGCAGGTTAGAAAGCCCCTGTTAGCAGTAGGAAATATGTGCGACGAAATTCAAGCTGTTCTGGCAACAATGAAAGAGCAATATCCTCTCACGATTTGCGAGGAGGGGGATTTTGTCCATCTTGACGTTAGAGGAACCCGCAGTAACTTTCGCCTTACGGTTTCCAGGAGCGACAACATATTGTTCTCTGATGTGTGGCATATCCACTTTGGTCGAGAAAATCCCCTGACCCTCCATGCTCTACTTGAAGGTCTTTTTGAAGGCACAATCCAGGTGGTCGTCAAATTCAGAGGCGATATGCCTGTCGGTCAGAAAGTCCGTGTTATCCAAGACGATGGCCCTCATCATGTTTCGTGGTCAGGCGTTTTGCTGTCGCCCTTCTGGCGGCGGAAATCGTACAGGACATTCACCTACGAAACCGCCAGTAAGACAATGAACGCCGACCAGTAACGAGCCGGCCTTTTGCCACCACACAAGGGTAGAATCTGTATAATAGCCAATAGAGGTCGAAAATGATCGGAATCAAGAAAGGTATTGCTGTTCTCGCGCTGCTGTTGCTGGGCTCCGGCTGCGCCAGTGATCGCATCGCTGATTTAAAAGACTGTGGTCGCCTCTCGATTGGCGTCGGCCTGGGGTTGAGCGCCGATGTCAAAATCGGCGACCTCACACACCCCTCCCTCGGCCTTATGTCCTACACCTACAGAGTCGGACACGAGAACAGAGACATTTCGGGGCAATGGTCGGAGATGGAGGGCGCATTCCCCCTCGTTATCGTTGCGAACAGGCTCGGCGCCGAGAACCCGTTTTTCGCCTCCTATATCGCTGACACAACCAGAAAGGGAGGTGCGGGAGGTATGGAAAAGTTTCACAGGGTCGGTTTTTGGCTCCCATTCGAAAGAAGAAAACTGGACAAGGGGAAACTCGGGCTGTCTCCTTTCAACACGGCCACAGACCTGCAGGCCGGAGCCACTCTGGGGATCGTCTCCGCTCGGGCCGGCATCAACCCACTGGAAATCGTCGATTTTCTTCTTGGTTTTGTCGGCCTGGACATAGCCAGGGATGATGAGCCGAGAAAAAAGGGAAAACGAGACAAATCCTGAGTCACAGTGACTGCTGATTGAACTGTGAACTCAAGGACTTCCATAGATGAATACCTGGCACACCGAACTGGAGAGACCGCCGCTTACTCCCCCGGATTGGATTTTCGGCCCGGTCTGGACGATTCTCTATGCTATGATCGCCGTGTCGCTTTTCCTGTATGTCAGAGAGACATGGGCGGATCGGCCCTATGCTGTCTACGGTCTAATACTCGTCCACCTGACCGCGAATTTCAGCTGGACAAGCATTTTCTTCGGTCTACAGAGCCCGGGGTGGGCTCTGGTCGATATCGCGCTGATCGACATCACGCTCGCGGCCATGATTTTTGTGTTCTGGAACTCGCACAGACTGGCCTCTGTTCTGCTGTGGCCGTATTTGGGATGGGTTCTCTTTGCCACATATCTCAACGCCGGACTTTATCTGTTGAACAACAGCTGATCGGGTGGCCCCGATAAAACACGTATAAAATTTACCCAGAACACCAGCTTGAAGACGGCAAGTTGGTACGGTACACACTTTTAGCTCGCCGGAGCAGGGCCAAAAAACGCAGTGAAAATTGCGACAAAACATGCCCGCCCGGCGAGCTTTTTGTATCGGAGGAAGTTTGCGGTGTGATAATCGGTAGCGACCAACGGCCAAAGATCCGGCGGGCAATCTCTTTAGCTTTCTCCCTGAAAATCCGGATCTAAGAACGCAAGTGTCTTGCCTGCGACTTTTCCGCTACGCTTGCTCTTTCGCAAAAAGCTGACCATCGCCGATCGCACGCCCTGAAAGGGCCGCAGGCCCTCGGAGCCCTGGGGTAAAGGTATGCATTGAAAAAAAATGGGCTGAAGGCCCACCACAAAACGACGAGCCTCCTCCGCGCGGGGCTACGGAGCCCAGCAGGATTGTTTCGCCCATCGCGCGATGGGATCGCGATGACCGATGAAGTGGTATCTCCGGGCTTAACCGGTACACTCTTGCCTGCGACCTTCTCCCCTGGCCCGGATTTTACGGATAATTGGAAGCCATTATTGCCCAGTTAGGGTAGAATCTTTATTGAACACCGTTCACAATCCGACCCATTTGCGTTGATTGTAACTATCAGCTGTGCAGCCATTTGCGAATAGGGCAAAAAACTATTTACCCCAAAAACGTGCTCTCAGCGGCGCTGAGGACTGTGTTGGACCGCAGCACGCCGATTTTTACCCCAGAACCACCAAAATGAAAGTGTGCGGTATCCGACGTTTTCCGGAATGACACAGCGCGCCGCTGGCGCGCGGCACATCCCACGGTCCGGTACCGCCAACATCCCGGGGTTCCGGGAAATGTCTCGTGCCGCAGTACGCAACAAAAATCAACGTATGTATGGTGGTACCCTGCCAGCGCG
>JBKHIT010000047.1:0-39137 GCA_046538485.1 Candidatus Brocadiia bacterium | reverse complement strand
GCCATGCTGATGCCCGCACTGGAGGATGCGAGGGACAGGGCGAGGCGTGTTGTCTGTATGAACAACATAAAACAGCAAGGGCTGGCATATTCTGGTTATGCCATGGATTTTAATGAAGGGCTACCCCTGATGCGTGTTGACAGGCCTTGTCTGTTAACCTCTGATACCCAATGGGACCAGCTCAAATCCTACACAGGCGGTGCCCATGTCTGGCTTTGTCCCGATTATTACCGCCCATATCTCAACGATCCCGATAAATATGGCCAAAAAGGGGGAGGTTATGCCATGCAGGGATACGGCGATATGTCGCCCTGGTGCACGGCGGATCCGGACTGTGCGTATCGAGGCCATGCCAATGCGGGTTCCTGCGGATATTTCGGACGGAACAGCTGGGCATCGTGGTGCAATTCGAGCAATTTGAATCCGTGGCGGCGGGCCGATGTGGCGGTGGCGATAAATTTGAATTCCCCGCTTCATCCGTCAGGTTGTTCCAAAGACTGGGTGAACGGCTTGTATGGATTGTATTCGCCGTCCTGGAGGCTAAACGATATCCCGGCCCCATCTCTCGTAACGCTGCGTACTGAAGCCTACCCGGCCTATGGTGGCTGGCCGGGATGGGACGGGCGGACGTTTGCCGGGTTGGGCGGAAACGTGCGGCATGCAGGTACTGCGGCGCATCCTCAGGGGGGAAACTGCTTGTTTGCGGATGGTCATGCGAAATGGGGTGATCAGTGGGGACCGGCTACCTGGTCGGGGCAGATCGGTTTCTCGTGGCATCATTCTGTCATGGCAGCTCCCGAGGCACCGGCAGCGTTAAGAGATAGAGAACCAACGTGGTGAGGCAGAGTTTACACAGGGGGGCGGCTACCGCGATCGAATACATTAACAATATTGGTCAACGTCGGGCCATTTGAGAAATTTCAATTATCCGGAAGGCTCGATATGAAACTCAGATCGATCCGGGGGCACCACGGGCTTTTCGTCCGGAGCCTCGGCCTGGGGAACCCAGTCGTACGGCAGCCGATATGCCCGATAGCAGGTGACCGGACCGTTGCTGCCAGGTTCGGGGGGAACGATATATTCCCAGATTATTTCGTGATCGGTATTTGTCTCGAAAATCCGAGCACGGTCGCCTTCGCAGATTAATGTGTTCCCGTTCGGCAGGCGTTGCGCTGAGCTGATGAATGGGCTATAGAAAACGTCGTGGTGATGATAGCCGTAGCCGGCCGTGCGGGCCGAATATTCCCAGACAAGCTCAAGCGTGATGGGGTTGAATTCCAGCACGCGGGAATACGGGCGGACGGCGTTGTATTCACCGGTCGGTGCGCCGGGGTTGGGCGGACCGTAACCGGCGAACCCACCATTGTCGAACACAAGCACGTTGCCCTCGCCCGGCAATCCCCGCGGAATGACATGAGCGTGATGCTGTCCGATTATCTGTCCCAGATCACTCAATTCCGGCCGGGTGTAGTCCGGGCCTATCTTCCACGTGAACTCGCCGGTCTCCCGGCTGATGATGCCGATAGTATTCGTATCACGACTATCCCAGATAATGTTGTCCGGGTGGAATCGCTCGTCACCTTCATCATACCATTTATTGGCTCCCACATAGGAGGCGCTGTTGCTGTGAAGCCAATCGTAGGGATCTTTTCGGTGCATCGGACTGTGCAGCCCGTCGTAATCCCGCTCGATCGATGAACCACGGAATATAATGTTCCGGCCCGCTTCATCGAGCCCTAAATTATGGAAATGTTCACCGCTGCGCCATTCCCACGTAAACTCGCAGTTTTCATCGACTTCGATAATCCTGTCATCGAGGATGCTGCCCGGAGCGATATCGGGATATTCTTTTCCGGTGCGCACCAGCATGAGGGTTTTCCCGGGGCTCTGTGCTTTTTGGTGCGGTGCATAGTAACCGACAGGACTCCCTTGCCGTTGAAAATCATGATGCGGTTCAAGGTCGCAGTGTGCATTTCCTTCGAAAACCCACACCTCCTCGCCGTCGAAATCTCGCTCGACAAGGCGATGTTCGCCGTGTTCTTCCCCGAGGGCGTGTCCGCCCGGGAGAATTTTCGTATGTCCCAGAGTCGGCCATTTGTTGACAATCTGGCCATTCATGTCGACAAGCGTGCCGCCGGCCAGAACGGTATATCCGTTCCAGCATTCATCGGGATTAAAAATTGTGACTCCTGTCGGGAAGACGCTATGCATAGTTTTGATCTCCTTGTTCTGTCAGAAGAACACGAAAAACTGCAAGTGCGAAATGGGTTGTATTATCAGACATACCAGAGTCAGCGGTTCGGTCTTACAGCGAGTTCGTCAGGCTCAAATGCTTTTCCGCCACGGCACGTGCCCGGCTCTGCGGATTTGTTCTCTGAGAGTTGACAGAAGCTCGTTGTAAACATCCGGGCTCTCATCGGATAGGTCGTTTTCTTCGAGAGGATCACCGTCCAGATCATAGAGTTCCAGTGGCTGGAACGGTCGATTGTGCAACAATTTCAGATTGCCTTTCCGGATTGCATGTTGCGCCAGACCGGCAAAATCCTGACCGCCTTCCCGTCGGACCCAGTACATCAATCGTTCAGACAGGTTCTGATCCTGGCCAAGAAGGGTGAGGAGTATGGACTGGCCATCGATCTCATGGTCGACCTCCACCTCGACTAAGTCGCAGAGCGTCGGCAGAATGTCCATGAGCATAGCCGTCGCGGTGCTTTTCGAACCGGGTTCGATGTGATCCTGCCACATCGCGCAGGTCGGGACGCGGATTCCGCCTTCATAAACGTCGCCTTTATTCCCATGCAGATTTCCGCAGCAGGCTCCAACACTTTCTTTGCCGCCATTATCCGAACTGTAGAAGACTAACGTATCACCCATCTGACCGGTTTCTTCCAGGGCTTTCAGGACGCGTCCGATGCCGTGATCCATATGTTCGACCAGGGCCAAATAATGCACGCGCTGCTCGGAGATATCCGGCTCGCGTTCCCGGATGCGCTCGATCCAATCGTCGGGCGGCTGAATCGGCGTATGGGGGGCATTGTATGCAAGGTAGAGGAAGAAAGGATCATCGGTTTCGGCTTCTTTCTCAAGCACTTCGATTGCCCATTCGGTAAACAAATCCGTGGCGTGACCTTCGGGATCTATTTCTTTCTCGTTCTCCCGCATGTAGTTGTTGCCGAATCGGCGGTGCGTGTAGTAGTCATCCATCATGTCCCCCAGAAACCCTCGGAAAAAATCGAATCCGCGCCGGCACGGATTATTCTCGGGTTCCAGACCGAGGTGCCATTTACCGATGATGGAACTGTGATAGCCGGCTCGATTCAGCATTTCCGGCAGGGTGGTAGCGTTCGGATCAAAATAGCCCCAGCTGTCGGTGGCATGGGTTCGGATGACGCCGGGCACGCCCACGAGATCGGGGAACCGACCCGTCAGCAATGACGCTCGGCTCGGCGCACAGACCGAACAATTGGCATAGAAATGAGAGAACTGCATGCCGCGTTCGGCAATGCTGTCGATGTTGGGCGTTTGGATGTTAGGCCCGTCCCGAAAAGAAACATCGCCGTTGCCATGATCATCGGACAATATGAAAAGGATATTAGGTTTATTGCTATCTGCAGTCATTTTCTCTGACACCCGCAAAAAATGTTGGGTTCAAAAAACGAGGAGACTGTTCCAACTTCGTTACAGTGTGCAAACTGCGCCGCGGAAGTGCAAGTGGGTTTCGGGTAAGAAGGAATTTGCGCTGTAGGTCTTTTCGCTGCCCGACAGCCGAACATTCCCCAAAAATCCCGGCTGACTCAGCCCTCGGACGGGGCGCAAATTCCTTCATTTTCCTTTAGCCTGCCGACTGTTGTTCCAAAAGAGGCCCGTAGGGCCGAATCAGACGTACCCCCGGGCGATCCCGGGTCGTTGGGGAGAGCCCGGGGTTAGGAATTCGGGGGACGTGGCGGCGGAGCGCGCGAACTATGTTCGACGCGGCAAGTTTGCCGCGCTCGCCTCCGGCGAGGCGATCCGCCTCTTTGGGCTGCTTCCCAATGGCAACCCGGGGCTCGTTCGGCCCAACAGCGGCATCATTTCGCCCCGGGCTACCTCTGCCACGCCCGCTCCGGGGGCTTACCGACAGCTGGAGTTCAGAACGCGGCTCATCAGCCGGCAGATCTCCCGGCAAACAGCAATCCCACACGCCGTCGACGCGGACGAGACGTTTGCGTTCCCGGGAAACGTGCTTCACCGAATACGCACCGCACATCTTCATTTTGGCGGTTCCGGGATGAAAATCGGCGTGCTGCGGTCTCATACAGTCCTCAGCGCCGCTGAGAGCACGTTCTTTGGGTAATTTTTTTGCCCTATTCGCAAACTGCTGCACAGCTAATCGTTACAATCGACGCAAATGGCTCGGGTAAGCTCGCACACTAAGGCGCTCTCAGCGTGGGCCGACCTCGGTTTCCCATTCTTCGAGTTGGCCCACAAGCTTTTCAACACGTGCCGGGTTCTGCGGTGCCAGATCTTGGGTTTCCCCAATATCTTCTTCGAGATTGTAGAGTTCGGGCGCGCCGTCTCCGTTTTGCACGAGTTTCCAGACTCCATCTCGAACCGCCCGCCTTTCGCGCATTTTCCAGAAGAGTGGCCGTCGGGGAAGCGCTTTGCCTTCCAGTAAAAGGGGCAATATGCTGACGCCGTCGAGCGCGGGATTTCCCGTATTCTCCTCCAGATCAATCATATCGAGGAACGTTGGGAAGATGTCCATGGTCAAGGCCGTTTCATCGATTTCGGAACCCGGTTCAATCATTCCGGGCCACCGGATAATTGCCGGCACACGATGGCCACCCTCGTACATATCGGTTTTTTGACCTCTGAAGGGGCCGTTGCTGGAGATATCGCCCGCATGCAAACCGGCGTAGTGACGGTAGCCGCCGTTGTCGGATGCGAACAGCACGAATGTGTCGCGTTCCTGTCCGGTGCTTTCGAGTGCGTCGAGCAGGCGGCCAACGCTTCTGTCCAGTTCTTCTATCATCCGTCGGATGACCGGACCTACGTTTTGATGTGGACCGAGCTTGGAAATTGCAGCGTCGATATCGGGGTGCCAATCCGTGTAGTCGGTCCCCACACGCCGGTGCGGCGGGTCGTCGGGCACCATCCAGGGAAAATGAATGGCCGAATGGGCCAGATAGAGGAAAAACGGGCTATCAGTATTTTCCTCGATGAACCTGACTGAGTGATCCGTGAGCAGCGTCGTGTTGTAACCTTCCTCTTCTTCGCGTTCTAAATTATGCCACCAGTCCGGATCGCCGTGGCGGTCGACGTGCGAGATGTAATCGGAATCTCCGTAGGTGTGACCGCGGAATTCATCGAAACCGTAGTGAATCGGGTTGTTTTCGATGCGGTCGCCCAGATGCCATTTTCCGAAAAGGGCGCTGCTGTAACCGGCTTCGTCCAATCGTTGCGGAAGCGTCACGGAGTTTCGAGGTAGACCCGGTTCGTCTTTGGAGAGAGCCCCCCTCAATTCCCGCGCGCTGTTGATATCGACCGGTGAGCAGCGCCGCGCGCGTTGGGGAACATACCGCTCCGTTGGAGTGAAAATCCGTGAAACGGATTCCTTCAGCCGCCATCTGGTCCAGGTTGGGTGTCTTCAGATCTTCTCGCCCGTAACACGAGAGATCACCATAGCCCAGGTCGTCGGCCAGAACCACGACAAAATTTGGTTTTTTGCCAATTGAACTCATTATTTTTTGCTCTTGGGAGGTGTTATTGGATAAATGTTTTCAAGGCTTATTGCTGAGCCCATGCTGAGGGGGAAACCCAGAAGAAAATATTCTAATCCAGCGTGGTATCTGAAATCTACCACCGCGCTTTTTCCCTGATGGATCTCGACCGCTGAACAATCATAATAGAATGTCTTCCCGCGAAATCGTCTTCCCGGTTGTCAGAGACCGGTCGATCGCTTCCATGGTTACGTCAACTTCATACGCTTCATCGGCGGTGCATGGATTACCATCCCCGGTTTTTATGATTCTCACGAACGCTTCGTGTTGTTCGCGGAAGCCGAGATGTCCGCGCGAGGCCATATCCCCGTTGATTCTTATGGTATTCTGATAGAGTCCATCCTCGAGCTGGCATTCGAGCGAGCCGGCACCGTCGGGATCCCACGGATTACCGTAGACAATCCCGCGCGTGCCGGCGACGCCGAAATGCGAGCTGTTGCCGGTCACAGGCGTTACCCCGCTCAAAAGATGCGTTCCTTTCACTCCGTTGCGATACTCAAGCATCACCGATGCGATGGTCGGAATACGGTCGGCGTTTACACCCGTCTTGCCTGGTTCATGTCCGAAAGCGCTCAGGCGTTCGAATCGCGCGCCTGCCAACAGTTGCATGACGTCAAAATAGTGCGGCATACAATCGAATAATTTCCCGCCTCGTGTCTCCCGGCTTTGTCGCCAATCCTGTTTCCCTCCAGGATATTTTAAGAACATGTCGAACCACACCGACGTGATTTGGCCGAGCTGGTCCGACCGGATCATCTCCCGCAGCCGCCGAATCAGCGGGCTGGAACGAACGCAATATCCGACCTGAAAAACGGTTTCGGCGTTGTGGGCCGCCTTTTTGAGCTCGTATGAGTCCTCCAGATTATCGGTGAGGGGTTTTTCAACGAGAACGTGTTTGCCAGCGTCCAGGGCCCGGAGACTGAACTTTTTATGGAGAGAAGGAGGAACGGCAATAACAACCGCATCGAACTCGCCCCAGGTCACGAGTTCACCATAATGTGTAAAACGCTTTAAATCCTTTTCCCCGACATTATTCAGAACCTTTTCGTCACGATCACACAGGGCAACCAGTTCAATATCATCGGATTCGAGCGCGCATTTCACATGGCCCCGCCCGTGGTTCAGACCGACAACGGCATAACGTATCTCTGACATCATTTGCCTTTCGAACGACTGTTTTGTTAGCAGAAAAATTGGAAAGCCTATCGCGTCTTTTCGCAGCCGCAAAGTCGCGAGAGTATTTCGAGCGGGGTGCCGGAGAAACGACGTGCTTGCGATGATCACTCTATTTCCGCAATATCAAGTTTGGCATCGTGCGCAACGAGTTGCTCGCGGACTTCGCTCCCATCCAGATCGTGCGATGAACAGCCATTTTCTGCAGCGCGCGCGGCCGCAACGCCGGCGGCCTGGCCCATCATGGCGCCTGAAGTTGCGACACGTGCCGAGGCCATGGCGAGTTCTTCGGCGGAGAGACAGCGCCCGGCCATCCATAAATTGGAACTGTCACGGGCGCGGAGCGAACGTAGCGGAATATGATAGGGCGGCACAACGCGATCTTCTCTCGACTCGATCTGCGCAACGCGTTTGTCGGTTGTGGGATCGTGCGCGTCGATGTAAAACCGGCCGACGGCCACGCCATCATCAAAATGTCGTCCCGCCCGGACGTCTTCTTCGGTCAGGACATAATCTCCCACGATGCGGCGGCCCTCCCGGATACCGATGATGGGGGAACAGTGGTCGAAATGCCATGGCATATTTTCGACCCGCTGGTAAAAATCAAGCACTTCCATCATACGCCGGCGTCCCCGGATTTCGGCCTCCGTCATACTCTCGGTATCGGTCGAATCGCCGTCGGCGACCTTCACTTTGATGGCTGTGCTATGGGGTCCGTTGGGCCAGATGCTGGTCATGGGGAGTTCGCCCTGGCCCTTGATCGTATCGAACCATCCCTCAGGCACCTGGCAGCTTCCCCTTGCGTCATCGAACTCGCGCACAAAATACATCATGGACATCGGCAGTTGTCGGCCGTCCGAGGCACGTCCTTTCATAGTCTCGCATCCGGCCAGGTGCGCTACTTCCGCTTCCCCGGTGCAGTCGATGAACTGGGCAGCGCGAAGGGCTTCCGGACCAGACGGGCCACGTAGAATGCAGGCATCGATTCGGTCACTGTGCATCTGGACGTCCACAAATTTTGTGTGCAGCAGCAGTTTGACGTCGTGTTTAAGAATAATTTCCTGGAGAACGACCATCAGGATCTCGTGTTCGAAGGGTCGTTTAATTTCGAAATGTTTGTAAGGACCGGGATAGGGCACAATGGCATCAAACGCTTCGAGGCCGCCAATAATTTCGTCGAAGATCGCGCCCTGTCCGGCCGTTTCCCCGCAGAAATTATTGACACCTCCGACTGTCATCATTCCGCCGGTGACAGCGAAACGTTCCACGAGCACGACCGATGCCCCTTCATCGGCGGCCGCACAGGCTGCGCAGACGCCCGCTATGCCACCTCCGATCACTCCAACATCTGCCCTGTAGCGGACCGGTACTTTTCGAGTCCAATCCACGCGCGGGACTGATTCTTTATCGGGAGTCATATGGTTTCGTTCGGTTTAAAAACGTTTCGGAGTCATGAGGTACTGCTAAGCTCTTCCAACTCGTCCAGTGGAATTCTGGCGATTTCAACGTCTTCTTTATTGATCGAATAGATCACGAACAAATTGTCACCTGCGACCGTAGCGCGTGGGTACTGAAATCCAATGCCTTTCCAGCGACCTTCATATCGTTTGGGAGGAGCGTCGGCCACGATAACCGCGTGCTGGTCGAACGTAAGGCCATCCTCAGCCAGAGAAATCACGAGCGGGTCACGTCCGTGACCGGGATTGTTGATAACGTATGCCGTTCCGTCGGGCAACTGTCCCGCAGCGGAACGCGAGCAGGCATCCGGGAAATTCGTCTGCACCGGTTTCGTCCAGGTCGATCCGTTATCGAAACTGAACTGAGCGTAATTCATGCCCGAACGTGGATCGCCCAGATCCCTGTACAGGCGCACGCAAGTGCCGTCTTCCAGCTGCCAGGCCTGAGTGGGTTCACACATCTGGTGACCGTCGGCGGCTTTTGGCCTGCTTTGATGGTTGAGAAACTCCCAGCTCGGCCAGTTTTCCGGACGAGCCAGCCATTCGCTGACCTTTTGGGCTTTGTCTGTGAATTCGGGATCCGTCGCATCGGGGTACGCCGGACGGTCATTGAGAGGCTCCGGAGGATCGTCATGGACCCAGAATATCGGGCCAACACTCCCGTCGGGGGAGGTCCGCCGTGCAAGACGTCCGATACCCCTGCGATTCTCCAGCACGTGAACTTCCGCAACAGCATACAGCTCGCCATCGGCCACGCCGAATCCGTTGGCAATCAGTATGCGGTCGTTTTTGTGATCCTGTTCATCGCCGGATTTAACCTCGTCCCGGGGCGGGAACAGCTCCTCCCAGGACGCCCACGTTTTGCCCTCATCCGTGGACCGGCTCCAGAGCACCCGTTGACCGGGTGCATCCTCGTCTTTCGCGTGATTCGACCAAGTGGCGAAAAGCGTGTTGTTATGGAGAATGATGTAGCCATGATGACTGTAGCTTCCGGTTTCCGGCGTCGCGCGGTAGACAATCGTCCGTTCGACGTTTTGGAGGGTTGGCAGATCGGACGCAACGTCGTCACGATCAATGTCCCCGATCCATTGGACCTCTGGAAGCGATTCACCATTTGATTGTTTGTTCTCAGACACTTTCTTATTCCTCCAGTGCTCATTAATGGTTTTCTGGGAAATCTTCGATTTCCGTGCTGTCGACCATTCAACTGGCCAGCAACGGATCTTCAATCTCTTTCATCCAGCCGAGCAGATCCGATTTGAGTGTTCGGTAGACATCGGACACTCCGGGCACGTCTCGCGATTGAATGAGGTTATCATGCTCCGCGGGATCACGCTGCAGATTGTACAGTTCGTCGGGCTGATCCGCCAGGCGATTGAGAATGAACTTCCACTCCGGAGTCCGGCAGCAGCGCAGTTTGTCATGCTGGGCGAAAATAGGATTGTCCTGATCCGCGGCCCGATTCTTCTGAAGGGAGGGCAAAAGATCGTGCCCCGGCAATTTGTCTGCCGAATTGGGGACCTCGCCAATCGCCTTTATGCCATATGCCGTTATGGCCCATATTGTATCCCTGATCGCTTGTGACAATGACAACGGTATTTTTCGCGAGGCCGGTATCGTCCAGAAACGTCAAAATCCGTCCGACATTCCGATCCACACTGTGGACGCTGGCGTGATACTCACGCGTCATGCGGTCGATACGATCGATATCAAGGTTTGGAAACTCAGGATCAGGGATTTCAATATTGCGTTCTTTCCAGGGGCCCAGATCGTCCGTCATTATGAAAACTATGTTGGGTGACTGGGTCAACGAACTGTTTCCTTCACGCCGGGTTTCATTTTTTAGGCCCGGGCACGAGATATGCAAACAGTTAAAACGTGTCCAGAAACCTGAAAACAAAGATTCTATGGTAACGTGACAGCAGCCTCGTTCAAATTTGATGGCCGTTTCGTCGTCGGCCCTCGCAAACGCTATGATCTTTTTGCGAAGAGAGGTACTGACAGATATGATGTAAAATTGGTTCTGCAAACTTTTGTTGCATCGGAGAAGTCGAAGGCAAAAGACGCCCGCGAATATGATTTTAAACGCTGAAAAACAACCCGACGCCATCGGACATGGTGTCTGGATGATTGATATTCACGATCCTGAGGGCAGCGGTCATACGACGTTCAGTGACCCTGACAGGGAAATGCTTGAAAAGGGCACGAGTTACCACATTCCGTTTGACATGTGTTTGAACGACCGGATCATCAATCTGGGGGTTGTTGGCCGGTGTGCATCAACAACCCATCGTGGTCTGTCCTCCGTTCGAGTTCAAACCCATTGCATGGTGATGGGACAGGGCACAGGGACGGCTGCAGCACTTGCGCTGGAAGGTGGATGTGATATGCATGAGGTCCCGGCGAGCAAACTACAGAAAGCTCTCAAAGATGATGGAGTGTATCTTGAGGACATTCCGGACGGGAAACATCGGGGAGCAGGGACAAAAACGTGAAAATGCGGGGGACTTTCGACAGTTCCTCCCGATGCGCCGGTCCCGATCCATGGGAGAAAAGAAGAGAGGAAGAAGACAATATGATATGCGGGCGGCGTTAAACAATTATGCCGGGAAAAGGATTTGTTATACATTCCTCTTTTCGAAGAAATGAGCCTGTCCTTGCGTTTCTCGTTCGTGGGGATTAACTTTTCCGTTAGTTAAATTGCAAGTAGCAGGAGAATGCAGGAGTATGCATAAGAAACCACAATCAGCGTCGCTCGATGATGCCACTGCGGAGTGGGATGGCAATAATTTGACGGTGAGATGCGGCGATTTCACACGACGCTTGCGCTTGACAGACGTCGGCATGGCCACTGTATTGCTCAGAAACGGCGACACAACCTGGGTCGAAACCGATCCGCGGGAAACGGACTGTGATTGGTACATTTTTGAATTGATCACTCCGGAGAGCAGGGGTGAACTTGCCGGGTTTACCGTGAAAGCAATCGACAATCCCCGTCTGAATTCTCCGCATGTGGTGGCAACGGCCGAGCTTCTGTACCCGGATTCCGAAATGAAGATACGCTACAGGGCTCAAGTCTATCCGGACGCGCCGGGAGTCCGAACGCAACTCTATGTTCGAGCGTTGCGGCCCTTCAAAAAGCATGAAATCCCTTCGTATCTCCTGCAGTCGTACGCCGAATCTTTGGCGCTGGATCCGGCTGAATCGGTACGTGAGGCGATCGGTTACTACAACGATCCCCAACATCGGAATCACGACGATACGCCGATCATGCGACGCGAAAACCGATCCGGTGAGCTTGCCGGAAGGAACCGTGAAGTCTACGACTGGGCCAATTTGCTCTCGCTTGAGCGTAACGGTAGCGGATTGCTTTTCGTGAAAGAATCCCACAAATGCGTCAATCAGCCGGGCATCGAGAGCGGCGCATTTGTCCTGAAACCAGATCGTATTCAGGTAACAGGACTGGGTTTGAAAGGCAATAATTACGGGCAGACCGGAACCTGGATGCCCCATGACCGCTACCGGGGTGCGTGGGCCAACTGGTGCATTCCATACCGAGGGGGCGAGGGCGAAAGACAATTGGCATTGAAACGTTTCGATCGGGCGCGTTTTCAGCCGGATCCGGAGAACCAGGTTTACAGTCGCTCCAATACCTGGGGCACACGGTATCCGGGCGATGAGGCACGTGCGGCGGCCGAACAGGACAACGTGCTGAAAGAGATACAAAGTTGCGCGGACCTCTGCATCGATGTGGTCGCCATCGACGATGGCTGGCAGTTCCCGCCTGAAGGTCTGGATCGCGCTTTCGATCACGACTGGCGGCCAAATCCGGATCGTTTTCCGAACGGTTGGACAACGATCCGGGAAGAAGCTGAAAAAGCTGGCGTCGAACTGCAACTCTGGTTACCCGGCGCGCAGGCCACTCTGGAACAAATAATCCGAAACCTGGAGCAGGGCGGGTTCACCGGTTTGAAAGTCGATTTTCTCAATTTCCCCACGCGTGATGCAATGGATGCCGTGGTGAAAAAGATTGAGAGGGCGTCAGGCTACGTCGATTACCAACTGAAAATCAGCTGGGACGTGACGGAAAACGCCCCCCGACTCGGATATTATTTCGGCCGGGAATTCGGCAGCCTTCACACCTCGAACCGGAAACCGACATACGACCGCGACCGCGTTCACCACATTGCCTATACCCCGCGACTGATCCTTCGGGACGCGTGGCACCTGGCGCATTATGTTAACCTGAACCAGATCGAAATCCCGGTTCAGGATGTTGACAAAATCGATCCGGATATCCGGAATTCTTCCGAATATTCTCACGCTTATTGTGCCGCCATATCGGTAGTCGGGTTGCCGCTTTTCTTCCAGGAAACGCACCTGTTAAAAGGCAATGCACGCAAGGAGACGCGAATAGTGATGAAAACCTGGCGGGAGCACAGGGACGCGATGGCGCGGGGATATGTCTTCCCGATTGGGGACGAGCCATGCGACGGTGCGTGGACGGGTTTTCAGTGTCATGATCCGGAAACCCAGGAAGGTTACGTCGTGGTATTTCGTGAGCTGAAAAACGGTCAAAGTTGCGCGACAATGCCGCTGTACCTTACGGAAGAGAATTCAGTGGTCTGGCAAGACGTTATGAGCGGTGAGGAATGGCAAGACCAAAAGGGAAATGGGGCGCTGGCATGTTCGGTTGAAGATGCGCCCGGCTTTCGCTGGTTGCAGTACCGGCTGGAATAACTGCCGGGTCGTCGAAACGAAAGAGCTAAAAGCTACGACTATCTTTTTTTGCTACTGGCATCCCATCGGAAATACTATCTGTTCGTTTGGGGGAATAATTAACACCATCTCAGCACCAAAATCACCTTTTTTGCCATTGTTATGAGGAAATTCCCTATGCTGAAGTGGCGAGAAAGAATGATTTCACCATCTTTTGTGCCAAGAATATATTGATTGTTTTTCCGTTCAATCCTGCCAGGTCTTGTGTTATCAGAGGTTTTTCGGTAACTTTCGAGTGTATAAATGATCCCCGGAACGGGATTTGACGCCAGCAGAGCTTTCCTCGCGTAGAAATCTCCCTTCAGAAAATGCCAGACTCTCTCAACTGGCCAAACGTCCCAGTCAATAAGATGTTTGACTTCGGAAAGATCAAACAGTCTGGCCCGTCTGGTGGGCGATTCTGCAGGCTGCGGTTGTGCCGGACAGTTTCCTCTGGCAAGCATTCTGACGGCTTCTAACAGTAATTCAGGTCCCGTGCGATTTACCAGTTTGCGTCTCAATTCCTGGTGATCTGATCCCAAAGGTATCTCCACCTTTTCCTGGAAAATAATATCCCCGGTATCTTCACCGGGGTCTATGTGGTGGACAGTAATGCCGGGACACAAATCCATATCATAGTACTGCCAGAATCCCGGTACAGGACCACGATACTTGGGCAGATATGCGGGATGCAGGTTGATGCAACCGTGCTCCGGGATATCAAGAATGTCTTCTGTTAATAACTGGGACATCCTGTAGACAACAACGACGTGGGGCGCTTTTCGCCGCAGCCAGTCCCCAAAATCCGAATTGTTGTCTTTTGACAGGAAAAAATAAGGGATTTCGTGAGTCCGGGCGAAACTACGCAGGTCTTTCGGTTGAGATAGAATTGCACTGAGGACCCCGTTGAGAAAACCACGAAAACGATACAGCAACGGTACTTTTCTGTAACTTCGAAGTGCTGATTCAACGATGCCGACAACGCTGTGTTGGGATTGTAAGAAAGGTTCCAGGATTGGTGAAATCCCCTGGGTTATTAATATTACGCGCAAAGAACCACGCGGGTTTCTGGTTTGGTCAGTTTGCATAACCGGTTTAGTTTTCCGCTATCCGCACCGGGCACTCCCTCACTTGTGTCGGATCGGAAAGGAATTATGTTGAAGAATCGGCTCCCAAATATTGGCGGCTTCCTTTTGAGTTAAACTACGGAGAAATTCTACAGATTTCTTCCGTGATTGCAAGGCCCGGACTTCTCATATGCGAGACCCGAGCAACTTGCCGCTTTCCCTTGTTAGAAAGGTCTCTGCCAGCACAGAGCAAGTTGAAGATTGCTGCGGGGCTTAATCCGTTTCAAAAGGGCACTTTTGCCGGGTGACAGGTTCTGTTACATTGTCAGCAAGGTTTTAGCCCCAACAGGTTTTGCACAAGCCCGTTCAGGTCTACAGCAATAACAGCTTACAAAGGAGACGGGATGAGAGGTCACCCCCGACTGCTTGTTAAAGCGAAGCAAAAGCAGGGATTTCGGTCTGTTGATGATCTGCGGGAAGCGTGCAAAACGGGACATGCCGCCCGGCTGTGGGAACAGGTTCAAATGAAGGCGCAAGAAGCGGCAACGGCGGATCCGCTGACGGCTTACACCCCGCTCGAAGGGCGCTCGGAGGAGGATATCAAACAGGGGAACCGCGAGTATGTGATCACAAATGCCGCGGGGCGACGTGTGCTGGCATGTGCACTCGCTGCGCTTCTCACCGGAGAGGAACAGTATGGGGACGCAGCGCTGCGCCAGGTCGAATGTCTCTTCGATGAAGACGAATGGCCGGAATGGCAGGATATCTACCACCGCCGGCAAATGGGTTTCGATGCGGACCTGCGAACGGGGATGCTCTGTCGGGACCTGGGATTGGCCTTCGATTGGCTCCATCCAATGCTGACCGATTCGCAAAGAGAGTGGTTTGTCGAGGGCGTTGATCGCCGCGGCATTCAGC
Organism: Candidatus Brocadiia bacterium; assembly: GCA_046538485.1. GTDB lineage: Bacteria > Planctomycetota > Brocadiia > SM23-32 > SM23-32 > JBKHIT01. The sequence goes on along the minus strand of JBKHIT010000047.1, from coordinate 24,005 downwards.
CCTATCTTCGTGCCATTCAGGATGAACCGTGGTGGCTCGATCGGATGAACAACTGGACAACCTGCATCGTGGGTGGACTCGGCATCTGCGGGATGGCGCTCGCTGAAGATCATGAACAGTCGGAGCGTCTCATAGAGCTGGCCATGCCACGTATGAAATCGTATCTGGAACGCTACGGTCCCGACGGCGAGTTCAACGAAAACCCGGCCTATGCCGGGAGCACGGGGGCTCCAGTAATCTTTTTCTCGGTTTGGCGCTATTTCGGAAATTATGGGGACGTTTCCGAGCAACTGCGGTTTTTCAAAAAGCACTGTATCTGGCAGATGTACGTTACGGTTCCGCCCGGCGTGATCGTCCCGTTTGGCGATGGCGGGCCGGACAGACCGGCAAGTTTCAATGCCTCTTTCTTCCCGGCCGTTGCCGCCGCAACGCGGGATCCTGTTTTGCAGTGGTACTATCTGCAGCATGCCAACGACGGGACGCGATATCCGATCCTTGAACTGCTGTATTACGATGCGACGCTCGAAGTGTCTGCGCCGACCCCCGAGCGATATCCGCTCGGGAGAATTTTCCCGGCTCATAGCGGCATCGTGTCGAGCCGCACCAGCTGGGATCAGGAAAATGCTGACTGTGTGGTGGTGGCAAAAGCGGGACACGGCGGGATTAATCATACCCATCCCGATGCCGGGCAGGTGACAATCCGGGGATATGGACATCGCCTCATCCGGGATCTGGGCAAAGTTCATTATCCCGGAGGCGGCAAGCAAAACTACTATCATTTCAGCAGCAGCGGACACAACGTCCTGACGTTCGATGAACAGGAGCTCATCTGGGATGGCAACCACCGATCACACATCGTGCGGGGTCATTTTGATAATCAGCGGGGAGGTTTCTGGACAGTGGACACGACAGAACTCTACGAAGACGCAAAATCGGTCCAACGCAGTGTCGTCCACCTGCTGCCGGGTATTGTGGTGGTGTTGGACTCCGCGCAGTTTGACGCTCCCGGGATGATCCGCATCCGATGGCATCCGGAGACCGCGACTCAACCTGATGAGAATGGTTGTTTCGTCGTGAGAAATGAACCCGTAGCTCTGACCGGTCGGATTATAAGCCCAGGGGGAGAAAAGTTGCAGTTTTCGACCGGGCATCATAAGTATGAGGCGCCGCACAACCGCGACCGAATGGGCAACCTTCTCCCGCAACGACACGAGCCGTATCTGGATGCCAGCACAGAATCGGACAGTTGTTCGGTTCTTTCACTCTTTGCGGTATACGGACCTGACAGTGAACCCGGGAAATGGGCGACCACACAAAATGGTTGGGGAATCGATACTCCAACGGGCAGCGCCGAAGTGAAAATTAAGCTCCAAAAGCTGACGGTCGCCCGGGCGCAGGGGGAAAGCGAAATCAGTGTTGATGTTCCGATACGCCGGCATGACCAAAGAACCAGAAATGAGCCAAATTAGAATCTGATTGCTGCACAGTGAGAACATATATAATTCAGGAGGTCGCAGATGGAGACGACGACGGTCTTTGAGCGAGGCGAAAATAATGTGGCGATTATGCGGATTCCGGGCGCTGTGGTCGCTCCGGATGGGACGGTGCTGGCTTTCTGTGAGGCGCGAGATGCCGGGGATCGCAGTCCCACCGATATGGTTATGAAACGCAGTACTGACGGCGGCCGTACCTGGGGACCTCTTCAGCTGGTGGCAAAAGCCCCCGGGAAAGACGCGATGATGAATCCCTGTCCCGTCAGCGATCGGGAAACGGGGGCGGTGTTTCTTGTTTTTAACCAGTTCCCCGAAGGCAGCTACGAAGAGCACGCGCAACCGGGCGCCGTACGGACGCTGGTTTCGCGGAGCGATGATGGAGGACTGACCTGGGACGGACCAAGAGACATTACGGACGATGTGATTGATACAAACAAGGAATACGGAAAAGCTACCGGGCCGGGTTGCGGAATACAGGACCGCCAGGGACGTCTGCTGATACCGCTGGGGATCGGACAAGATGAACAGTTCGGAACTCTTATCGTGAGTGACGATCACGGGGAAACCTGGACCAGCACCGCCCGCACGCCCGCTACAAGCACCGAACTACAGGTCGTGGAACTTGCCGACGGGTCTTTGCGACTCGACATGCGCAATCAGCAACCGGAGCAGGAACCCAAACACTGTCGCTGCTACTCGATCAGTTCCGATGGCGGCCAGAGCTGGACGGAAGTGGAGAGAGATGATGGACTTGTGGATGTGCGCTGTCAGGGAAGTATCGCGCGATTGAGCCGGAAAAACCGCGGCGATGAGCGCAATCGGCTTCTGTTCGCAAACCCGGATTCCTCGTACCAGAATCGCGTTAATATGACCGTAAAAATGAGTTATGACGAAGGAGATAGCTGGCCCGTCGCCAAAACGATCTATCCCGGCCCAACTGCGTATTGCTGTCTGGCACCATTGCCGGACGGTTCGATCGGATTGCTTTATGAGAATGGAGACGAAGGACCGTACGAACGGATAAGTTTTGCACGGTTCGATTTGGAATGGTTGACGGACGGGTCTGATGATTGACCGCATTCTGCATGGCGATCGCCTCACACTTCGCTAAGACTCGAAGTCAGCTGAGTCCGCCACTGGGAGGATAATTGAGGCGCAATGATAAAACCGATGGATCTGTCGTTAGTCGTTTTTACTATGAGTCCTGCAAGATTCCAGGCCGTAAAAAAGAAGATGTGGAGCGGAAGCAGACTATACTGAGACATCCTTGCGGGCAGAACCACATTGTGAATTCTTTGTCGTGAGGCTGGCCAGGATCCAGTCTGCTGTCACGAATGGAAACGGAGACAACAAATGATTCGGATGGGCATGATTGGTTGTGGAAACATGGCGCGCTCATTTCTGAGCGGTATCGATCAGTTGTCTGACAGGCTTAGCTTCACCGTCATGGTGGATACTGATCCCAAACGTGCGCGGGATGCTGCGGACAGTTTTTCGGACGCACGCCCTGAAACGGATTACCGGGTTATAATGGGTGAAGTCGACGCAGTCATCATTGCACTGCCGCACGATCTACACCATCAGGTAACGTTGGATTTTCTCGAAGCAGGTAAACATGTGCTGCTGGAGAAACCAATGGCCATGACGGAGCGGGAGTGCATCGATCTGGTTGAGGCAGATGACGTTTGTGATCAGGTACTTTTGATCGGTTACGTTATGCGATTCAACCCTCTCTGGACCAAATTGGGCGAGTTCCTGCGCGATCAGACGTTTGGCGAACCGTTCCAGGTTTCTATTTGGACGGAACAGTTTACGGATCGCTATCGGGCCTGGGGCGGCAACGCTGAAAAATTGGGCGGAGGGCAATTGTTCAGCCATGGGTGTCATTACATTGATTTAATGCTCCACTGGATGGGTCGTCCCGTTGAAGGATCTCATCTCGGGACCAATTACGGTACACCGTGGATGGAACGGGAGGGTACCAGCAACGTAGCGATCAAGTTTGAAAGCGATGCGCTTGGCTACCATTTTGGCACCTGGGGGGCGCGGGGCAGCCGTCACGGTTATGCCGTCCACGCGCACTGCACCGGAGGTATGCTTGAATTGGATCACAGGGCGGGCAAAATATGGCTGCATCGCGATTCCGGGGGAGGGGACCTGCCCGCTCTGGAAAGCTTGAGCCTGGGAAATGACCAAAAAGACGATTCAGCCCGCCATCTTCTGTATGAAACGCAGGAAGAAGGTAAAGCAACGAACAGGGAAGTGTCCCATTTTCTTGATTGCATTGAGGAAGGGCGTCAGCCTGAGACAAATGCCAGAATGGCCACGCAGAGTCTGCGTGTCATCCGGCGGCTGTACAATGCGGAACGCGAGCAGAAAGTTGCCGATCTTCGCGGGCTTGGACTGGACCAGTTTACCTCCGACTTGGTGATTGACGAGGGAAAATGATGGAGGGGATCGTGAAAATCGGTGATACTGTCGTTAGGAGAAAGTCTCGTTTCATCCCGCGTCCTGAACTCCACCCTGCGGCTGAAGTCCAGTCCGCTCAGCATTCTGGAGCCGCAGTTTTTTCTCAGTCGCAATGCGTATAATCCACAATGAAGGCCCCACGCCATGATGTAAAAATCAGGAGCAAAAGAGAACGAATGTCGAAGAGGTGGTAAATTTATCCTGGTTGTAAGATGAAATGGGCTCTCTGAACAAAATGGAAGAAGATTTCCGCATCCGAGATGATGCCCGACTGTACAGGCGGATTCCGGTGCCGGAAAACTTTCTCGTCACGAGAGATAGCATTACCTTCGGGGGAGACCTCCGGATAGGTGACCTCAATGGTGACGGATACTGCGAGTTTTTGGTGTATCGGTGCGTGCACGGCGCGCCGCAGGGCGCTCACGTCGGCGGGATTAAACCCTGTTTCCTGGGTGCGTTTGACATCGACGGTAACCCTATCTGGGAGGCCGGCAGCGGGGGCAACCAGCCATCCCGTCCGATGTCAGTTGCCGTCCATGATATGACCGGTGACGGGAGTGCGAACGTTATTTGTTTCTGGCACGACCCGGACCGCAACGCAGAGACCGCGGACTGGAGCCGTTTGTCGGATGTGGTTGTGCAAATACGCGATGGTAAAACCGGGGCGGTAATGCGGGAATCGGAGCCCTGCGAAATTGCGGAGCGTCGCAAAATGGCCCCCGATGGCGCCAACTGGGTGCATCAACGAATATTGATTGCCAACTTCCGCGGAACTTCCGCAGCGCGCGACCTGCTTGTGAAACTGGGCGATACGTATGTGGCATTGGACGAAAACCTTGATGTGCTATGGACTTACAGAAGCCCGTGGACGAAATACAGCAAGTGCCCGGCATATATCCCGTCTGTGGGAGATATCGATGGCGACGGGTGCGACGAAGTAAACGGCGGGTATTTTGTTCTCGACTCCGAGGGCCGACCGATGTGGGAAGAACAGCTCGGACCGCACATGGATTCGGTGACAATTGATCGCTGGGATGAGGGCAATATGCGCGCTATATGCTCGGGACACGGGCATGTTATGAGCGCGGAAGGTGAGATTGTTTTGAAACTCGGCGCGGAAAAAGTTCCCCACGGCCAGGAGGTACGGGTCGCCGATGTCCGCAGGGACTACGCCGGAAACGAGATGGTGATTCGTTACAGGGGACATGAACGATTCGTGCACGTGGTAAGCAGCCAGACTAACGATATCGTCGATAGCTTCGATTTGAACGCTTCACCCACCAATGTGGGGATGGAAGCGGTTTATTGGAACGGCCCGGACGAACCGGCTTTGCTGTACAACGGGGGTATGTTGTGGGATATGGAGCAGGGCCGTGGTTTCGCGCTGCCGGAGCTCCCCCCGCCTCAAGGTGGCGATGTGCATCGGATGAGTTTTTACCACGCCATACCGGCGGACATCGTCGGCGATGAACGGGAGGAACTGGTCCTGTGGGATCCGGCCGCCCGGCACGTCTATATCTATTCGCCCGCAGCTGTGAATGAATCCGTTACACGGGAATATGTCGCAGGACCGAGACAATATAACGCTCGGCTGATGGACTGAGGGAGACAAATTGACCGGACAGAACGGTTAAAACTGCAGATGAACGATGAAAAGTGTGGGATGATGCTCCGGCAGCCGGCGATGCGCTGGCAGGACGGATGTCCTGTCGGCAACGGCTTGATCGGAGCGATGCTGTACGGCCATATACGGAATGAACAAATACTGTTCAATCACGAATGTTTCTGGCGCCGACGACCTCGACCCGACATCGCGGACATTTCTGATCTGCGGGATGAATTGTGTCGGTTGTTGCATGAGGGCAAATACGAAGAAGCGAGAAACCTGTTCCCGAATGCCATGACAGAACGGGACGGAGCGGGGCGCCGGCCGGATCCTTATTTGCCCCTTGGCTGGGTGCATCTGGATTTCAACCGACCGGGAGGGATCTTCGAAAGATACCGCCGCGGGGTCGATTTCACGACCGCCGAAGCCTGGACACGATGGATCGTTTTCGTTTTCTCCGCAAGACCGCTTCGGGCAAGCTCAAAGACAGCTTGCTGAAGCGAAGCAGAAGAGCGCGATGGGCGAACAGGGCGGGCAGGCCGGCAAATCGTCCGGGCTGCCGGTTTCAACCGTTAACGGAAACGATCAAGACCATTTCTGGCTCACCGGGGAAACCGGTACCGGACTGAAATACGGTCTCGTCGGACGTGTGATTGCGCCGGGCGGCAAGTTCGAGGAACCTGAAGACGCATCGGACGGGCGCCTTCAGGTTACTGATGTCGAAGAGATAGCGGTTCTCATAAAGGTCTTTGCCGACGAGGACGCTGAGTCGGCCCTCACGCGGCTACGTGGTGAATTGGACGACTTGCCGGACGATTACGAGACTTTGCTGAAGCCCCATGCTGAATCCCATGGGAACATTTTCAACCGCTGCCGAATCACCCTCGAAGACGGGGATGATCCGGAAACACCCAACGAAGATCTGCTGGCGGAGGCCTACGATGGTGACGTGCCCGATGCTCTTCTCGAACGAATGTATCATTACATGTCTTTCATGGACGATTATCGGGAAAACGCGCGGAAACTCTATGGCGCCAGTGGAATATTGCTGCCGATCGTTCAGACCAAAATGCTCTGGCGCGGGCCTCGACCTGGACTTACTGGACCGGTGCGACGGGGTGGCTGGGGCAACATTTCTACGATTATTACGAGTTCACGGGGAATACCGATGTGCTGCAATCCAGCGTTCTTCCCTGGCTGGAATGGTGTCTGGAGTTTTACGAGGATTTTCTGCGCGAGGACGAGAACGGTCAGCTGGAATTCTGTCCGTCTCTTTCGCCAAAGAACATCCCGAATCGTCCCGGATGCACTATGGTGACCATCAACGCCACAATGGATCTGGCCATCTGCCGGGAAGTTCTGACGAATCTCCGTAATTGCTGCAAGATCCTGGGAGATAAAAACGACATATTCGACCGCTGTGAGGCCATCCTATCGCGGGTCCCCGCCTATCAGGTCAATGAAGACGGGGCGCTGGCCGAATGGCTGGGAGACGAGTTTCCTGACAACTGTCATCACCGCCATCAGTCGCATCTGTATCCGGTGTTCCCGGGGTTGGAGTTGACGGCGGAATCGGATCCCGAACTTTTTGACGCCTGCGGGGTAGCCGTAGAAAAACGATTGGTCATCGATCTCACGAGTCAGACCGGCTGGTCTATGGCCCATATGGCGAATATTTACGCTCGTCTGGCCCAGCCGGAACGGGCGGTGGAGTGCCTTGACATTTTGATGCGGGCGGAGACCGGTCCCAATCTTTTGACCTACCACAACGACTGGCGAGGTATGGGGCTGTCGCTGGCATGGCCTGGGGCGCCACCTTTCCAGATCGACGCTAATTTTGGAATGTCGGCGGCTATCCTGGAAATGCTGGTCGTCTCAACGCCGGACTGTATACGAATCCTGCCGGGTTTGCCTGAACGCTGGGAGACGGGTCGAGCGGGACGTATCGCGTGCCGTGGCCAGGTGACAGTAGCGCTGGAATGGGATCAGAGCAGGGGGGCGGTTACCGTCGAACTGTGCAGCCAGAACAGCAAAACAGTCAGTGTGCGTCTTCCTCGGCCAGTCGAAGATATACAATGTAAAAACCCCGCGGTGTCCGTTGCAACCTCGCCATTGGGCGATTGCTATCGTCAGATCGATCTTCCGTCTGAAAAGCCGGTCGTCCTCCGGATCCAAATTGCACCCAGGTGTAACTGAGCGGAGAAACTTTCGCGTCGAACGGCCGATCCCGGCCCGATTCTATTGTGTGCGAGGTATATCCTGGGATAACAACAACACGGAGAAGAGGAATTTGCGCGCGGCTCTTTTCGGGAGTCGGTGGCAAACTCAAGCCAAGCCAGGTTATCAAACAGCGAAATCATTCACAGCGCAAATTTTTTTGGATTGATATTTCACAGCCAGAGGGAATATCATAGACTTTAACCATTTTTTACATGTAAGAAAAGGGCAGAGTATATGTATCCAAGAGAACGTTTACTGAATGCTTTACAGGGCAAACCGGCTGATCGGGTCCCATTGTTTCTTCAGGGATTCCATTACACGAGTCGAGAAGAACTTGAAGAACTCAAAAACCCCCGGAAACGCGAAATTGCAGAACGCATATTCGATGAAACAACCTACCGCTTTTGCGTTCCCAGTTATGTCAATCGCTACCTGGTAACACCTCCTCAGCGGATGAGGTCCGAGCGGGAGGAACTGAACAACGGGAATGTGCGCATTATGCAGTATATCGACACGCCCAAAGGGGAACTGAAAGCGGTAAAGCAATGGGACGCAAATGCTCGGACATCCTGGCAGGAAAAATATCCCGTCGAGAACAAGGAAGATATTGAGAAGATCGCATCCGTGCCCTGGGAGCGGGCCGATGATTTGAAACCGATCGATCTGGATGAGGCGCCGGAAGATTTCGAGCGCCGCGGCATTGCTGCCACGCATGTTTCGTCTCCCATGGTCTGCGTCTCAGCGATGATGGATTATCAGTGGTTCCTGGAACTGGCCTACACGGAGGAGGATCTGATCCTTGAGCTGACGGATATTTGCCGACAACGTATCCTCGACTTATTGAAAGGGCTTTTTGAGCAACCCGGCATCGAATACGTCTGGATGGGGGGCAGTGAATGGGTGACTCCCCCTATGGGATCTCCGGATATGTACGATAAGTATGTGCAGGGGCCGGAGGAAAGCATCATCTCCTACCTGCACGAAAATACGGAAGCTCTTGTCCATGTGCATTGTCATGGATGCGTGCGGCACGCATTGCAGCGGATGATTGAACGAGGAGCGGATTATACCGAACCCGTCGAACCGCCACCTGACGGCGATATTACGATGGAAGAAGCGAAAGAAATGGCAGCGGGGCGCATAACGCTCGGGGGGAATATCGAAGCCCGCGTTCTCTGCAACGAGGACGAAGATACGGTCGAACAGGCGGTCCGGGATGCTTTCAAAGGCGGCAAACAACGTTTTGTGCTCCGCCCGACCGAAGGCCCTACGCCCGCCGTCACCGAGCGCGAATACCGCAATTACATGCGCCTTCTTGACGTATGGGAAGAGCTATCTCCGATCAAGTGAACAATGGCGCAAAATAAAACGTGCACATTTTTGCTATATTTCTTCCTTGCCGCCATTTGCCTTGATGGTGCTCTTAAATGTCTGTGGGCAGGCGAAAGAAACGGGCGGGCACCGGGAAGACTCCGGCCGGATGAAGTGCTTGTTCTTGCGAACCGGGCCTCGGACGATTCGATGGAAGTGGCTCGCCATTACATGAAAACGCGCGGGATTCCGAAAGATCACATTTTCACGATCCAGTATGAGGATTTCGGCGAACTGACGCCGATGGATCAGAATCCAAAATGGTTTCCGTTCGATCGGTTCCGGGATGAGGTAGTCGAACCACTCGAACAACTTCTTGAAGAAAAGGGGTGGCGGCAGCAGATCCTCTGTTTCGTAACTGTTTACGGTACGCCATACCGCGTCGGTGGCTTTGAACTTACAGAAAAAGAAAAGACAGAACTGGTCCGGAAGCTCATGACCGAGGAAACGTACCGGGAGGCTTCCCCGGAAAAGAAAGAAGAGATGTTTGAGAAACGAAAACGGAACCTATGGCGTGCTAACAGCGCTTTTGACAGTGAACTGGCAACTTTGTTCGAGCCGGCACCCCCGGAAAATGCTCGGTGTGGCTACGGACGGCGCCAGCGGTTGAACGGACCATCGAAAAATCCGTACTTCGCTCAGTCAATCCCGTTTCGGACGTTTCGTCAGCAGCAATTGGCCGACGAAGAACCGAGTTTGCTCTATATGGTCGCCAGAATCGATGGGCTTTCGGCCCAAAATGCAAAAGGACTTGTTGATAAAGCGGTCCAAGCTGAAAAGGAAGGCGTCTCGGGGACAGCATATTTTGATGCTCGAAGCGAAGGTAAAAAGAAAAAAGGGTACGGTGTGGGGGACTGGTGGATACGCCGGGCCTGGGAAATCACGAAAAAGGCGGGCATAAAGACCATACGCAATACGAACGGTGGGATGTTTGGCCCCGGCGAGTGCCCTGATGCACTGATTTACTGGGGATTTTACCACCCGTTCAAATACAACGGCAAAATTTTCAATAACAGTTTCCCGACGGGGGCGATTGCGTGCCACATTGCGAGTTTCGAAGCGGCAAATATCCATCGCGCCAAATGGGGGAAAGAAGGAGAGAATATGCCGTGGTGCTCCGGTTTCCTCCGCGATGGCGTCACGGTGACGATTGGACCGGTCGCGGAACCCTATTTGCAGGCATTCCCGCATACCCCACACTTCTTCTCGCGTCTGTATTCTGGCTGGTCCATGGGAGAAACATACTGGACCAGCATCGCCCACACCAGCTGGCGGATGATACTCGTCGGGGATCCTCTTTACGTGCCGTTTGAAAAAGGGGCCGACAAGAGTGAGCCGTAGAGCTGTATCGTTTTGGCGTAAAGGGACTGAAGGGACACAAGGGATTTCGGACTCTGGTGTTAGCAATACTGAAACAAGCGAAAAGGAAGGACCGAAGCTGTGACAAAGAACGTCTGAAGGCGATTTCAGAAGATCACTATTTTCACTTGAAATTCCGCCTCAAGTCCAGTTTCGCCCGCTGTTGGCGGGCTCAGCTGAACTCGATTCTCATGTGGGGTCTTTTGAGCGGACTGGACTTCAGAACCGCTCGCGCGGGGCTGAGTTCAGAACGCGGTGCGGCGGCGGCTGCTCCCAAACTTTGGCCCTCACAACCAATCCGGGGCTCACGCCCCGGTCCACAGGGTGGAGAGCCTGTACCACATGCGTTCCTGAACCGTCCTCCCTCCTGGCTTCCGCCCCCCGCGGCTACTCCGCATCGGGCCCCACGGGCTTGTCCCATGGGTGAAGAAGATTGAGACGAGACTCACTGCAAGGGCAAGAGCCGCTGGTTCGCTGGCGGGGAATCTTCTTCACCCGCCGGCCAACCCGGCACGGGCCGGCGCCTGGTCACGCAAGGTGACAGGGGGGCGCTCCCAATTGAAAGATCTAACCCGGAGCTTGCGCGCCAAAAAACGGCGCGACTGCGCACCGGGCTAACTCTGCGTCGCCCACTTCGTGGTCTGTCAAACCACGACCAAATGCACTTGTATTATTGAGAAGTATGTCTTAGCGTGACACAGTTTCGTGAAGAGAAAAAGATTTAGACAATTGAGGATCATACCCAATGGGTGAAAAGGAACGTCCGAACATCGTTTTGATTATGGTCGATGACATGGGGTTCTCGGATCTCGGGTGTTACGGCAGCGAGATTCATACTCCCAATGTGGATTCGCTCGCAGAGGGCGGTCTGCGCTTCACACATTTCTATAATGCCGCCAGATGCTGTCCCACGCGGGCATCGCTGCTTACCGGACTCCATCCACATCAGGCCGGCATGGGGGGGATGGTTCATGGGAACGGACCGGGGCCGTACCAGGGATATCTCAACCGGGAATGCGTTACACTGGCCGAGGTGTTGGGTGATGCTGGATATTCCACTTACATGTCGGGGAAGTGGCACATCGGAGAAGAACACCCGCACTGGCCCATGGATCGCGGGTTCGACCGCCATTACGGGTTGGTCAGCGGCGGGATGAATTATTTTGACATCACAAAACCGAAACGACCCGGCATCAAACGCCATTTTTCAAAAGAAAACGAAGAATTCGTGCCGCCGCCGGACGATTTTTACGTGACCGATGCGTTCAGCGATTACGCTGTGGAACGTATTGAGGAACACGAAAATCCGGATCAGCCGTTTTTTCTGTATCTGGCATACACCGCGCCGCACTGGCCACTGCATGCTCTGCCAGAGGATATCCAGAAGTACGCCGACCGTTACATGGACGGCTGGGAGCCGTTGCGCGAGGAACGCTACGAACGCCTCATTGAGGCCGGCCTGATCGATCCCGAATGGCCGCTGTCGCCACCGGATGAAAACGCGGCGGATTGGGGTGAGTTGTCCGAGGAAAAGCAGGAAGAGATGGCACGGAAGATGGCCATCTATGCCGCCCAGATCGATCGCATGGATCAGGGAGTCGGACGCGTTATCGATGCATTGAAGAAGAAAGGGAAGTTCGATAACACGCTGATTATGTTCCTTTCTGACAACGGCGCGTGCCACGAGGGCGGACCGCTGGGTGGCGATTGGCGTGACGGAGAAGGCGGCAAACTCGGCACCGTCAACTCCTACGAGAGTTACGGCTTGAGCTGGTCCAACGCCAGCAATACTCCGTTCCGGCGTCACAAGCACTGGGTTCACGAGGGGGGAATTGCGACGCCTCTGATTGTCCACTGGCCGGGGAATGTGGAGCCCGGCAGCATGACCGACGAAGTTGGCCATATCATTGATTTCATGCCGACGTTCTGTGAACTGGCCGACGCGACGTATCCCGAGAAATTCCACGACGGCAACGAGATCAAACCCATGGAAGGCAAGAGCGTGGTCCCGGTGATTAAAGGCGGGAGCCGTGAGCCCCACGAAGTGCTCCACTGGGCGCACGAAGGCAACCACGCCATCCGCAGCGGGAAATGGAAGCTTGTGATGGAACAGGGGAGTCCGTGGGAACTGTATGATATTGAAGCCGACCGAACCGAGCTTAATGATCTGGCCGAAGAGAAGCCGGAACTGGTTTCGAAGCTCAGAGCAAAGTTTGAAGGGTGGGCGGGGAAAGTGGGGGTGTGATCGATATGCCAAAGGTCGTGGGGCTTATTTTTGAATCTCCGTCCATATCCCTTTGTCGGGTTCGAAACGGAACCAGCGCTTATCGTGGTTGGCATCCGCTTTCTTCCATATTGCTCTTCTCGTCCCACGTTGGGCCCTGAACGATTTTACGTACGATTGCGACGAGATGGTTCTGATCCCTCAATTCTGTATCCCGAAAAGTTTCGAGCAATAACCCTATCCGAGTTTTTGAGAATTGCATTAACGTTTGATTTGACATGATAAATCAGCGAACGTAGTGTATTGACTTCTGACGTATCGCCTGCTAACTGCTATATGGCGCCGGGAAGATCTTCCCGCGAAAGAACCAAGAGGCTTTTTTTTTACGGAGGTGAACGGTGGAGAGCGACCTTGACATTGCTCAAGCAGCAGAATTGAAGAGGATCGAAGAAATTGCCGATCAAGCCGGCATCAAACGGGATGAGCTGGTTCTCTACGGCGACTATAAGGCCAAGACGAAACTGGACATTCTCGATCGGCTGTCAGATGCTCCCGATGGCAAATACATCGATGTGACGGCGATCACTCCCACACCACTCGGGGAGGGAAAAACGACCACGACCGTCGGCCTGACCCAGGCGATGGGGAAACTCGACAAAAACGTCTTCACGTGCATCCGCCAGCCGTCGCAGGGACCCACTTTCAGCATCAAAGGCGGTGCTGCAGGCGGAGGTTATTCGCAGGTTGTCCCAATGGAAGATTTCAACCTTCACCTCACCGGGGACATCCACGCCATCAGCGCGGCGCATAACCTCGTTGCAGCGGCGATCGATACCCGCATGATGCATGAACGCAATTACTCCGATGAAGTATGGGACAAACTTTCTGGTGGAAAATCCAGACTCAATATTGATCCATACTCCATAAGCTGGAACCGTGTGGTCGATATCAACGACCGCGCCCTGCGAAATATCATTGTCGGACTGGGCAACAGCCGCGATGGATACCCGCGAGAGTCAGGCTTCGATATCACCGTCGCTTCCGAGATCATGGCAATTCTCGCTCTGGCCACTTCCGTGGAAGATATGCGCGAAAGGATCGGAAGAATCGTCGTGGCGTATGATGAGAGCGGCAATCCGGTGACGGCCGAAGACCTTGAAGTGGCGGGAGCCGCAACGGTTTTGATGAAAGACGCCATAATGCCCAACCTAATGCAGACCCTCGAAGGGCAGCCGGCGTTTGTGCATGCGGGTCCGTTTGCGAATATCGCCCACGGTAACAGTTCCATTATCGCCGACAAAATCGCGGTGAAGCTGGCTGATTACGTCGTGACGGAATCGGGATTCGGCGCGGATATCGGCATGGAGAAATTTTTCAATATCAAGTGCCGCTACAGCGGAATCATCCCGAATGCCGTGGTGCTTGTTGCGACTGTCAGAGCGCTGAAAATGCACGGCGGCGGCCCGAAAGTATCGCCAGGGAAAGACCTTGATCCCGCTTACACCGAAAAAAATATGGATCTTCTCGAAAAAGGTTTCTGCAACCTGGCGAAAAACATCGAAATCGCCAACAAGTTTGGGATCCCTGTCGTTGTCGCCGTCAATAGATTCGGCACCGATACCGATGAAGAGGTCGAGTATCTGGTGAAAGAATCGAAGAACGCCGGCGCATTCGACGCCGCCGTCAGCGATCATCACGCGCACGGAGGCGATGGTGCCGTCGAACTTGCTGAGGCCGTTGTTGGTGCCTGCGAGGCCGAATCGGACTTCGATTTCCTCTACCCGGTCGAAGCATCGATCAAAGAGAAAATCGGGACAATCGCCAGGGAAGTTTACGGCGCCGACGGTGTGGACTATTCTCCCACGGCCGAGAAGCAAATCCAGAACTTCGAAAAGAGCGGGTTCGGCGATCTGCCTATGTGCATGGCGAAAACCCATCTTTCCCTCTCGCATGATCCTGCCCTTAAAGGTGCGCCGACAGGTTTCATTCTCCCAATCCGGGAAGTGCGCGCCAGCGTGGGCGCCGGATTCATCTACCCCCTGTGCGGAACGATGAGAACCATGCCCGGCCTGCCGTCCAAACCGGCATACGCAGAGGTCGATCTCGATGAAGATGGTAATGTCGTCGGATTGTTCTGAACGCAGGTCCTTTGATCTGCAGAAGGCCACTGGCAGCGCACCGGTTCGGTGCCGGAGCGCTGCCTTTTCCTTGTTATGAACAGTTCAAAACAGGTCGATAAAGTCGTCGATGAAAAAGGCATCGTTGCTGAAGCGGCGGTGGCGTGCCGTCCAAACCACCTCTGAATCTTCAAGGAGAGATGGCCCGCAAAAATTCCAGCCAGGGTTCAAACCCTCCCCCTTCAGCGGCGCTTACTTCGAAAACCTTGACATCCGGGCGGGCCTTGCGGCAATCGGCTTTCACCCGTTCGACGTCGTACTGACAGTGCTCCAGCAGGTCGGTTTTATTGATAAATACGATGTTGGTTCGGAGGAAAAGCGCGGGGTACTTTCTGACTTTTTCATCGCCTTCCGGCACGCTGACCACCCCGACCTTTATGTTTTCTCCGAGATCCATGGTAGATGGGCATACCAGATTCCCGACGTTTTCAATGAACAGATAATCGAGTTCTTCAAGACTGATGTCGGCGATCGTATTGGCGATCATTTTGGCCGATAGATGGCAGGTCCCACCGGTTTCAATCGGGTAGGCAGGGATATCACATTCCAGAATTCGATCGGCATCCAGAGCCGTCTGAACATCCCCGACGATGACCGCAAAGTTCCCGGGGCAATGGCGGGCTGTATATTCAAGAATGGCGGTCTTTCCGCAACCCGGCGAACCGATCAAATTCACCACAAATACGTCAGCATCGCGAAATTTCTGCCGGTTTTGCTCGGCAGTGGGTTGATTTCGTTCCTGAGCCGACTTGTTCAAGTCAATCTTTGCCATTCTCTACCTCTATGGATTCAAGCGTTACTTCCTGGCCTTCCAGAATCTCACGGTGAAAGCTGCCGCAGCGTGGGCATCCTTCAAAAAGGTCATCTACAGTATCTCCGTGGCCGCATTCACAGCGCGCACGCGCCGGGGTTTCTTCTATATTTACCTCAACTCCTTCCAGTCCGTGATTTTCAAGAACCATCTCCATGCAGAACTGGAGGGCTTCCGGACTGGCACTGGAAAGTGCACCAACCTTAATATTAAGGGTACACAGTTCCCCTTTGTTTTGTCGGGCAGCTTTCAGAGCGCTCTCAAGCATACCTTTTGAAAGCGACAATTCGTGCATTGGGAACTCCTGCAACGTCCATCAAGAAAATTCCAGTCTACGGCACACAACCCTTCGCTTCAAATGAGGTCCATACTGACGTCTTGCGTTTCACAGGTTTCTGCTCTATTCTGAACCCCAATGAACAAAAAACTTTAGATGCAATTTTGGAAGCCTTCAATCATACCACGAGAGGAAAACATGCCTGCAACTATTAAAGTTGGCAAAACGCCTTACGACGGAGAGACTAACGAGACCATTCAGCGCGCAATAAACGATGTCGCTGAACGCGGCGGGGGTACCGTTGAGCTGCCAGCCAGAACGTTCGAACTACACGATGCAATCCACCTCCGGTCTTCCGTTACTCTCGCCGGCCAGGGGAAAGAAACGGTCCTGAAAAAAGTTCAGAGTGTTTCAAGCCCGATCGTTGATCACCTGGGCTATGGCCATTACGAAGTGACGGTGGAAGATCCGGATCTGTTTCGGCCAGGGATGGGCATTACGGTGCGTGACGATTCAACGAACGGTTTCAATATGACCGTCGGTACAATCCAGGAAATAGACGGGGCTTGCCTCTTCATCGACAAACAATTTAACGCCGATTACAGTCCGAACAAAGGCGGACGGGCCGTCAGCATTTTCCCTCTGGTTTCGGCCGAATACGCGCGCGGCGTTGCGATGCGTGATTTAACCCTGGATGGTTCCAACGATCCCGAACTCCTGGGCGGCTGTCGGGGGGGGGCGGTTTTTTTCCTGCAAACTCACACCGCAACTGCGGAAAATCTCCACATTCAGGATTTCACCGGCGACGGCATCAGTTTCCAACAGTGCACCGATATCGCGGTAAAACGTTGTGAGGTCCATGACCTCGCCGAAAACGGATTGCATCCTGGAAGTGGGTCGGTGCGTTACGTGATCGAGGATAACCACGTCCATAACTGCGGCGGAATGGGCATCTTTTATTGTCTCCGTACCACCCATTCACTATGCGAGGGCAATCTGGTCGAGAATAATGGCCGAGGTGGAATTTCCATCGGCGAACGCGATACGAACCACATTTTGCGAAATAATGAAATAAAAGGTAATAGCTGGGCAGGTCTACGGTTCCGTGACGTACACATACATGGTGGAGATAGAGTGATTGTGGAAGAGAACAACTTCGAGCAAAACGCGAACGAACAGGACGAAGCTGAGATCGTAATTGCCTCCCGAATCCGCCATGTGGTTATCCGACAAAACCAGTTCATCACCGACGCCAGTGCAATACGCGTTAACGAAGAGACGCAAGATATCTACGTTGCTGCCAGCAATAAAGTGGATGGGCAACCTATCAGAGAACCGGACGTGGTGGGTTCGTCGGAAGAGGTAAATTTTGGTGATGCCGATCACCCCCTGGAGATCGGCCCGGCCGCCGCGCACGGTGAAACATCCCGCCACCTCTCAGTGGAACTTCCACGTCGCCCCGCTAACTTTTAAATGCGGGACTAACTCTGTTCGCCGTACGGCGAGTACCTGTGTAGCCTTCTGCCATACCGTGAACTACAAACACATGTAGCACAGGCTCCTTGGGCTCCATAGCCTTGCGCGGAGGGGGCTCCACTCTGTGGGCCGGGTTGTGTAACCTCCCCGCCGCGGGAGCCGGGTGTTTTCTTCTCACGGAAATGGAGACTCGGGTTCAGCTGAACCTTCCGGCGGGCGAAGGGGGACTTGAGGCGAGCAATGTCTGAGACACATCAAGCCGCGCGGAGATCAGGCCCAATTGTGCTGCGTTCTGAACTGCAGTTTCCCGCGGAGAAGGACAAATGGAAAGCGGGGCTCCGTTCGGCATAGCCGAACTGCTCGCCGCACTCCACAGCCGGCTCGCGCCGGCGGGGTTCATATATGCGCTGATTTTTGTCCCATACTGCGTGAATAAAGGAGGAACTTTACAAGACCTTGCACCGCGTTCTGAACTCCAGCCCCGCGCAGCGGTTCTGAAGTCCAGTCCGCTTCTGATACGGTGTTTTGGGAGGGGATTTATGGTGGGCCTTCAGCCCACTATAGTTTTCTTCGCGCCCTTAACCCAGGGCTGGTATCTGCCGGGCTGTTGGCCCTCAAAAATGCCACTTGAAGGGGTGAAAAGCCCGACAGATATCAGCCGAGACAGAAATGGTCTGAAGGATCACGGAGGTCTGGGTTCTGGGTCAGTGGCCATGATTTTGAGGGCTGAAAGCCCGGTATATAGGCCTCGACGGGTGAAACATAACTACCTCATTGAATACAGCCTCGTTCACTTTGGTTTCCAGCCCCACATCGTATCGTCATCGGTGAAACATTCATTCCAGACCTCCAGGCCCGCCCGGGAGATTCGATCGTATTGTTCGCCGGTCAGCTCGATATCAAGCGCCTGCACATTATCTTCCCATTGTCCCATCCGGCTGACGCCCACGATCGGAGCTGTTATACCATCGGTCTGGAGCACCCAGGCCAGAGCGGTCTGCGCGCTGGTTGCACCGATTTCGTCGGCCACATCGTCCACAACAGATGCACCTTCTTTTGCCCGAGAGAAATTTGGTTCTTTGAAAAGAAGGTTGGAATCTCTTGGTCCGCCTTTTGTCTTTTCTTCCCCGCGGGTATACCGCCCGGTCAATAATCCCTGTGCGAGCGGGCTATATGGGGTTACACCAATCTGATTTTTGCGGCAAAATGGCAGGACATCTTCATCGATTATACGCCAGAGAGCATTGAAGGGGGGTTGCAAACTGATGGCCCCAAACTCTAACGCGATTTTCATCTGCTCAAGATTGAAATTGCTGGCCCCGATCTCTCGGGCTTTGCCCTTCTCCTTCATTTTCACCATTTCGCCCATAAAATCTTCCAGCGACACACTCGGTCGCGGCCAGTGGACGATATAGATGTCCACATAGTCGCTTCTCAAACGTTTAAGAGCCGCATCAAGCTGAGCTTCCACGTCCGAGGGATCACATTGCACAATTTTGGTTGAAACGATTGCATCATCGCGACGTCCGTCGAGTGCTTTCCCCAGGACTTCTTCGCTGTGGCCTTTCCCATATCCATGAGCGCTGTCGATAAAATTGAAGCCTCTATCGAGGACCTCACGGATAATGCGAATGCTGTTTTGGTCATCTTCCGGTCCCCATCCTTCGCCTCCGGACATATTCCAGGTTCCCAGGCAGAGCCGCGACACTTCCAGTTGGGAATCGCCGAGTCTCACATGTTCCATTTTGCTCCCTCCAGATTGAGTCAAAGCGAAAAGAGAGATTAACCCTTGTTGTAAGCGTTTGCAAGATAAAGATTCTCGCCCACGAACTCGATCGGCTCTATTCCTTGATAGGGTCTGATCTCTGCGCTATGGTATGGGCTTTTGGCCAGCTACAGTCGACGCACGTTTTGGAATATATAGACAGGAAAAACATGCGCAAAACAAATTTTCCGTACGGTTATCAGCCGGCTCAATTGGACCGTGCGATGGTGAAAGTCCCGGCCGGCGACTTTCAGTATGGAATGACCACTTCCGATAAACAACGAGCGGCAGAAAGTGCCGGGGTTCATCCAGATCAACTTAAATTTCATAGCAATGCGGAAACGCGCCGGACAAATGAATTCTGGGTTGACAAATATCCGGTTACGCGGGGGCAGTTCTGGCAGTTCATGGTCCAGACAGGTTACGAGATTATCCGGAACGGATGGGTTGTTGGCTGGCGCGAGTTGACCGAATCCTGGCCTCCGAACGATCCTCCGACGGCCATGCTGCCGATGATCGGTGTTAACTCTACCGATGCGGAAGCTTACGCGGAATGGGCCGGGAAACGGTTGCTCACCGAAGTTGAATGGGAAAAAGCCGCCAGAGGGACCGACGGCCGGCTATACCCCTGGGGCAATGAATTTGACCGAAAGGCCCATTATCTCAGCGAAGGGAATGTGCCGTTTTCCGCAGCTTTTCCGGTTGGATCACGGCGCGCGGTCGCCAGCCCTGTCGGAACGATGGATATGGCCGGTTTAGTTTGTGAATACGTCCGTACGGTTTCTGGCGACACCTATACGCTCACGGGTTCCTCGCTATTGCATACCCAGCCATATACTCACATGGTGACGGGCAGACTCGGCTGGCATCCGCGAATGCGGAATTACGTCACTGGATTTCGCTGCGCTTCGGATAACCCGCCGCCGGACCTAATTTCCCAGCTGGATTACGACCCGCCGGAAGCCGGTTTTCCAGCAACCGTCCGGATACGTCTGCGACTCTACGGGCGCGAGCCGATCCGCCTGACACCAACTGAAACAACGACCGTAAGAATCGAAGTTCCGTGGTTTCCGGAAAGTGTCTGGCTATTCGATGTCCCTGAGGTCGACTGGGGTCCTTTCCCCGGTGCGAACAGCTGGCCTGAAAATCCTGATGCTTTTATTGACTGGGAAATCAGTTGTGACGGGCGGCATGTGGCCTACAATAGGCGAAAAGGAATGAGCAATATTGCTTTCGAAGCGTGGGTCGAAGACAACACTGTTTACTATCGTTTTGAAACAGAAAATCTGTCAGGCGAGAAAGTTCACCTCAACAGTATTTGCTTCAAGACGATCAGCCCTTTCTTCAGCAGTCAGGAACGAATGACACAAGCGGTTGTAATCGACGGTTCTCCGGCGCTGATAAAGAATATGCCGGTTCAAAAGAATGGCCCGCCGATGGTCTGGTCGGCGGCGAAGGTGGGGGCTGAAAACACATGCGGTTTGCTCCGATCCTATGACGGAACGGCGTGGGTAGCACAGGTAGGGAAGCCCCCGTGCGGCGTTCATGGAAACGGGTCCATCCCCTGTATGCACCTTGCTGGAAGGCCTGAAGTGAATGGAGAGGGGGGGAAGTTTATATTCCACATCGGTGATTTTGAAGATCTCGCCCCGCAGCTTACCTACCCGGAGTTTTCGGAAACGTCATAATTATGAAGCTGTTACTTCTCGAGCGCCAAAAGGCTGGCGATTAATCCCGGGAGATGAAAAAGAACCCGGAGTGGTTTTATTCAATTCGGCACCGGCGGGTTTGCTTATGAACCCAGTAGATGTAGCCGAACATCACGAGGAAAAAAATCCCCAGCACCGAAAGAATAGAAATTGTGCGACCGGGATGTGTCACTTCTCCTATGACCGACACGATGAGCAGCAAAATGACCATGGCGAGATAAGTAGCATACAGCAACCACATAAGGCCGATGGCGTTGGGATTTTGCCAGGGGACATCTGAGAACAAAAGTATAGCGGCAACGACCAGAGAGAGAAGTGCCATAATAAGCGGAATGACATGACCCCAAGCTACCTTGCCGACCCGGGAAATACTGAAAATAATAAGTGCGACCATCCCTGCAAAAAGAATGGCGGTTATGACCCCGACGATTTTGTAATGTTTGCGGAGGTCGGGATTTTGCGCCCCGCAGTTAGGACATGTCCATCCCTTCTTATTGTTCAGGTCAGGATTAAACTCTTCCTTGCATTCTTTGCATTTGATTTGAATGTCCATATGCCTCTCCTTTATCCAATGTTCAACGCCCAAGCAATCCTTTAGTAAAATCAAGAATTCCGCGGAAATGGTTCACAGCCTCCTGATCCCTGATTTTAGGGGTCCAGAGGTGTTCACCAATTCCCCACTGGGCAAGCACATATTTGCCAAAAGCAATCTGTCCGACGGCCGTTATACCCGTTGCTACTTGCCCGAGCCCAAATATTATGCCGAGTGCTACCTGGGCAACGGCGATGGGGCTACAGGCGAACTGTCCTAATGCAAAAAGAAAGCCGATTCCAAATTGGGCTATTGTGATAAAACCAACCGCAAATTGGCCGATAGCCACAACGCCCTGCGCCACCATCAATCGGCCGGTTTCCTTTCTTCGCCCAAATGCCACATGCACCAGAGGCCATCCGAAAAGCCGAGCATTGCTTTTCCATTCAAAGCCACGGTATTTTTTTACCTCCGGTTTTTTGTCCTTTAGTACACGCCCACAATGGGGACAAACAGCTGCTTTCTCGCTGATTTGGCGGCCGCACTCTGGACAATCAACAAGGGGCATTACCGCCTCCGGAGAAATTCTGGCACTCGCTCAGAATATTGCACTGCCGGACGCCTGTCAACAAAAACCGAGAGCATTTGACGGAACCGAGCCTCTATGTCAAGCTACGGGAACATGGAAGAAGTGTAACAATAATAAGGTGAAATCTCCAAATGCGCTGGATTCTCGGTGCTCTTGCTACTCTGGCAGCGTTGCTCTTAGCAGGCCTTACTTTCGCCGAGCCATCGTGGCAAGCCCCCGTGGTCGAGGGACAACTCGAAGCATGGCCTTCCTCAAAGGAAATCGCCCGTTCGGGCGGTGTCGTGGCTTTCGTCATGGATTCCAAACTCGATCCGGCTTTTGTTGAAGGCCCTGCCCTCAGTGTAAAACAGGATGAAAAACTAAATCATGGCAGTCTTGTGGCGCGCGTCATCCGGCGGTACTGCTCAGTTCCTGTTGTTGGTCTTCCAGTCGAAAGTCCGGCGGGAAATGTAGACCGTGAAGCTTACCATCGGGCACTGCAGAAGGTCATTGAATACACCCGCCGTCATCCCGAAATCCACGTCCTTGTCAATATCAGTCTGGGATCTCCCGAGCCCGAGGCCGAGGAAGAGAATCTAATTCGAAAGCTTCGCAAAAGCGGTGCACTTATTATTGCCGCAGCCGGAAACGAGGATTCCGAAGAACGTTTTTACCCGGCGGCTTACGAGGGAGTTATCTCCGTTGCCAGTGCTACACGAAAAGGGAAGTCGCTCCATTCAAACTATGGTAACTGGATCGACATCTCGGCTTCCGGAGACATTACTTTCATCGACAGTGTTTATTTGCCATATAGACGCCTGCGTCGCGAGATGGAAGCGCGGGGAACTTCTTTCGCTGCTCCACGGATAACGGCAGGGTTAGCGCTCATTTTGCGAAAAAACCCGGAAAATTCACACGACGAAGCCGTTCGGATCCTGGAAGATGTATGCCGACGGATCAAGGGCAACCTTTTCAACCAGGGGCAGCTCGGTGCCGGAGTCCTGCAGATAAAATCCGTCAAACTTTTTCTTCGCCCATCATACAAGTGGTTCCATACAATCGTGCCGGCAGTGATCGGGATTCTGTTACTCGGAGTCTCTGTATTTCTTTGCGTACAAAAGGGAATAACCGGCCTCTTTCTTACACTGCTTATCTGGATTGTCGGCTTACCCGGCGTTGTGGGCATAGTTCTTTTTGTGTCGTGGTACTGGGGACTGCTGGCGGCGGGAATCTCTGCGCATGGGCCAGCGACAGCCATCTTATGTGGGACAGTGGGCCTGATCTGCGCGGGCGTTCTTCACCTTCGGGCAAAAGACGTTCTGATGGCTCTATTACCCCCGGCTTTCTTCGGCCTTGCCCTGAGGACCATCGGGACGGTGCCTTTGATGAGCGCGGCAGGAATGGGACTGGTTGATGGCCTGTTGACTCTGGCGTTATTGCGACGGCGCGCAAAAATCCTCGACCGGATCCGCTCAACAATCGATAAATACGAACCTGAACAAGCGGCCGTCATGTTGGCCAATCTATGGGGGAAAACTCACGATCCAGAAATTCAAAAGGAAATCACTGAAACCGCCCTCAGTCTTCCGCCGGACGAGGCACTTGATGCTCTGGAATGGTCCGAAACCGACCCCCGCTGGTGCGAGGCAATTGCCGGGGTTTTACGAGAGAGATTGGAGGAGGAACAGGTGTGAACAGGGGACCGGGGAAAAAGTTGATCAGCAGGTTGGGGGGAGCAGGCGAGAGTGAGTTGGTCGGCGAGAAAACCGTAATCGTGTGGGAAAGTCTCAGTGAGGGAGGACTGCCGGATCGGCGAATTCTATAGTTTCGCTTGTGGTGCCGGGAATCTCCCGTCTCAGGTCTCCGAAGCAATTCTGCAGGTCGCGTAGCCCTTCTAGCCTCGATTTTACGGCTATTGGCGCACAGAGTTAAATCCAGCCGCAATTTG
>JBKHIT010000046.1:0-39443 GCA_046538485.1 Candidatus Brocadiia bacterium | reverse complement strand
CTACCCCGGTGCTCCAGAGGTAAAGGAAGATAGAGACACCTTCGAGGGAAATGCGGCGAAGAAAGCTTCAGAAATGGCGCTCTACACAGGGTTTTTCGCGGTAGCAGATGACTCCGGCCTGTGCGTGGACGCGCTCGGGGGAAAACCCGGAGTGCGTAGTGCTCGTTATGCCGGTCCCCACGGCACCTACCGTGATGTGTGCCGGAAATTGCTTCGAGAAATGCGAAACGTTGCTGATGGGGAACGCCAGGCCCATTTCCAGTGTCACATAGCCCTGTCGGATCCCGAAGGCAATATTATCCTTACCGCCGATGGACGTTGTGATGGGAAAATCACCCGCCAGCGGCGAGGTGGGCGGGGCTTCGGATACGATCCGGTCTTTCTATATCTGCCGGCGGGAAAAACGTTTGCCCAGATGGTTCCTGAAGAAAAACACAAGTTCAGTCATCGGGGGGCCGCAATGCGGAGTTTCCGTGAAGCATTCAAAACGTTCCTCGACAATAACTCGGCTTTGTCTTCCGAGGAAAACTGACAGAGAACAAACAATATAAAGGCAAAAAACCATGAAAAAGGCAATGCTACTTCTGCCACCATCCAATCGGGATCGCATTTACGGCGAGGAACACATATCCACGCTCAATCAGCTGCTTGATCTTGAGGATTGTTGCGATCTGGTCGGCGACTTCGATGCGCTGAAGAACCTCCTCACGAAAACCGAAATCATCTGCAGCGGTTGGGGGATGATGAAACTGGACGAAGCGTTTCTCGATGCGGCTCCGAATCTGGAAGCCGTCTTCTACGGTGCAGGATCTGTGAGGGGGTTTGTCACCGACGCTTTCTGGGACCGGGACATACTTTTGACAAGCAGTTGGGCGGCCAACGCCGTCCCCGTTGCTCAAACGACCGTAGCATTGATTACCCTGGGGCTGAAGAAAGCTTTCCTTGCCAGCCGGAAGACATGTCGTGAAAAGAGTTTCCAGAGGCCCTCGGACATTCCCGGGTTGTACAGGGCCAAAGTGGGCATCATAGGTGCCGGCATGATCGGCAGCAAAGTTCTGGAAAGACTCAAACGTTACGATGTAGATTGCTATGCATATGATCCCTACCGGTCCGACAAAGAATTGCGCAAACTCGATGCGAAGCCACTCGAATTGGAGGAGATGTTCAAGCTCTGCGACGTGGTAACTCTGCACGCTCCCAATATCGAGTCAACACAGGGGATGATAACCGGTCAGCATTTCGCATCGATGAAAGACGGCGCCGTATTCATCAACACCGCCCGCGGCGCCCTTATCCGCCACGAGGAAATGGTCGAAGAGCTCAAAAAAGGCCGAATTTTCGCTTGTCTGGACGTGACCTGGCCCGAACCCCCCGAAAGCAACAGTCCACTCTACGAACTGGATAATGTATTTTTGACCCCCCACATCGCCGGCGCGATGGGTGATGAATGCAAAAGAATGGGGGCTTACGTCATTGAAGAAGTGCGGCGGTATCTTGAAAACGAACCCTCGGCCTACTCCGTCCAGAAAGAAATGATGGAATGGATGGCGTAGCTCGGATTTCACGGTTAGTTCGAATGAAGTGTTATGGATCGATAGGTTAACTATTACAGGATTAGCCCATGAAAATCGTGTTGAATTCTATTGCCCTGGAGCCGAATCGATGGACAGAAGGAAAGATCCCCTACTTTCACCTCCGAGACCTGCTGCTACCGGTAAAAGAAGCAGGGTTCGATTCAGTCGAAGTCTGGCAGAACCACGTTGATCTGCTCGATAGAGCCGCCGTTGGGCTGCTGAAAGAAACGGCCGATTCGCTCGGGATCAGTTTCCCGATCATTGGAATGTACCCCCGATTCGTCGTCCCCGAAGAGGAACGGGAAGATGAACTGGACCACTGGAGCCGAGTGGCAGAACGGGTGGACATTCTGGATAGCGATATCCTCAAGGTGATGCCGGGACGCACGCCGAGCGAAGATTTATCGAATGGGAAATGGGACCGGGCGGTCGCGTTTGTCCGGCAAGCCCTTGAAAAAACGGAAGAACCGGGCTTTCTGGTTCCGCTTGAAACCCACGGTGGCACAGTCGCCGACGATCCCGATGCTCTGCTGCGGTTTCTGGATGATGTCGGCTCCGACAGATTAAAAATTTGCTGGCAGCCTTATGATTTCGCGGACACCGACGAAGCGATCGAGCTTTATGATAAACTCTCGGATCACATCATCCATCTCCACCTGCAGGGCCGCTGCGACGGGCAAATGGAACTTCTGGAAGACTCTGATCTTGACTACGAAGCCATTCTCGGACACATCTTGGAATCGGGGTTTGACGGCTATCTCTCAATTGAATTCGTCAAAAACTGCGTGGTGGAAGATCCGGTAAATTTTGATGTCGAAGATGTGCTGAAGAATGCCAGACAAGATCGCGAGTTCATCGAAAGCGTCGCCCTTTAGGCGACCGGTTGAGGCCACAGGATTTCTAACCCGGATGTTTCAAGCGTCGCCCCCGGAGGATGAATCCTTTCTTTTCAGCCGAAGTACACCCTGTGCCAATGAGAAATGTCGAAAAACTGCATCCAAGTCGCTTTCTTCCATATCGTTATAACAATTATGCCGTTGAATTCAGTAGAGTCGAGATGTGGCGCGGTGGCGTTTAGGCCCGGCTTATCTGGGGCTCGCCCTTTCGTCTACGAGTGCCTAAATAGCCTGACCATGCACTCCGTTTCCACATCCCTCTCGCGGGACCGGACGTGCGGATCTCCCGCATCCGGCTTTCGGTCAGCTTATCACGCCCTTCGCTCACGGAATCTGCCGCGGCATGTCGGTGAGTTTGATCAATCCGAGTTGACCGTGCAGGTAGTCGTCGGACCACCGGCATGGCGCTAACCCATTCACCTTATGCTTCCGCGCCAGCCACTGGCGAAACCGTTTTCGAACGTGCGCGTCAATCGCCCGGTAAAGCTTGCTTACCGGTCCCAGACAGAAATAGTTGGCCCAGCCGCGCAGCTTCGCGTTGAGCTTTCCTACAATCGTGCCTGCGTCTTCGGTGACGTGCTTTGCTGATGTCTGCTCGCTTATCTCACGAAACAATCTCTTCACCTTCTTCTTCTCCGGGACTGTGCCTATGTAGGCGCGCCCGTTCTTTGGTGAATAGCAGCGTCCGATCCGGTATCCCAGAAACGTTATGGACTCCTCTGGCAGCCTGCGTCGGCGGGTCTTTTCCTCTCCCGCTGTGAGCCCCAGCCGCTCCATCAGATTTTGCATCGCCGCCATGGCTTGTCCGGCCGCATCGCGGCAACATATCACAAAATCATCGGCGTAGTTTACAATACGGGCTTTCAGTGTTTCGGCCATCCCCAGCACCCCCCATGCCACCATGAACCGGCGCATGTAGATATTGGCCAGAAGTGGGCTGATTGAGGCTCCCTGTGGGGTGCCTCTCCGCTCGTCTCTGGCTCGGGTGCTGCGGCGGGTGTTTCCGTCGTCATCGGTCTCCTCCACCGGCATCTCCAGCCACATCTCGATGAGTTCCAGAACGGCCCCATCACTGATGCGGCGAGATACTGACTTCATCAGCTCCCGATGCGGAATACTATCAAAATACCCGCTCAGGTCCGCGTCCACCACGTCCGTGTGGCCTCGGCTTACCATTCGATGCACCTGCTGAACTGCCTTTTTGGCACTGTGTCCGGGCCTATACCCGTGCTGCTGCGGATGTAAGTCCGCCTCAAAAATCGGCTGCAGCCCGCTTCCGGCATCTATACTGAACCTCAGGCACCTTTCCTCCGTCGCGTTTCTGCGACCTCTTCAGTACTACGTGCCCTTCCGACTCCCTCCGCGGCCTGACCATGCCCTCACGGGCCATCAGTTTCGGCATCCCGTTGGGACGCCTTTTTCCGCACAGGGGCTCCCGTGTTGCTACAGGACTCCTGTGATCACATGCCCTCGCCAATTGCCCCGGTGGAGCCGATGGCTACAGGTCGCTCTCCTCACCATCGCCAGCGGCTTTCCCCGAATTTCAAGCGGGTCAGCCTCCACATTACCCTTTTCGAGGCCTTCTTGGCGTTCACTCGCGTTGGGCCTGCGATCTCGCTTGATCACCTACGTGATCCTTTTGCATCGGAGTGCTTCCGTCGTTTCGTTACCTCCACAAACGGCTCCGATTGCTACCGGTTGGAGCAACAGCCTGCCGGGCAGGTATAATCTCCTGCTGAAGTCCTGTGCCTTTCCACGGCACACTGAAATATGCGGGCTAAGGCCTTTACGACTTACGCTCCTTCCCCCCCTTGCCCCTTTCCCGCTGCAGTGTTTCCCACATTTCCGGCTCGAATGGAGCGGAACGCGAGGGACAATTTTCCCGGCGACAGAGCTGACAGTTCCGGAAATCGATCTCCGTCGGGAATAGAATCCCCGAGATACTCTTATTGGGAACCATAAGGTGACTGTCTGTCAGCTCAACGCCGATTGAACCTTCCACATCGTCCAGAAGCTCAAAGAGCTGTTCCTGCTGTTCGATTGGCCAGATGGTAGCATCGCTGGCGCCGGGATTCATTGTCGAGTTTTGCCCGATCCCATATCGCTGCTCGATGTCTTTGTGCAAAGCCTGGATACTGCAGTCCAGCAAAGCTCCTTTGATTGTATCGAGCCAGAAATCATGCAGTAAATTTTGAGCGTTCAGTTTGACGCAATTTATTTCACGTCCGCAACTGGCCACGTACGCAAAGACGCGTTCGACCTCATCGAGGTTTCGGCGGAGCGCATGGCTCCGGAAATCCACGCCGTTAATACGCACGTTTTTCCCTGCCTTTTTCTCGACGTAACAGGGGCGGTAAAGAGCTTTTGGACGGGCCACATCCATTGCCCGCCGGAACAGCGTCCGAAACTCCTCCTCATCGTCCCCCCCTTCCGGCACTCGCGCCGATTTTATCAACTCTGCGGCATCGACCTCGAATGGGAAATCAATAAGGACAATATTGTTCGGTTTGTTCATATTCTCCGGAATTTTTGAAAGTTCCGAACGGATTACGGTTTGAGAACGGCTTTGATCGATTCCTTGCTTTCCGTCACCTTCAACCCTTCGGTAGCTTCTTCGAGCGAGAACTTGTGAGTGATCATTTTTTCGAAGGGAAACCGTCCGCTGTCCACAAGGTTGGCGGCTCGCCAGAGATGCGAGGTATCGCTGACCCACACTCCCTGCAATCGCGCCCCTTTGCGGGCGAGCGTGCTGAAAAGTTCGAGCGATATTTCGTCCTGAGGTGTCGCGATTCCCGGGATTGAGTAAGTTCCCCCCGGAGCCAGGAGATCGATCCATTCGTTGACCACGGGCGCATAACCCGTGCAATCCATAATGACATTGGGGCCCTGCCCACGGGTTTCATCCATGACCAGTTCTTCGATTTCACTTTTCCCCATTTCGTCGACATTCAAAACGCCGGCGGATCCGAACTCTTTTGCCATTTTGAGACGCCCTTTATCGGCAGCAGTTCCGGCGATCCAAACCTGACCGGCTCCCGCGTCGAGCAATTGGGCCAGCACAAAAAGTCCAACCGGCCCGGGTCCGACAACAATGGCGCTATTACCCGGTTTCAGGCCGCTGGTTTCGACGGCGTGGGCGGCGGTTGCGCCGCTGCATGTCGCCGGGACGAGGACCTCGTGGGAGACGTCGAGATCAAGCTTGATCAGGGGGTGCCCGGCGCGGAGGTGGAGGTATTCCGAGTAACAGCCGAGAAAGTGGGGCGGGTCTTCGCACGAATACGAAATCCCGTAGGTTTTGCGTTGAGGGCAGAGGCTTGGTTCTTTGGCAATGTTGCAGTAGTAGCAATCTCCGCACATCACACCGCGTTCCCAGAGCACAGAATCT
The DNA here is from genome assembly GCA_046538485.1 of Candidatus Brocadiia bacterium. Lineage (GTDB taxonomy): Bacteria > Planctomycetota > Brocadiia > SM23-32 > SM23-32 > JBKHIT01. Next base: position 33,588 of record JBKHIT010000046.1, on the reverse strand, counting down.
CCGGGTTTGAGTTCCCGGCCGAAAAGATCGGTCTTCGATCCGGCGATTTCGGCCACTTCTCCCACACCTTCGTGTCCGGGGATCATGGGTAGAGGCGTGCGCGGATCCTTGCCTCTCCACATGTGAACATCGCTTCCGCAGACTCCGGCACAGGTGATTTTCACGCGGACCTCTCCGGGCTCGAGGGGAACCAGGGGGAAGCTCTGCATTTCAAGCGGAGCATTAAATCCGGTCATGACAGCAGCTTTTGCTTCCATTGTTCGTCAATCCTTTCAAGCGCAGGCACAGATGTTTCAACGCACAAAAACCTGACCGGCATCGACCACGAGAATCTGGCCGGTAATTTTAGAGGCATTTTCGCTGGCGAGAAAAACCACAGCATTGGCAATATCATCCCAGTCGATTTCCTCTTCGAGCGCCGTGAGACCGATATAGTAAGGGATGACCTCGTCGGGTTCGAGGCCCCGCTTTTTGGCCAGAGCTTTTATATAATCTTCGTTCCAGATGTTTGATTCTCGAAAGACGTTCCCGGGGCAGACACAGTTGACGCGGATATTGTATTGAGCCAGTTCTTGAGCCCAACCTCGTGCAAGGTGGATTTCGCCAGCTTTTGTGGCATTATATCCGCTATGATTTTTCGAAGCGCTGAGCCCACTTTTCGACGACAGGTTAATGATATTCCCGCCCGCACCCTGACGTTTCATAACGCGTGCAAATTCTCGGGCCATCAAAAAATATCCGGTGAGGTTGACTTCAAGGGTTTTCCGCCAATCTTCAACAGGAAATTCGATCAGGGGATGAGGTGGAGCAATCCCGGCGCAATTGACAAGCAGGTCGACTCCTCCGAGATCGCTGATCGTCGTAAAAACAAGGTCCCCCACGGATTTTTCGGAAGTCACATCCACGCTAACAGGCCATCCGCTCCCGGGCGCTTGTTCTTCCTCACGTATCCTTCGGGCTGTTTCTTTTGAACCTTCGGGATTAATATCGGCAAGGATCACGTGCATACCACGTTTAGCAAGACCTATCGATATCCCACGACCGAGCCCGCTTCCCGCGCCGCTCACCACAGCAACGCCCCCCGCCAGGTCCCCTTTTGCAGCTCTCAGTCCCATGACTTCCTGACGGTATTTTTCGACTTCTGAGCCACGGATGTATACCAGCCCTTCCTCCGGCAGAGCGCGCGGCTCGCCGAACTGATCGGCAACCACAAGAATATCCAACACGGCTTCCATCGTTGCCGACGCAGCATCAAGCAGAGCGGGACTCACACTGACAGTGAACATGCCAAGTCCATCTACGAGTATGCACAGAGGCGTAGCAGCACCGGCGTCTTCCCTTTCCACGGCATGATCCAATGCTGCGGGGAAATCACCCATTTTGTCTGGCGATTCCACCCAGATGGGCGCTCCATTGCAATAAACCATCTGATCGGGAACCATCGGGCCACTGCAGGTAAGTCGGTGGCAATCCGAATAAGCGAAGAATCGTTTTACAGCCGTTCCGAGTTCATACCGGACCAGAACGGGCGAACCAAGGATTTCGGCATAAACGCGTCGCAGATGGGCGCAGGCCTCGGATACCAGCTCAATCTCTTTCTCGTGCTCGGGAGCGAATGTATGTCGCTCGGTCACTCCATCCATCCGATCTTCCCATGCGGTCTCAACACGGTCAAAAACCAGCTGGGTTAATTCCAGAGCCCGCTCGGGTTCCTCCGTGCTGACGAAAAGACCGTGGTTTTCCAGAAATATTATCTCGGGCAGCTGGTCGTGATCTTTTTTGTACTGGTTGAGTGCCTCTTGCATGGCCACGGCGAGTGGATACCCGAAATCGGTATATGGGATATAGAGCGGTGGGGGATCGAGATCCTCAAACAGTTCGGCCACCGCTTCTCGACCTTCCGTGGCGCAAAGGACTCCATTCACGAGTGAGGGGTGAGTATGGACAACGACTTTCCCGAGCAAAGCATGAAGAGATGTCTCAACTGAGGGACGGCCCTGGAGATCATCCACGCAGGCTTCCAGCAACTGTCGGCCGACAGCAGCTGAGCGTTCTTCGGGATCTGCGGCGGCGATTTCTTCGTCATCGAGGATGGAAATGCAGTCTTCAATTCGCACGCACCGATAGCCCTGGCCCTCCTTCATCTCCACGAGAGCCGTCCCACTGGCCTTCACGTACATGCACCCGTCGCCAGTTTTTACACTCGTGTTGCCGCCGCCTCCCTGAACCAGATCGTTATCGCGTCCTACTTCATTTGAAACGTGTATCAGGGTTTCAATATTTTCATCCATGCTGCACCTCAAAAATGGGGAAATCCTTGCTGTTTTTCCTTAAAGGATAGACCAGATGTTGACCATGTCAACCGGAGGGGTAGAACAAGTTCCGGACCCGAGAGCTCATTCAGTCGCCATGGAGCTTTGATTGTCCCCAAGCTACATCTGGGTGCGGGCTTCGCGGCGCAGGGAATCGTTGCGATATCTGTTGCGGTTAAAGTTTTGTCGTGGCGTTCAGGTCAGCGGTCCGCAGACTCGAGGTAATCTTTGAAGTCTTCGTAGCTCAGAGCATTGAGAACGTCGTCTTTTGTAAGCCAGCCGCGGCGCGCGGTACTGACGCCAAAATGCATGAGAGAAAGATGAGAGGAATTGTGAGCATCGGTGCCGATTACAACTTTCACACCCGCTTCTTTTGCCTGACGACAGACAGTGTCCTGAATATCGAGCCGATCCGGATGCGCATTCAATTCGAGAGCGGTCCCCGTTTCTGCGCAGGCTTCCATCACCGCCCCGATATCCAGACGGTATGGTTCCCGTTTCTCAATAAGACGGCCGGTCAGGTGCCCGATAACGTGGACGTTCGGATTGCGAACCGCTGAGTTTATCCGTTCGGTCATCGCGTTTTCTTCCATATCAAAATGGTCGTGGACGGACGCAACGACCCAATCGAGATCGGACAAAATTTCATCCCCGTAATCAACGGTACCGTCTTTTAATATATCGGCTTCGGTCCCATTTAAAATCGGGAAATTTAATTCCCCACTTGCTTCATCAATTTCTTTTTTGCGCTCCTCAAGCTTTTCGGGCGACAATCCGCTGGCCACACCGAGGTTCTGGCTGTGATCTGTCAGAGCAAAATATTCATATCCGAGGTCCTTCGCGGCTCGGGCCATCTCCATCACGGAAAGTTTTCCGTCACTGTAATCCGAGTGAGCATGCAAATCCGCTCGAATATCGTCCCTGGTGATCAATTCCGGCAGGTTATCCTCTTCCGCCGCCTCGATCTCGCCGCGGTCCTCACGCAATTCGGGCGGGATCCATGGCAAATCCAGTGTTGTATAAACTTCTTCCTCGGTTTCTCCGGCGATTGATTCTTCCCCATCGAAAACGCCGTATTCATTGATTTTCAGGTCGCGGTCACGGGCCATTCCCCGGATTTTGATGTTATGGGCTTTGGAGCCGGTGAAATACTGCAGAGCTGCGCCAAAACTCTCAGGCCGGACCACACGCAGGTCGATCTGGAGATCTTCCCGGGTGCGGATGGAACCTTTTGTGCTACCGGCCACCAGAACTTCCGCGGCAATCTCCAGGTTCGTAAACTTCTCCACAATTTCTGATCCTCCGGGGATGTCTTCGTCTTCGTCGGCACCGTTCTCTGTCGTCTCAACGGTGGAAAGAATATCAATATCCCCGATGGTTTCTTTCCTGCGTCGCAAGGAACCGGCTATTTCGATTCTTTTGACATCTGCCTTTTCGGACATTATACGGACCACTTCTTCGGCCGCCGGAAGCGCGTTGCCGAGGAGAGATCTACCGGTTCGTCGGCGTACAATTTCGATGCCTTGTTTCAGGTTTTCAATCGTTTTTGGCCCGATCCCTTCGAGATCTTCCAAATGCCCGTTTTCGATGGCATTTTCCAGGTCCTCAATACTTGTAATATCCTTTTCCGACATGAATTTTTCCACGGTTTTTGGGCCGAGGTCTGGAATTTCCAGGAGTTCGAGGGCATCTCCCGGAAAATCTTCCATCAGTTCTTCATAACGGTCCATACTACCCGTTTGGAGATACTGTTGGATTTTCTCAGCGCTGCTCTTGCCGATCCCCGGGATATCTTTGAGGTCACCGGCTTCGGCAAAATTTTTTATTCCTTCATTGAGGTCTGTGAGAGCACGTGCGACCTTGCGGTATGAACTCACACGAAACTGATTCTCCCCCCGGATCTCCATGATGTCGGCCATTGTTTCGAACATCTGAGCTATTTCTGCGTTTTTCATTACGGGTCTCTTTCAATGGTTTTGCTATTTTGCGAGTGGCGCAGACAGCCAATCGATAAATTAGAGTTCTTCCCCAATATCAGACATGCTGCGGTTTAATTCAACGGCGATCATTTACAAAATAGCTGGCCGCAGTAGGATTCAAATCAGTTCCATCACCCGGCACCTTTTGCAATCAACGTCCACCCGCGCTTCTGCGCCGGCAAGCTGAATTTCCTCACCGGTTTGGGCATCTTTTAAAGCCCGGGGCGCATTGTGCTGGAAACTCACTTTGGCCGAACGAGCGCGCAGGCCGAGATTCAGCAGAAACAAATAGCCCTCCTGATCGTTGGTTTGAAGTATGGCGTGAATATCTCGCCGATTGGTCTTCACCCTCGGGGAAATCTCGCAGAATTCAAGGAGACGTCCCGCGAATTCGACATTGCCTTCAGGGGCCGGGCCACTGAGATCCTGGGCAATGTATCCACCAACGAAGATGACAACCCCTTCTCCGAGGGCGTGGCCGGAGACAATCGGTTGGTTCCCGAGTGAAACTATAGATTCCCCCGGGAGACTCCAGAGCCCTTCGTAGAAAGTGACGGAAGTATCGTACCATTTTATGTTGGTTTGGCCCCGGCACACCGGATCGGCCTTCCCAAGACCTTCCGGGAGAGCCAGGGGATCTCCGCTCAAAGAAGCCTCTGGAACATAAGGACCAATTATTAACACCCCGCCCTTTCGCGCAAATTCCCAGAGGTGTGAAGCGGTCTCAGGATCCATGAAAGTCTGGGTGGTCGCCCAGAGAGCGTCGAGTCTATCGAGTTCCTCAGAATTGATCGCTGGATCGACAGGTATGGGGGAATACCCCGCGTCCATAAGAATGCCAAAAATTGCTTCATATTCGGTAGAAACAAGCCCGGCCTTAACTCCATCGATCTCGGGTTGACCGGTATGCACCTGGCTATCGTTGCACGGCATAGAATCACCGAGGAACGTGTGGATATGGTAGGGTCTGTAGTAAAGTACGCCGACACGTCCCTGGAGCTGTAAAGAGGAGAAATCTTTGCACCCTTCAACAAAATTCATAACTTCGCAGATGGCGTTGTGAGCGTATCGTTTCTGGCCGAGATTGCTCACCGGCGCTCCGCCCCACCTCTCGCGGTCGTGAAACATATACCACGAGAGTGCTTTAAGCCCGTTTGCAAGGGCCGCATAGCTCATCATTTCGTGGTGTTCCGCAAACGGATACCCGCCATTGTTGAAATCTTCGTGCCAGAAACCGCTCATAAATTCCGCGGACCAGGGCAGTTCCATCCAGGAGCCAAGCATACGGGATATCCGCGAGAGCGAGAGATAACCGGTATAACTGAGGAAAGGCGATCGGTAAAAATCGTAACCGACCAGACCGCGTGTGGCCTCCTCATATTTCTTCCAGTTATTCGGAACCGTGTTGGGCCGGTGCGGATTAAAATTGGTGCAGAATTTGACTTCGGTTACTCCGCAACCTTCATGAATTTTACGCAGTTCCTCGAGATACCGCGCGAGATAATACTCTTTAAACTCCGCCCAATCCCACCACCAGTCGACACGCCTCTCACCCCAAAGCTCCAGATCTCGGGGAGGAGCTATTTCTCCGATGTCTTCGCAATCTTCGCCATAAGGAATGGCCTCGAATGATCCGTACTTTTCGCGTAGCCACTGGTGATACACGCCGCCCGGCCCCACGATGTGAGGGTTGTAATCGCTCTGAAACATGCCGTCTTTGCAGACCAGACTCACTTCGTTATCGAGCTGATAAATAGCGATGGGACCGGCGGGTGCAAGAAAATCGCAGGCAATATCGTTGACCGCCGAGAGCCATACGGCAACGTGCTCAAGGTAATCGGGATGGAGGTAGCAGGGAACCCCGCCATATCTCTGAAATCCCGGGGGTATTTTGTTCTCAGCATCCCAGACCAGGCGAAGGGGATCCTCTTCCACAAGCCACTGGGGATACCCTCCTGCCGCCATCTCGCTCACGATCAATGGGCCGGGTCGGAAATACATCTTCAGCCCCTTCTCACATATGAGTTCCAGGTACGCACGGAGGTTCAAGCGAGGGTTGGTCTTGCCCTCCAGATCATAATCGTGGCGTCCCTGCTCATGAACCCTCCACGGGACGTAACTCGACACCCATTCCATCCCGGTTTCAATCAATCGATCCAGCACGACTTCCCAGTATTTCGGATTCAACCGCCAGTATTGGACTTCCCCTGAAAACAAAAATGACCGATTTCCATCGACTTCCATACAGCCACGAGAGATACTTACGGACATCACAAACTCCAAATGCATTGAGTAATATCAAAAACCACTTTGAGGCTTCCAAAATAGTTATAAATGGAAGCGTCTGGTTCAAGGGGAACCCGTGTTGAAAACGTCTGGCTTCCTGAAACAGTTTATTCTACATCCCGCACCAGCGATTTCAAAAAGAGATAGGGGCCTTCCGGTTCGCCCGAAAAGTAAAGTTTTGCCCTTTTCACTTGCCCGGAAGGTCACAGTGTACCTATCCTAGTAGAGCATGACGAGAGTTTTTATGCGTAACAGTGGAAAAATCGAGATTTCCGCGTCGTTTGCCGCTCGGCAAACTCCTTGCAATGATTCGCTGGCTGTTTGTGCGATCTTTGCGAAGAAAAGGCCTCAGGCATATGATGAAGCAATCTCGATTTTGGGTCCAACTCCAACTCCGATTCTCAGGTACAACCAGTACTCCTTTAGTCCGCACGGCTATACGGGGACGCCGGTGGAGCGAAGTCTGGTAAACATCCGTTAAAATATATCCGATGTCAGAAAAAACTGATAGAGCACAGAAAAAAGACACCAGCGCAACAGTTGAGTCCCTTTCCGGCTTTCAAATGACGCCGGCTCCTCTGTTCGTTGGCATGCGCTACCTTTTGAAGAAAAAACTTTCCTATCTTGCAATCATCGGGGTGGCGGTGAGTGTAGGCACCCTTATTGTAGTTATGAGTGTTATGGGAGGATTCCAAAAGCAACTCCGCTCGGTAATCAGAGGGTACCTGAGCGATATGAGTTTGTTGCCCGTGACAGGCAGGCTCTATTCCATGCAAAACTGGGAACAGGTGCGCCAGGACGCATTGAATACATCTCACGTTGTTGCTGCTGCTCCTTATCTCCAGGCGCCAGGCCTGATTCGCTTCCCGCAACAGGACCGGATGGAAAATGTGAGGTTCCGCGGGATGGATCCGGAATTGGAACCGAAGGTTACGCTGTTCGGGAGCGACTTCGTGCAGTGGGGAGATCTGTCAGTTCTCAATCGAGAATACGTCGACAAAAACGGGGGAGCTCTCAAACCCTGCCTCATCGGAAGCGTTATGGCAGAACGGTGTTCGCTCTATTACACGTTTCGAAACCGGGTCGCTGACAACCTGACAGGGGAGAAAAAGCAAGAGGTACTAAAAAAACTGCAGAGAATGCGGGAGGCCAGAACCCCGACGGAAGCGCGCGAAAAACTTCAGGAGGCCATCCAAACACTTTACCAGTATAATAAAACACTTGCCGGCCTTTTGGCCGCAAATGGAAACCGCATAATGCGCGAGAAGGTGGTGCTTGTTACGGCATCCGCGGATTTACGCAGAAGGTTGAAAGCTTACCTCGTTGCGGGTGTCTTCGAAACAGGACGTTACGATTACGACAGCGGTGTTGTGATTCTCTCTCTGGAATCGGCAATGCAACTTGCAGACAGCGGCGGCGGGGTTACCGGGATGAATCTCAAACTTGACGATTATGTGAATGCTCCCGCGGTCAAAAAGGCCTTTTCGCGGGACTTCAATGCCTATACCTGGGAGGAACAGCAAAAAAACTATCTCGAGGCCGTCGCCATGGAGCGTTTTTTGATGGCGGTCATTCTGTCTTTTGTCGGAGCACTCGCCGGATTCTGCATTTTTTCCATTCTTATAATGACCGTTCACGAAAAACGACGCGATATCGGGATATTGAAATCGGTCGGATACACAAATGCCAACGTGGCGAGCGTATTTTTGGTAGATGGGGCCGCCATTGGGATTCTTGGGGCGGTTTTCGGTGCGATCGGGGGACTCTTCTTTGCAAGTTATATTAACCAAATCGCTGAGTTTGTCGAAAAACTGACCGGTTGGACACCGTTCCCCCCGGACGTATATTATTTTTCTGAGATCCCCGCGGATCTCGGATGGGAAATGCCGCTGGTTATCAGCGGAGGAGCTCTATTATGTAGTCTCATTTTCAGTGTCCTGCCGGCACTGAAAGCCGCCAGAATGGATCCAATCCAGACACTGAGATTTGAATGAAAAAAACAAACGCGCAGACAGAAAAATCCGATGAAGAACAGATTATAACGTCACAGCAAACAGTTAAACCATGGGTTCGGGGGATGGCTATTTTGCTTTTGACGGGCGTTTCAGGCTGGCTCATTATGGAAATGGAGATCCTGGCCGGACGCATGCTTGCCCCGTTTGTCGGCAACGATATATACACGACCTGGGGCAGCGTCATCGGCGTTTTTCTTCTGAGCCTCTCGGTAGGCTACATGCTGGGCGGCAGGTTCTCCCGGGTGAAAAGAAGCCGAGAGATTCTCGGGTTAGGTCTCATCGTTTCGGGGTTGTGGTTGATGGCCACCCCCCTGGCACTGGAACCCATTTGCTATTGGCTTGAAGATATGGGGCTGGGGGTCCGAATGGTGGGACTCGGCGCCTCCGTTATCCTGTTCGCGGCCCCTACGATTCTGCTGGGGACAGTCTCGCCCACAGCCATTCAGTGGTTGACCCGTGAGGTGCGTGAGTCGGGACTTAAAGCCGGCATGGTGCTCGCGTTTTCAACCGCCGCCAGTTTTGCCGGATGCCTGGTCACCGCCTGGTACTTAACCTCGCTTTCGTTAAGGCGTACAGTGTGGATATCTGGAGGTTCCCTTTCTCTTGTTGGATGTATCTTGCTGGTGGTTGGATTAATCAAATCAAATTCCCAGAAACCTGTTGAGAATAATACATATGAAGCCTCCCATTAAGAAGAAAACAGATCACGGAGCAGAGGGCCGAGGGCGGAAAACCATCATGACAATCCTTGCTATCATTCTGGCAGGAATCGCGGCCTGGAAAATCGTCACGTTGAGTGCTACGGCAGCTGATGGCAAAAAACTCGTATTCCAGAAAAATTCGTTGTACCACAGAATCTTTGTCTACAAAAAAGGCTCCGTCTTCAGCCTTAAATTTGGCCGACGCGGCAGAATTACACAAAGTAAAGTCGACAGACGTAATCTCCGCCGCCACGTGCTGGAATATACAACTTTGATGTTCTGCGGCCTATTCTACGAACCGGAACCCAAAAACCTACTGGTCGTCGGGCTTGGCGGAGGCATTCTGCCGCGCGAAATGCACCATTATTTTCCGCAATGCCATATTGATGTTGTGGAGCTCGATCCCGAAATCAAAAAAGCTGCCAAACGTTTCTTCAGTTTTAAAGAAGGGAAAAATTTGAAAGTGCATATCGAAGACGGACGCGTTTTCATTCGCCGCAGGAGCCGTCAGACAAAACCACAAAAATATGATCTGGTCATTCTTGACGCTTTCAACGCCGACTATATCCCTTTCCACCTGATGACCAAAGAGTTTCTCGAACAGGTGAAAGCCGTTCTGTCTGATAACGGAGCCGTGATTGCCAATGTGTTCTCGGACAACCGACTCTGCCAATCCGAGCTCAAAACTTTCCAGGCGGTCTACAAAAACTGCCAGGTCTACAGCGGTTCTTCAACCAGTAACGCCATGATTGTCGGCATCGGGGAGGAAGGGAAGGCTCTTTCCCGCAAAGAAGCAAAGGAACGCGCCAAAAAACTTCAGGCAAAACACAATTTTTCATTCGATATGCCCCGTGTCGCCAGCCGCCTTCATCCCAGTCCTAAACCGAAGGGAAAAGCCATAGTGTTGACTGACGATCGAGCCCCTGTGAACAAACTCCGTTTTGAAGAACCAGATTCCAAGTAAGATGCTAACGGGAATCGTGCTAGAAAAAGGGGGGCGTAAATCGCGGCATTGCATCGCCCTCTGAGGTATAAGGGTATTCTTGCGTATAGCCTGTGCGAGGCAGCAACACTTATACCCCAGGGAAAAGCCAATTATCGGATGGAAACACGTTGCGTTCCGGCCATTTACGGTGATGTCTTTTCACCATCACGCCCACTCCGGCGATCCTCAAGCCAGGCCGGTAAACGACGACTCTGTTTGCCCAGAACCAGTTGGCGCGGCTCGTCGACCATTATGACCGTCCATACTGCGCCCGCCACCGTGGGGATCAAGCAGGTGCCAATCCCGATTGTCAGGCCCACCTCCCCGACGAGCCAGCCCAGCACAACAGGCATAAGCAAGACAAAAGGACTCAACGCGAGATTACTGAGAGTTATATGAGCCACACGATTGTCATGCGGACAGGTCTCATAGACCATATTCTGGTGCGACACCATACCGGACGCCAGCCCAACACCAAGGCAGATGAAACATAGCGCACAGGCGACTGCACCACTTCCGAAAAAAGCGAAGGCAATAGCTCCAGTCTGGGCTGTTGCGCCAATCAAAACCCCACTTCGGTGCCCTTTTTTATCGCCACGCCGCCCCAACCAGTAACTCGCAATGGCCTGCGGCATCGTAAGCAATGCCCCCAGGCCAATTATAGTGGCGTCCGAAAGCTCACCACCTTCTGGACTCCGGAAACGAACAGCAAAGAATGCCGTCGCCCCAGCTCCAACCGTCAGAAGAACCCTCGTCACAAGGTAGCTGCAATAGTTGTTGTCGCGGAGAGAATCACGAAACATTGCCATCATCTCCCCCAATTCAGGCCGTTCCGGCCCCCCCTCGCCCGGGTTTCCAGACGAAACCCCCATAAAAACTCCCATGCTAATTGCGAAAAGAAATACAGCCATGAAAAACAGTACGGCGTAATTGCCGGGGAAGGGCAAATGTGATCGGAAATATGCAGCGACCACAGCTGCTAAACTCACTCCTATCGCTAAGGCAGCCGCATACATCCCCGTCGCTTGCCCCCGGTTTTCACGATTGAACAGACTTGCGAACCAATCTTGCCATAAAGGCACAATCACACCGATAACCAGAATGCGAACCCCAAAAACCCCGATCAGAAGCCAGCGTAGAAGCAAATGCAGGTCTGATTGGCCCCCAAAGGTCCAGATCAGCGCTCCCATTAACAGTGTTGCGGGAAGGACCACAAAACAATGATAGAGAATCAAGAACCGTTTCCGCCCCTTTCCTTTTCGGGGCAGCAAAAGACCCAGCGGCTGAGTCAAAATAACGCCGGCTGTTGCGAGGCTGAAAACCAGGCCGAGCTCAATACCTTTCGCACCCAGGGCTTTCAACAAAAGAGGGAAAACGGTGAGCGGAGCAATCAGACCAATGCCAAGTCCCCATATACCTTCCCCAAGGGCAAATTTGCGGGCATTCTGTAATTGGTCGGGCTCCATACGCTGCAAGTACAACAATTAAGGTTATCGTTCAGCTTCTAAACAACATGTGCCGTTTTGTTCAAGCCTGCGTGCTTACCCTTAAGACACAGGCCACGTCCGCGGGGAAAGAATTGCTCAGTGAATTGAACGGCTATGAACCTGACACTGAATTCTGGATCTGAAGAGCGAAGAGATCGGCCATTCCAATTTATCGGACATCGAGGTCCACAGAATCAAGACATCATCGTTCATTCAGCAACATCGACCTGCGCAAAATCAGCAGGCAGAACTTTATTCTCAACCTCTTCTTTGATACGGGTGATGAATTCTTCAAGCGCGACCGGGCCCTCGTCTCCTTTATCGTGGCTGCGCACGCTGACAGTGCCGCTATCCACTTCTCTATCTCCGACGATCAGCATGTACGGCACTTTGTCTTCGACACCGGAATGGACCTTATAACTGGTGCCTTCGTTCCGGTCGTCGGAAATCGCCCGTAGCCCAATCTCACGCAGCTGACCGAGAACTTCGTGAGCATAATCCTGATGATCATCGGTTATCGGAAGGACACGCACCTGTTCGGGAGCAAGCCAGATCGGAAACCAGCCGCTGAAATGCTCAATCAGGCCGCCTACAAAACGTTCCAGCGATCCGAGAATCGCCCGATGTACGATGATACATTCGTGTTCTTCGCCATCATCACCTATGTAATTGACATCAAATCGCTTGGGAAGATTGAGATCGACCTGGATAGTCGGGCCCTGCCAGGCCCGTCCGATAGCATCGAAAAGCTTGACATCGATTTTCGGAGCATAAAACGTCCCTGCCCCTTCGTCCACTTCATAATCCATCCCCATCGCTTCCAGACCTTCACGCAATGACTCGGTCGCCCTATCCCATTCTTCATCGCTGGCCGTCTCCAGAGATTCCTCGGGCCTGGTCGAGAGATAAGCCTGGTATTCGTAGCCGAAGGTCGACATCATTTCATCGACGAGTTCGAGCAACTGCTCGACCTCGCCCGAGAGCTGTTCCGGAGTGCAGAAGATGTGAGCATCATCCTGGGTGAATCCGCGCACGCGCAACATACCGTGCAGCGCACCGCTCATTTCATAGCGATACACCGTCCCCAACTCACCGTAACGGATGGGCAGATCCCGATACGAACGCATGTGGGTCTGGAAAATTTTAATATGCGCTGGGCAGTTCATCGGTTTGACGCGGTATCGTTCTTCATCAATCTCAAGAGGAGCATACATCATATCCTCGTATTTCGGGATATGCCCGCTGCGGCGGTAGAGCTGCTCGGATGCAATATGAGGAGTATGCACGAACTGGTAGCCGCGCTTCAGGTGTTCATCCTTCCAGTAATCTTCAATTGCATTGCGTATTGCGGTTCCCCGCGGGTGCCAGAGGATCAGCCCTTGTCCTATCTCTTCGTCGGTGCTGAAAAGATCGAGTTCCCGGCCAATCCGGCGATGATCCCGTTTTTCAGCCTCTTCAAGCCGGTGCAGATAATCTTCCAGCTCATCCTCTTGGGCGAACGCCGTCCCGTAAACTCGCTGCAGCTGAGCACGATCGGAATCTCCGCGCCAGTATGCCCCCGCGACGCTGAGTAATTTGAAGGCACGAACGCGTCCGGTGTCCGGCAGGTGTGGACCGCGACAAAGGTCAAGAAATTCGCCGGTTCGATACAGCGATACCACATCATCGTCGATCTCATCGATCAGTTCCACTTTGAACCGTTCACCGCGATCTTCCATTATCCGACGGGCTTCTTCGCGTGCCACTTCGACTCGTTCGAACGGCAAAATCTCATCCACAATCCGGCTCATCTCCTCTTCAATCCGTTCGAGATCTTCTTCTGAAATCTGCTCACCGAGGTCAAAATCGTAGTAAAACCCATTCTCGATAGCTGGCCCGATTCCGAAATTCACCTCATCGTAGAGCCGTGCCACGGCGCACGCCATCACGTGAGAGGTGCTGTGGCGGAGCAATTCAAGTCCTTCCGGAGTATCGACGGTGATAATCTCCAGTTCGGCGTCTTGTTCCAGGGGCACATCAAGATCAACCATGGTCCCGTCCACACGTGCAGCAACAGCGTCGCGAGCAAGGCCGGGGCCAATCGAAGTCGCGATCTCCAGGGGGGTCACACCGGCCGGTCGTTTTTCTTCACTACCATCGGGAAGCGTAATAGATACGATCATCGGTGAATTCTCGGGAAATGACGGAAAAGTTGGGGGTGCTTACAAGCAGGACAAAGATCGACAGTATATGTAAACCCCCATGCGTGTCAAGAAAAAGGCCCGCAAAGTCCAGGCCGTGCACAAGTGTTCTGTTCCCTGGATTTGAGCTCCAAGTTTCACGGTCTACTTGTTGTTGGCGGATCTTTCAGCAAGCCCCATTTGCTGGCGTTTTCGGGCGTAAGCTGGCCAAAAACAGTTCATTGGAAAGTTTTATTCTTTCTTGGTTGATCAATCCCCGGAATCTTCTTCCCCCTGTTTTTTGATGCCCCGTTTTTCTCGTATTCGGCGGAGTCGCTCGGCAAGTTTTTTCTCGTAACCCTGTTCCGTTGGTTCGTAGTAAATTTTGGTTGTCGGGATATAATCCTGATCAACCCAGTGATCTTCGTAATCGTGGGCATAATTGTAATCCCGGCCGTGACCGAGTTCTTCAGCTCCCTCATAACTGGCATCTTTGAGATAATCGGGGACCGGCAACGTCCGGCCCTCCCGGATATCTTCCTGTGCCTTGCTTATGGCCTGATAGGCGGCATTGCTTTTGGGCGCACCGGCGATGTATGTCACGGCCTGCGCCAGAGGAATTACGGCCTCGGGCATCCCCACAAACTCCACGGCCTGCTGCGCTGCCGTGGCAAGAACGAGTGCGTTCGGAGAAGCATTCCCGACATCTTCCGCGGCACAGATCACAATTCGCCGGGCGATAAAACGCGGATCTTCCCCTCCTTCCAGCATTTTCGCCATCCAGTAAAGCGCCGCATCGGGGTCGCTGCCGCGCATGCTTTTGATGAACGCACTGGCCGTATCGTAATGTTCGTCTTCATCGCGATCATAGACGATTGCTTTCCGCTGGATGGATTCCTCCGCCAGTTCCAGATCGAATTCGACGACGCCTTCTTCGTTCGGTTCGGAGCTCAGCACACCGACTTCCAGGGCATTCAGAGCCCGTCGGGCATCGCCGTCGCACATCTCCACAAGGTGTTCGGTGGCTTCATCCTGCATTTCAACCTGGTATTCGCCGAGCCCGCGTTCTTCATCTTTGAGCGCCCGACCAATAAGCATGCGAATTTCGTCCGGGCCCAGGGGCTTGAACTGAAATATCTGCGATCGAGACAGAAGTGGCGCATTGAGCGCATGGAAAGGGTTATGAGTGGTGGCACCGATCAAAATAATCGTGCCTTTTTCCACATCCGGTAGAAGCACATCCTGCTGCGATCGGTTGAAACGGTGCAGCTCATCAATGAAGAGAACAGTTCGCCTTTTGGCCTGGCGTTTCCGGCCGGTGGCCGCCTGCAGGATCTCACGCAGTTCTTTAACCCCGCTTGATGTCGCATTTATCTGGACAAAATATGCTTCCGTCTGTCGAGCAATGACATAAGCAAGGCTTGTTTTGCCGGTCCCGGGGGGCCCGTAGAAAATCAGACTCGAAAGGCGGTCGGCCTTGATCATACGCCTGAGCAACTTCCCTTCCCCGCAGAAATGTTCCTGGCCGAATATCTCATTCAAAGTAACAGGACGCATACGAACGGGAAGCGGTGCGTCCGGGTCATACTGCAGCTCAGACTGGTTTTCTTCGCCGAAAAGGCTCATTCTTCCTCCGAGCGCAATCTGGCCGAACCGGGTCAGTAGTGAGATGTTATTTCAGCAGATAACTCCGCCGCCACTTAAATACACCCTAAAGCCCCAACGGCCCATCGTCAACGAACTGACGGTGCCAAAGCTCCAGCATAAGGAGCGACCACAATCGGTATCCGTGGTCCGCTGAGCCCTGCGTATGCTCCTCAACCAGACGTTCCACTTCGTCCTCAATGAAATATCCCCGCTGGCGCGCAGAGGCTGACAATAAAACGTCCCGGGCGAGTTCCCGCAGATCCTTGCGGAACCACCTGCCGAGTGGAACTCCGAAGCCCATTTTTCGCCGCAACAGCACAGGCCGCGGCAAAAGGTCTGCGAAAGCATCTTTCAGGATATATTTGCCGGGCATCCCATTTATTCCAGGGCGGAGTTTCCAGTGAATTGGAATACGCCCGGCCAGTTCTACGATTTTATAATCGAGAAATGGCGATCGCGCTTCCAGTCCGTGGGCCATTGAAGCGATATCCACTTTCTTGAGCAAATCACAAGGTAGATAGCTCATCAAGTCGACGCTTGTTGTACGCTGTACAAAATTCCCCTGTTTCATTTCTCCGTAAAGTTCATTTAAAAATTCCTCCGGGCCGTTCAAATCCATATTCTCGCGGATTTCTGGGGTCAGCAGTTTTTCTCGCGCCGTGCCGTCGAAGATACTGATCCAGTCCAGGTAACGTTTTTGCGCGGGCAAACTGAGGCCCCGCATTAGCCGGCGGAGACGCCGCAGAAGTGTTTTACCCTCGACCGAAACCGGCATCTTCTCCCAGAAACTGGATCTTGAAAGATCTCGAAGCGGTTTGGGGAGACGGTCCCACAGTTCTCCGAACCAGGCAGCAAAATACCGGGGGTAGCCGGCGAAACATTCATCGCCGGCATCCCCTGTCAGAACGACTTTCACATTCTGACGCGCGAGCTGGCTGACGTAATAGGTAGGGATAGCCGAGGAATCTCCGAAAGGTTCATCATAGTGCCAGACAAGTTCCGGGAGAATTTCAAGAGCATTGGGACGGACGATCTTCTGGGTGTGGTCCGTTCCGCAATGCCTGGCTACGAGCTTCGCATAATCCGACTCGTCGTAACGTTTTTCCTCAAAACCTATGGAAAATGTTTGTACCCGCCCGGGCATCGCTTCGTTCATAAGAGCGACGGTAATTGACGAATCGATCCCTCCGCTCAGGAAAGCGCCCAGCGGGACATCACTCATCAGCCTGAGTTTCACGGCTTCGCTGAGTTCGGCCCGAAGTGCCTCGCGTGCGTCGGGGTAAGAACTAAAGTCAGGCGCACCGGTCTGAGGCTGCCAGTATTGTTTGAGTTCCGTTTTGCCGCTTTGCGGATCAAAGCTGAGCGTATGGGCTGGTGGGAGCTTTCTGACGCTCTTAAACATGGAATAGGGATATGGGACGTACTGATAAGTGAGATAATAATTGAGGGCACCGAGATCAACCGTTCGGTCGAAACCCGGAATTTCGGCAAGCGCCTTTATTTCGCTGGCGAAAGCGAAAATCTCGTTTTTACTGTCGTGCAGATAGTAAAGCGGTTTTTGTCCCAATCGATCACGGGCGAGCAAAAATTCTTGTTTTTGATGATCCCATATAGCAAAAGCGAACATTCCGCGGAGTTGTTCGACCATACCTGCAGCTTTTTCTTCGTATTCGTGGACGAGACATTCGGTATCGCAATTTGTTCGGAACTGGTGGCCCGCGCATTTGAGGCGTCGCCTGATGGACTGGAAATTGTATATTTCGCCATTGAAGACCGTCCATACGTCTTGATCCTCGTTGCACATGGGCTGTTGTCCCCGGACCAGATCGATGATGCTGAGACGCCGATGTCCTAAACCCACCGGGACAGAAGCCGAGCCGTGTCCCTTTGTGCGAAAGATTTCCACATCCTGATTGTCTGGCCCCCGGTGCGTAAGGTTCTGACACATGCGGTCCAAAAGCAGCTCGAGTTTCGAGTCAAAACGACGATTTTCGCCGTAATCTACGATACCACAGATTCCACACATGCTTTCGGGTTCCTGACGGAAACAACAGCGCGAGGTATTTTTTCGGCGCGTCGCCCGGCGAGGCAGACGGTTCAGGACCGGATTTTACCGACAAATTCAAGGAACCGGTTCAAACCGACCGGCACCTGTTTAATGAATACGGCGCGCATTGACTCTCGGCCACAAATTCAGGCTAAACGAAATGCGCCCGTTTCATTGAACTTGAATCTGAAAGATGCAGGCCGGGCAAGTCCAGGCGCAGTTTCGATTTGGGGGAATGCGCAATTGCTACGGCAGATCGCATTTTATATCCTTGAACTCCGCCTGCATTTTCCCCCCTCCTTTGACTCTGGCAAAAACTGTCAGCTTAAAAACGCCGAGTTCAACCGATTCTTCGGCCACAAGCAAACCATCGACATAAAGCCGAAGTTTACTGAGATCGTACTGATAGAGCGCTGAAAGCTCGTACCATTCTTCATCTTCATCAGCAAAACCGTCCTGCAGTTCCCTCCGTCCCGTTAGGCCCCTGAGTGCCCGTTCCATCTGGTAGTCTGAGCCATCGAAAAACATGGAAATTTTATTATCTCCCCGATCTCTTATTCGAAACCCGGCTTCGGAGATTTTTATTTCGTCTTCTTGATGCGCTTTCATTCTGAATTTCAGTCTAAGATCAAACCCACGGTTGCTGCGTATGGGACGGATTCTGGAACGGTTGGCTTCTCGTTCAGCAGTGCCTCCCTCCAGCGTAAAACGCAAAACACCTTCTTCAATCTCCTGTGTGCAGCCTTCAGGGCAACGGGTATACCAGGTTTTCCCTTTAAATCCATTCGCAGAAATATCTCCCGCGACAACCTCTAAATCATAAGGGTCAAGTTTCAGGCCTTTTTGGACGATTCCTTCGCGAGTTTGCCTTGCTTTCTGGGCTTCTGGGCTTCCCGGATATTCCTCGAACAGCTTTTGACACGCATCCAGGGTTTCCTCCGGCCTCTTCAGTCTGGCCCAATAGCGGACGGTCTGCCAGAGGAATTCGGCCCCGTGGTCTTCAATCTTGCCCTTTGCCCAGGAACGTCTGCGGTACTTCTGGAGCTCCTCCCTGAGCTCGCGAATCTTACGTGGATCGGGCTCGGAATTCAGCACCTTCTCTTGCCATCCATTGACAGCTTTAACAATAAGTTTCTGGAGCTGGCTTTTCCTTTTGCTATCACTCACCTTCCCCAGAAGCTTTTCTGCCTGTTCGATTGTTTCTTCCCACTCCCTGTTGGCAACTGCTTTATTCAAGGAGATGACCGTATCCTGCCATTCGTGTCTCTCCTCCTGGGTCTCAACGTATTCCTCTATTTCCTTTTCGATCTCAGCGGTTTCAGGAGCCAGAGGGAAGAAATCTTCCATTCGTTTCAGCACGATTTTTGCTTCCGTCAGGTGCCCCTGCTCAATCTCTTTCTTTGCTTGTTCAAAAGCGCCACTGACGACAGCACGTTGCACCTGGTCCCGATAGCGTTGCCAACGTAGTTTTTGTTCCTGGTTCATGCTTTTCGTGCGCAAATTTCGCAGGAAGGCCAGGGCTTCCCATCGGGAATTAGCGGCGAGGAGCTCTCTGGTTTTATCAAGAGCCTCCCCTACCTCCATTTGGAGTCCTCCGAGCGACGGGGCTTCATGCTGCGGAAGCTCCGATTCGAATCGCGGGTAGAATTTCAGGCAGACGCCAATACCAATCAGAAGGAGACCGAGGGAAACGACGTATTGCCACGTTCTGCTTGCTTCCTCTTCGGGAACAGGCTCTTCTTCCCCTTCCGGCACAGGCGGAACGTAGTAAATTGATTCAGGGTTTTCATTTTCTACCAGGGGAGCGTCGCTGACCAGATGCTGGTAAGTCAGTTCCAGATCGCGGGCAAGCGTATCGGAATCGTAGCGGTCTTCTCGATCTTTCTTAAGCATTCGGCTAACCATCGGGCTTATAAACGCCGGAATATCCCCGTTTACGTGGTGGGCCGGTTCAACATCCTGATTCAGGTTCGCCCGGAGGTACTCATCGCTCGTGCTGGCTTGAAAGGGAGGCTGACCGGCCAGCAATTCAAACGCCACGACCCCGAGGCTGAAAATATCAGCCCGGCCGTCGACTGGTTTGAGCTGAATCTGTTCCGGGGACAGGTATTTGGGCGTACCCGGAACCCGGCGGGATGACTCCTCATCGCGCACAATGTCAGTTTCACTGACGTGTTTCGCGATACCGAGATCCGTTACCTTGACGTGGATCGCTCCGCTTGGGGCTTCATCCAGAAGGATATTTCCAGGCTTGATATCACGGTGAACGATCCCCTGATGGTGAATAGCCTGTAGTGCATTGGAGGTCTGGCGAAGGATATGTACCTTATCAATGACTTCCAGCCCATCGGATTCACGCATCCTTTCCAGGAGGCTATTCTCGACGAATTCCATGGTATAATAATAGGATTCGTCAACGCTCCCCGATTCGTAATATTTCACAACATTTGGATGCTGCATACTGATCAGCATGCGCACTTCCCGATCCCGCAACTTGCGAACAACATCCGGGGGACGAGTATCGGTGGGCTCGAAGATCTTAATGGCGACGATATTGCCCGCTTCATTATCGTTGGCGCGGTACACACTCGCCACGCCTCCCTTACCCATATGGTCCAGAAGGGTAAATTTGCCAAACTCTTCGTATTCCATTCTTTCTCCGTTGACCTGGGCGGGGGCAAGGTTCACGAGGACCCGGCTAACTTTTAACCCGCTCGGTTCCGATATCGAGATACGCTGCGATATTAGCGTTCTCGTCCAATACAGGATCGAGTAACCCTTTTCGGCTGGTCAGCAGCGTTGTAAACCCTGGTCCGTGGCCGGCTTGAACGCAACAACTGTGGACAATCACGCCGACGCTGACGGCTCCGCTATGGTAGACGCGCCCAAAAGTATGATCCTGGTCCATTACCGCGACAAAATCACCGATTCGCAGCTCATTCAGGTTCTGATCATTGACTGTCTGTTCGTCAAAAACTTGTATATCGTAATCACCGCAAAACACATTATCGCGTCCAATCCCGCTGCCCATCAGGGCTGCCGGGATTTTATGGGAAACCGGCACTTTCAATTTTCCCTCTTCAACAGTCAAATTCATCGCGACAATAAGTCGCGGATCGACATTCATGACGCGAATATCGTGCAAATCTCTGAACTCAGCCCCTAAACCACATGCGCGGATCTGTATTTTATCGCCGATGACGAGTTTTTCGAGAGTTTCGTTCGCAAAATCCACAAGAATATGATCGACTCCACCGTGTTTTCCAGTCACTATACCCGGGGCACCTTTCGCATCACCGCTCACCACTGTCGCTTCATTTCCCACGCAGGCAAGCATATTGAGCGCGGTATTCGTATCATCCCTGTCGGTTCTGACCGATACTCCGGGTTCAACGTGGTCGGCAGCCCAGTTTATAGCACTCTGGCCCACTTTCAGATTGTAAGTTATTCCCCCGACACCAGGAAGTGCTCTGGGGATGCCATCCGGACCCACCCGCCACTGGCGGTCTTTTGGGACACGAGGCGGCGATATTTCCCCAATAACGGCCTGTTGTATCAACTCATCCTGATTGATCGCGGGGCTGCTCATTACCAGACTTTCGGTGGTTTTAATCTTTCATTCAGTTCTTCTTCAGACGGTGTGCGCTCGTCCTCCGATTCGGCTTCATCTTCGTCCGCCCCGCTTTCGGCCTCATCTTCAGTCTCGCTTTCTTCAGTCGACTCCTCTCCTGTGTCAGCATTTCCTTCGCCCTCCCTTTGGTCCCCCGTTGTTTCGGGAATTTTGGACATTTTCTGTCTGGCTTCGCGAACCAGTGAAGGCACGCCAATTCTATCGGCAGCTTCCCGGTAAATTTCCCGTGCTTCCGAAGTCTCTCCATTATCAAGAAGTTCCTGCGCCGTCTGGTCCATTCTTCTGTAAACGGTCCCCGCCATTCGCAGCGTAAAATCCTGACGCCGGTCAACAAAACTCAGAAGTCTTTTCCGTTCCAAACCTTTCAAAAGCTTTTCTTCGTACGCCAGCGCCTCATCAAACCGCCCTTCTTTCTCATATTTTTCAATTTTTTCCATTCCATTTTCAAACCACTCTCCCTGGCACCGCAGATGCCTTCTCGCAGCTCTTTCTGCTTCCGGGAATCCCTCGTATTTTTCTCTCACTTCTTCCAGAGCTTCCAACGCACGGGGATAATTCTCAATCCGCCCATTTGCCAGTTCCAAAGCATCTCTGAGAGCTCTCGCCGCACTCTCAGCAACTGCTTCCTGGCTCTCCCTTTTGCGCTGTGCCTGGCTTTTTCCATAGGCCAGCGTGCCGGCGGTAAGCAATGCCACCACAAGCCCTACAAAAAGAACGAAGGATATCTGACGGAGAATTGCTCCAAACGCGGGTTCCTCAACTTCTTCTTCTGATTCCTGTTTGGCCTCAAGCTCAAATTGCTGGCGCTGACGCATTTCATCAAGATGATCACGATGGGCATCTTTTTCCTGAATCTCCGTACCCATGCTGGCCTCGCGAATTGCCAGCAATCCCTCGTCTTGTTTAGCAGTTTCGTCGACAAGATCAAATTTGAAGACGTTCTTGCTTACCCGAACAATATCACCCGGTTTCAAAACCTCTCTTTCCGTCACCTGCCGTCCATTCAAAAACGTGCCCTTTTTGCTGTTAAGATCAGCTACGTACCACAAACCATTGATGTACGAAATTTCACAGTGAAAACGACTTACAGAGGGGTTCACCAGACTTATCTGGTTTCGGGAAGACCTTCCGATCGTCGTCACACGGGTCTCCTGAAGTCTCCAGCGTGAACCGGGCTCATGGCCCTGAATCATGATAAGAACAGGAGTTTTCCCAGGCACTTTATTCCCCTTGTGTTAACAGCGGATTAAGCGCAATACAACCAGTACCACTGTCAGTTAAATATCGGCCGAATTCAGATTTTTCTTGCAGTTAAGGGTAACATTCCAGCCCCCTCTTTTCAACAGAAAGAGCCGACTCTCTGAAACACATTGTCGAATCGCCTTTTAATATAGCCAGAGCTTTTCCGACATCTCTCCCCCGTTCAGCGCGGCGCAAAACTTACTCTCAACACTCATCGAACTTTTCTAAATACGAAACAAACCCGTGCAGATCCTCTGGAAAAGCTGCCTCCACCTCCCGAATAGCATCGGTTTCTCCAGGAGAACGATATCGGATTGACTGTGCGTGAAGAGGAAATCTCTCCAGCAAAATGTCCCCGGGATCGACCACCTTTTTGCCTATCATCTGGTGGAATTCTTCGCCCCTCAGTATTCGACGCCGACCATAAAGAAAGTCCACGACGAGGGGATACCCTGTTGCGCGCAGGTGGACACGTATCTGATGCTGACGCCCCGTATGGGGCTTAACTCGCAAGAGCGAAAAATGTCGGAATACGCGTTCGCGCATAATGCTGGTGCGCGCTGGTTTGCCACTCTGTTCATCGACCACCATTGCGAGCTCACTGGAATCCGACCGCGACAAAGGCAAATCGACTTCGGCCGACTCCACGGGGAAGCGCCCCTCCACTACGGCAAGATAAGTCTTTTTAATAGTGCGATCCTGAAATTGCCGGGACAAAGCTTTGCTCGCCGAGGGTGTTTTAGCAACGATAAGAACGCCAGACGTACCGCGATCGAGCCGATGCACAACATGGGGTCGCACGTAAGGCCCGCCCCGAGAACTATTGCGATTCATGTACGAAACAATCCTGTCGTAAAATTCTTGCGTCCCATCGCGAGCCGGCAGAACCGTTACGCCGGGCGGCTTATTTAACACAACATGGCAATCATCTTCCCACAAAACTTCCGGCTTTGATGCTCCCTGAGGAGGAGGGCCAAAATTCAGTTCCCATGGGACCGTGATAGAATTCCCACGCCACACCGTCGTGCCCGTGCTGACTCGTTGCCCGTTAACAAGAATTTGCCCTTCCCCCACCAGCCGCCGCAAGCTGGTCTTCGATTCGTTAATGAAGCGTTGGCTCAGAAAAGCAAGTAGCTTCTGACCGTCGGCGCGATCCGGCACCGTAAGGCAAGGGAAAACCATGGTGTGTACCATTCGTTACTATTTCTTATGACTCAGGGCCTTTCCAAAAACACGGACATACTCCACTTCCCAACCTTCCGGACTCTGTGAAACAAAACATTCCAGCTGCAAAGTATCGTGCCCGATGCCCATTCGATGACTGCTATATGGAATATCAAAAACGATAACGGTGGAAACGGGCGACAGATAAGCGGCCGGCAAAGGATCTCGCAGGTCCGGCCACTGCGCGATTTGTAGTTTGTAAACTGCCTCAAGATCTTCCATGAGGTTGTAAACCTTGGTTTTCTGCCCAATAAGCTTACCGAACCAACCCGGCCTTTCAACACTATGGTAGACCGATTTATCCCCCGGAAGAGCCGCGAGGATCTTCGCGATCCTGCCATCGCGTAGATCCTCAAAAACCGGTTCGAGAATCGACCGTATCTCCTCCTCTTCAGTCTCTGGAAAATCCAGGGGTTCCCCGACAATTGGTTTCTGAAATTTGACATTTCCTATTTTCCATTCGTCCCCGCTTTTAACGAGCAGATATCGATCCTTGAACCGTCCCGCATTCGAGGAACGAGCGGGAACGCGCATTTTGGCAAAACCGTTCTGGGCCTCCTTAAAAGACATGTTTGACATAGCGGCGTCTAAATTCGGCTGATAACTACTGTAAAGTTCCAGCCATGAAGCCAATCGCAGGCGCTCTTTGAAAGCTTTGCGTTCCCTCACAGACAAGTTCGGATGGAGTTTCCCCATTGCAGCGGGCAAATTGTCCTGGCGCACGGCAGAAGCAAACTCCTGTAAAAGATTTTTGGCTGCAGCACGTTCGCCCCGCAGGTAATCCCGTTCTTTCTCACTCAGGCTGCTGCACCCCGAGGCTGCGAAGACCGAAACGACCACTAAACTCGCGACCGCAATGGGCCAGATACGTTTATTTGTACCGCTTTGTAGCATGATCTAAAACTCCGTTCTTAAATGTTCTTATTCATCCCGTCTCATTTTCTTCGCTCGCCATCAGGAGTAAACACCAAACGTAAAACCGTCCAGGCTGCCCTCACAATTTCCCCGAGATTTATTTTCGATGACCCGGCCTCCCTCTGGGCAAAAGTAATGGGCACCTCACCGATATCCCATCCTCGCCCCGAACATTGCCATAACATTTCCTCCTGAAAATCATATCCGGTAGCTCGTATGTTTTCCAAGGGAATCTCTCTCAACGCCCCGGTCTGGAAACAGCGGAAAGCCCCGGTGCAGTCTCTCGGAGTCAACCGGAGAAATGTACGAGCGACCCAGTTCGAAGCGGCGCTGAGAAATATCCGATGAAGCGGCCAATCCTCATATCCCCCTCCCTCAATGTAACGGGAACCGATTACAACCTCGCAGCTACGGCTTAATTTGATCATCGCCGGTATTCGCTCCGGAGGATGGGAAAAGTCGGCGTCCATTGTCACAATTCGGTCGTATCCTCGCTTAAATCCCCACAAATAGCCAGCGATATGTGCCGTTCCCAACCCCTGTTTTCCCGACCGTGAAAGCAGATTAATCCTGGCGTTATTTTCAGTTTCTTTCTGGACCGCCTCACCTGTGCCGTCGGGAGAATCATCATCAACCACCAGAACATCCAACGAATTCCCCTGCGAAAGGACTTTCTTGCAGAGACGGACAATATTCTCCCTTTCATTATAGGTCGGGATAATAACGATCGTACGAAGGGACTTTCTCGCGAGCATCTACATCTCCAGAACTTTTCCATCGAGACGCTTCGCCTGATTATATCTTACACCATTCCCAGTATAGCGGACAGATCAGCATCAGGCGAAACCGAAATTGTGACTGACGTTTCAAAAGTGCGGCAGATCTCTCTTCGGTGAGTTTTCAGAGCTCGCATTCCCGCTTTGACGGTCCACGCCGGGCATGTCATAATTGTTGTCTCTTCTATCACTCTGGAGTACATGTTATGTTTACGGGCATTGTGCAGAAAGTGGCTCAGGTAAAAACGCTTCAAAATAAGGGGCAAACAGCACGACTTACTCTGAAACTCGATGCGATTGCCCGGGAAATAAAGCCCGGTGATAGCGTGCTGGTTAACGGCGTTTGTCTCACGGCCACCACGGTCGAAAATACAGTGGCAAATTTCGATATCTCGGCCGAGACTCTGCGCCTTACTAACCTCGGGAATCTGTCATCTCGGGCCAAAGTTAACATCGAATTAGCCCTTCGCCCCACGGACCGTTTCGGCGGCCACTTCGTCACCGGCCACGTGGATGGCCTCGGGCGGGTCAAACACCTGCAGAATCATCCCGGTGAAACACGTCTCGTCGTCCAGGTCCCTCCCGAGTTAACAGATCAAATGATCCTGAAAGGCAGCGTAGCGGTGGACGGTGTCAGCCTCACAATTGCTGCGCTTCGCCCCGGAGAATTCCAGGTCAGCCTGATACCCCACACTTTGGATAAGACAAATTTTAGCGAGCGTACCACGGGCGACGAACTCAATATAGAGTGCGATATGGTCGCAAAGCTGGTTCAACGGTATGTTCGCCAGCAGCAAAATCAAACCTCTGATAAAAACAAAATCGACATCGACGTGCTGAGGGAGGAAGGCTGAAAATCCTGGCAGAACAAAAACCAATTCGTCTGCTGCTGACAATGGGAGATCCCTGTGGAATCGGACCCGAAATATGCCTGAAAGCGATTTCGAAGGCCCCAATCTCCGGTAATCCCGCCATCACCATCGTGGGGAGCCGGGATACGCTCGACTACGAATCCCGGACGCTCCAACTTCCCTCCGCCCCAAAGACTTTAGAAGGACCCTGCCAAAAGCCGGGGGGAAGGGGCGTTATTGACCTCGACAACTTCAGCCTCTCGAAACAGACAAATCGTTCGGCATCCGCGGGAAGCGGAAAAGCAAGTTTAGAGTACATTCGCTACGCCGTTGAACAAATACAGAATGGGCTGGCTGACGGGTTGGTCACCGCCCCGATCAACAAAAACGCAATCGGGGCTGCCGGAAGTTCTTTCCCCGGTCATACGGAAATGCTCGGGGACCTCACCGATACCGCCCGACCCGTGATGCTGCTCGTAAATGGAGATCTGAGAGTGGCATTTGTCACGACACATCTACCCCTTCGAGATGTAGCGAAATCACTCACGAGTATCGGAATTTCCTACACTGGAGGGGCGCTTTCGGATGCGCTGGAACGGTATTTTATTATCTCGGATCCCTCGATTGCTGTCTGCGCGCTCAATCCCCATGCAGGTGATCGCGGGCGGTTCGGGGATGAAGAAGAACGAATCCTGGAACCAGCTATGGAGGAAATGGGCTCAAAAGGTATTGACGCTACAGGCCCATTGCCCTCCGATACCCTTTTTGCCAAGGCTCTTGAGAGCAAATTCGACGGTGTTATCGCTCTTTACCATGATCAGGGAATGATACCGATCAAGCTCTCTGGGCTTGATTTCGTCGTCAACATCACTCTGCGTCTGCCATTCGTGCGTACAAGCCCTGGCCACGGGACGGCGTATGACATTGCTGGCATGGGAGTTGCAAAAGAGCATTCTTTGGTGGAAGCAATCCGCCTCGCGGCCGAAATGATCCGCCATGTACGTTGATGGAAAATATGTTGGCTCTCCGATGAAGCTATGGTATAATACATAATTGGATTGCGGGGGGGGGAGGTGTCTCCCGAATTGAGTCCGACACACAACCAACTTTTCTCTGGAGTAGAGGACATGTTCGCTGAAAAGAATCTCACTTTCGCGTTAATTTTTGGCGTTTTATTGGCCTTCGCTGTTTCATGTCGACCCGCCGCGGCTGCCGAAGGACTGGTGGGTGGTCTCTACGTCGAGAGCAAGCCTGAAGGCGCGCGCGTCTACATCGGAGGGCAGCTAAAAGGGGTTACTCCCTGCGGTATCGCCGATGTGGGAATCGGCGAAATCCAACTTAAGGTCATGAAAGAAGGCCGCGGAACCGCTCACAAAACGGTGACTGTGAAAGCGAATAAGGTCGAAAAAGTGGAAGTGAAGTTAGCTCCCCTCAAAAACGTCGGTAATATCATCGTACTTGTCGAACCAACGGGCGCGAAAGTAACGGTTGACCACGTGCCGTTTGGCAAGTCACCCTGCCGTATTACAAACTTGCAGGCCAAAACTCACCACGTCAAAGTTTCTCAAGATGGGTATCGGCCCATGGTCACGCAGGTGTCAGTAGCTGCAGGGAAAAAACAGGTCGTAAAAGGAGAACTCGAAGAGGCCGGGTGGCTCAGTGGGACCACAGGAGGAGAAAAAGAACTGGAATGGGAAGACTTTGACGAGGACGAAGTGCCGTTGCCCGACGAAATGCCCGAAGCACAGGCCTTCCAACCTGTTCGCGAATTGCTCCGGGAACGGAAATATGATAGAGCCCTGGCCACCAACAACCGAATGGGCCGAAAAGAAGAAATGCAGAAGTACCAGGCTCGAATCACACGTGACCGGCGTTATATCAAAAAAGCCAAAGAAATAACAAAAGCGGGTTACGAAGCGTTAAAACGAAAAGTGGGGCAAAATTATCCCCTCCCACTCAGCGGAGGTATAAACGTAACGGGAAAAGTGCTATCGGTAACGAGCGCTCACATCACCCTCGATATGGGGGCAAGAAGTGCCCGGCAAATCGATTTGGACAAAATCCATATCGACAGGGTAATCAAACTCGCTGCGGGAGAATACAGCCCTGATAAGGGCGCAAATCAGGCACTCTTCGCCGTCATCTACGCGATGGAAGGAGAATTTAAAGATGCCATTAAGTCGCTCCGCCTCGCCGCCAAAGCAGGTTATAACGTGACGGAAGCGAAGAGTTTTATTGAATCAGAACAGCTTTGGGCCGCCGCGCAGAGAAAAGCCCGCCGAGTTGCGAAAAATGACGAGAAAAGAAAAGAAAGCGAAGAAAAACGGGAAGAGCTGAGTGGCACCGACAGTGAACGTAAGCCCATAGTTCTCATCGATCGGCACCGCGGAGAATGGTTTCCTAAGGAGATCAGCGGTCCCCTCAAAAAGCTTGGTCTACAAACCCGCAATCTTCGTGAATCACCAACAAAAGAAAAACTCTCAGAAGCAGCCGTCCTTGTCATCATGGATCCTGGTTCGGGTGACTTTATCGCTCCCTTCAAAAAAGAGGAAGTGAAAAGCATCACCCATTTTGTCAGCAATGGCGGCGGCCTCTTATTCAGAGCGCACTGGCGCGTCATTGAAAAAGATAACAGAGACAATCCTTTCAACCCATTGCTCAGTCAGTTTAAGATCGAAATAAAGGCCGACCGGATGGAAGTGAGTCGAAAAGCACCCCACTCCCATTACAGGGTTCCCGGCATCCCGGCACAACGTCACCCCATTACGGAAGGGCTTGACAAAGTTGAGTTTCGTACTACTTGCTCAGCTATTCTCGCCCCAAAAAGCATGTGGCTTTTAAAAAGTTCCAAATATGTCCGCACAAAGTTAACCAAAATGCACCCAGTTCCCCTTGTGGTCGGCCGACAGGCAGGAAAAGGACGTGTTGTGGTGTTTGCTGGCATGCCCAATATCCTGGATGAGGAACACGGTATGGACGGTGTAAAACTGATGGTTAATTCCATACGATGGGTCGCCGTGCCTGCATTAAAGAACGCCCAAAAATAGAGGATTTTCTATTCCCCTCAATAGTCGGCAATAATACTCGCGTTAACAGGCACAGCGCAAATTCGTCATACTACCAATGGCAGGAAATAATCCTCACTCCCCTGGCAGAACCTTCCCACGCTGGCTACTCGGTATTCGCCGGTTTAGCTATCGGACGTTCCCTCCAGAAAGAACCCCGCTGACCCAGCCGAGGATTACATCAAACTCTGACCGGCACTTTCAGTTTCCCAATCCCCTCCACTTCACACTCGACAGTATCGCCATCGCGCAGGAACCGCGGCGGGATGCGAGCCGCACCAACACCCGCGGGGGTCCCTGTTGCCACCACATCCCCTGGCTCGAGCGTAAAAACCCGCGTCAGATATGCGATAATCTCCGGAATGCCGAAGACCATTTGTGAAGTACTTGAAGACTGCATGACCTCGCCACTGACACGGCAGCTCAGAGCTAAATTATGAGGATCCCCGATTTCATCGCAGGTAACGATCCACGGCCCGAGAGGACAAAATGTATCGAATGATTTCCCCAGATACCATTGCCCGCCCGGTTTTTCATGCTGGTAATCCCGTGCACTTACGTCACAGAGGATGGAGTAACCCGCGACGAAATTCATGGCCTGTTTGGCCGACACCAGCTTGGCTTTTTTACCCATCACAAAGGCTAATTCTACCTCGTAATCGACATTTTCAGAAGCTTCAGGGAGCTGGATTTCATCTTCGGGCCCAATGACGCTGGTCGGCGCTTTGCAAAAAATTACGGGCTCCCCCGGCACCTCGCTATCGCTCTCAGCGGCATGATCGCGGTAATTCAGCCCCAGGCAAACGATTTTGCCGGGACGGAGAATCGGCGCCCGCAGTTTCACCTCGGATAACCGAAACTGCGCGGACGGATCGAAATCTTCTGCCACGGAGAGCGCCTTAACCTCCTGCAGCGCCCGCTCCTTTTCCAGAATAGTTCTCACTGAACGAAACGCCCCGCCTGAAGCCGCACTCAGATCCAGAAGCAAATCATCGCCGAGCAAAACACCGGGGTGGGGCCCATTGTTACAGTCAAAAGTGACAAGTTTCATCTCTCACTCATATTTTGGGATCTCTGGTTCCGGCACATTTTCGAGCAATTTGCGCACGATATCCGTGCTATCAACGCCTTCGGCCTGAGCTTGAAAATTACAGGCAATCCGGTGTCGCATAACCGGGATGGCTACATCGCGGATATCCTCAATTGCCACATTCAACCGACCATCCATTGCCGCCATGGCCTTTGCACCGAGGATGAGATACTGGCCCGCACGTGGCCCTACCCCCCACTCTATCATCTCCTTGACGAAATTGGGGGCGGCATCCGATTCCGGGCGGGAAGCCCTCACGAGATGAGAAACATACTTGATGACGTAGCGGGAGGCCACAATTTCCTCAACAACTTTTTGCATATTCAGGAGTGCCTGCGCGTCGATCACCTGAGACAACGCCTGTCGTTGTCCCTGCGTCGTTTCCTCAAGTATTTTCTCCTCGACTTCCTCCTGGGGATAGCCGATCTGGACGTTAAACATGAAACGGTCCAGCTGCGCCTCCGGCAGAGGATAAGTTCCTTCCATCTCGATAGGATTCTGGGTCGCGACAACCACAAACGGCCGGGGTAAATCGTAGGTCGTTTCGCCCACGCTCACCTGTTTTTCCTGCATAGCTTCGAGCAAAGCAGACTGGGTTTTCGGAGGGGCCCGGTTAATCTCGTCGGACAAAACGATGTGCGCAAATATGGGACCGGGCATAAAGCGAAATTCCCGCTTGCCCGTGCTTTCATCGATGATATTCGTGCCGGTAATATCGCTCGGCATCAGGTCGGGAGTGAATTGGATGCGTTTGAAACTGAGGGATGTAATCTCGGCGAGCGTCCGCACCATCATGGTTTTCGCCAGACCCGGCACACCAATCAAAAGGCAATGTCCGCGAGCAAAAACCGTTGCCAGCAGTTGTCGCAAAACCTTATCCTGCCCAAAAATGGCCTTTCGGATCTCAGTAAGGATATCGTCCACCTGCTGGCTGAACTCTTCCAAACGGGCGGCGAACTGACTCTCGTCGGCGCTCAATTCATCACCTCCAATAAATAAATTCTGAGAAGCTAATTTTAATAGCAAAACTGGCGTGCTGTCCAACGACTGGCCCGGATTTTACGGATAATTGGAAGCCATTCTTGCCAAATCAGGGTAGAATCTTTATTGAAGACCGTTCATACCCCTTCTCAGCCAAAAATCCGGGCTGGACATGTGCTCTCTTCTCGCAGCTTTTCTCCACATCCGCAACCGCGCTGATTTTTCCCAAGCGCAGAATTTGCAAAGTCTTCCGTTGGAAATTGAATACTCATGGGAAGTTGCGAACAAAAGGAATTTCTGATATGATTTCCCTACTTGTGCGGCTCTCCATGATCAGCGTTTCAAAAGCATTATGGAAGGGCTTGAAGAATGCCGTGAGAAAAAAACCCCGTCTTCCGGCGAGAGATTGGAACTGTGATTATCACAATCGACGGGCCGGCAGCTGCCGGCAAGAGCACTGTTTCCAGAAAACTTGCTGAGAGACTGGGATTTGATTTTCTCGACACCGGCGCGACGTATAGAGCTGCAACGTGGAAAGCTCTTCAGGAGGATGTTGACTTTTCCTCCCGCCAAGAACTGGCCGGAGCAGCTCGAAATGCAGACATAAAATTTAAGAAACAAGATGGCGAACGGCGAGTTATTTGCGACGGACAAGACGTCACTCAAGAGATCCGGAAACCGGAGATTACGGCGCGGGTTAAACCGCTGGCGGATGAACCGGCGGCACGTCGGGCTCTGATTGAAAAACAACGCGCATACGCTCGAGATCGCGACATTGTGGCGGAAGGTCGGGATCAGGGAACAGAAGTTTTTCCCGATGCGGATGTAAAATTTTACCTGGATGCTTCCGAAGAAACGAGAGCTCGTCGACGTTTGAAAGATCGGTCCAAGGACGAACATGATGCCCGATTTGAAGAGGTTCTCACGGATATCCAGGCTCGCGATCAAGCCGACTCGATACGTCCTGTCGGCCGATTACAGCGCACCGAAGACATGATTTTTGTTGACAGTACGAACCTGAGCGTGGATCAGGTGGTCGACCGGATGGTCGAAGCTGTCCACAGCTATCGCAAAAAGCGCTCTCAGGATGGAGAGCGAATGGAACCCGGATTATGAAATGCTCTGGGCTGCAACGACATTCATACAGCCTCTTGTATTCGATTTGCCGGATCGCCTCAATTGCTGGTATCACCTGTCTTACAGGTGTCAGGCACTTTAATGTGCCCGATATCAGCCGGTTTGATGGGGTCTTATTTGCATCAAATCACCAGAGTTTTTTGGATCCCGTCCTGGTGGGAATAGGCCTTGAACGCCCGGTGCATTACCTGGCCAAGCAGGGGCTTTTCGAAATACCCGGATTGGGCTGGTTGATAAGACGCCTGGGCGCCCATCCGATCCGAAGAGGCAAAGTTGATAGCACCGCCATTCGCACAACGTTGCAGGTTTTGCGAAGCGGTGAACCGCTCCTGATATTCCCGGAAGGAACACGAACCGAAACGGGCGATTTGCGAAAAATGAGACCGGGTATTGGATCGATTGCTCTACGCTGCCATGTGCCGGTCATTCCCGTATGCATCGAAGGCGCGTTCCGGAGCTGGCCGCGGAATCGAAAACTACCGCGCCCAGCATGGGTGGCAGTACGCTACGGTAACGCGATTCAGCCCGATCAGAAAAATGGAAACGAATTGACAAAATTGATCACGGCCCAAATCCAAACAATGCAATTCCAGCTTAACAGTTATTTGGGACGGAAAATGGATTTTAAAAGGTCACACGGGTGACTGTAAAATTTTTCAAGGGTTTCCGGAGAAACCCGGTGGAAACAGAGGAATCGTTCTGCTTTCAACTTTTAAGCTTTAATACTTTTCTTTAACCGAAGGCTAACTGATGCGTCGACGCGACATAATTTCTGAACTCAATATTGATAAAGAAGAAATAGATCAAGAGGTTGAAGAACGCCTTGAATCTCTCAGCAATGAAGATTTCGAACAAAAGCTGGATGAATCTGTCCGAGATTTTCACGTCAACACTGTTCTCGATGGCCGAGTCGTCAGCATTACCGACGACGAAGTGATGATCGATGTCGGCTACAAAAGCGAAGGCGTCGTCGATATACGCGAGTGGCGCGACCGCGACAGCATTGAAGTGGGCGATACTGTTGAAGTCCTGCTCGAAGATGTGGAAGATGATGCAGG
>JBKHIT010000045.1:0-40115 GCA_046538485.1 Candidatus Brocadiia bacterium | reverse complement strand
GGCAGGTCAGAACCCGTCCAAAACCGCATTCAAAAATGTTTTGGACAGCACTGGGACAGATGAAAACATCAACCGCAGGAACATATTCGTCATCGTAGAGGGCTTTTCCCGTACCGCCTTCAGCCCCTCCCCATGAAAAATACTGCCCGCCCCGGCACGGCAATATCTCGTCATGGTCCGTGGCATACATGAAACTGCCGTAACCAAGCTGCTTCAGCTGCGACAGACATGTGATTCGTCGGGCCGATTCCCGAACTTTTTCCAGAACCGGCATCAGCATGGCCGCCAGAATGGCAATGATGGCTATGACGACCAGAAGTTCAATAAGGGTGAAAGCCCCCACTTTAATCTCACTGAATATTCTTCTTGAGTTCAAACCCCATTTAGTCCGCGAAAAAACGGACTCTCTGTTTTTACTTACATTTTTCATAATTTTCCTCCCCCAACTGGTTATGGATCTCCTCTATGTCACTTCCAAATCCATCTATCACGGCACGAGTTGGATAATATGCGACCCGTAGTGCTGTCCGGTAATGACCCGGAGTCCTTCAAAATCCGGCGCGCTCAATCAGCGTAAAAGCAGAGGATTGATATTGTTCTCTGGTAGCAACATTCATGCGCTCACGTCCAGGATTATTGTGAAATGAAACCCTCGACATCTCTGTCGCCTCCTTGTGATCAGGGAGTCACCTGAGCTGAGATTTTGCGAGATTTCCTGAGGTTTGAAACGGCGGAGAAGATGTCTCGCCGGGTATGAATTCCGGCGACAGCACCACTCTCCTCTCCCCTTGCTCCGGATTCTTCAACCTCTGGGCCAAAGCACGCATCGCCTCTGCGCCCAGCTCTTCCAGAGGTATAGCACACGTCGTCAATTGTGGATCGGTCGCTCTCGTCGGCCACACGCCATCGAAACCAGTGATGCTGAGTTCTCCGGGGATATCCCATCCCGCGGCTCGCAACTTGTGCATCATCACAGCGGCCATAAGGTCGTTGTATCCCACCGCAGCCGTGAACGGAAGTTTTTCTTTATTCTCCACGAGATTCTTCCCGAATGCCTTTTGCAATACCTCTTCAAACTGATGGCCGGCTGACATGAACCGCCGCATAAAAACCAGTTCGTCAGGCACTTCAAGCCCGCTGGCCATGCGCAGTCCGGCCAGCCGCTGCTGGGCGAGTTCCCAAGTAGGGCCAAAAAACGCCGCACGCTCGTGCCCTTGAGACACCAGATATTTCCCTATCTGGCGAGAACCCTCGATATTGTCAACCGTCACAAGGTCCGCTCCCGGTAGATCCGAGAATATGCTCACCAGGGGAACAGGACACGTACGTTCAACGCGCGAGACCTCGATATCGCCAAGGAGACAGACCGCGCCGTCGACCTGACCGCGCAGCACCAAAAGGGGAAACTCCGCGCTGTATTCTCCGGCCAATACCGTTTCCATCCCCAGCTTACGGGCCTCATCGCTCAACCCCGAAAAAATTCGAGCGTGAAAAGAATCTTGTCCCGATTCACTATCGATCGGCACAATAAGGCAAACCACGTCGGTCGTCTGCTTCTTGCCGAGCGCGCGTTTGCGCATAGCACGGGCCTCATGATTGCTGGCGCGAATGGAGTACCCGCGTTTCCTGGCCTCGTCCATTATACGCTCCCGCAACTTCTCTCCAACACCATCTGAGCCCCGCAAAGCCCGGGAGACAGAGACCTGGGAGACGCCGAGGACCTGCGCCAGTTCTTTTTGCGTGATTGACATTTTTGTTTCCCGCTGAGTTGAACAAAGAAAACGTCGCATCCGGACCCGCGAGACGTCTTTTTACGACTACGTATACGTTACACCCAGGAAATATACCACTCCGGCTATTCCCTGTCAAGGATAAAACAATGAAGATTTAAGGTGATATATTGAACCGCCAGAAAAAAACAGTGCGATCGACAAAGACGGGCTAAAAGGCCTAAACTACTTATACGTAACCGTTTCAGGGCGCTCAACCTTTGCTGTGCGAAATGCGAAACAGGCTTGCATACGCTGTCCGGAAATTGCGAGAGAAAAATGGCAGTATCTGATAAACGGTATGAGATGAGACCAAACAGATCGGTTTCCTTGCGGAGCAATGCACAGAAAGAAAAACCAGAGCAGGAGGACACCCCTCAAAACACAGCTCCAAAGGCGGTGGATGCTGGATTGATTAACCTTCTAAGCCCTGCAAGGGCGTCTGATAAAAGCGCTGTATGGGCTAAAAGGGGAGTTGAAACATCGTTATTTATTGCCGGCACAGGGCCGGCGGAGGCCAGAACTTTTTGCCGCCTATCCCCCTTTGATCCCGTCCCCCGGCACTGGCACATGAGCGGACTGGACTTCAGACGCAAACCGAAGGGCGGAGGCTGGAGTTCAGAACGCGGGCCGATTCGATACAACGAGAAGGTCGCAGGTAGGCGTCCTTATGTCAAACAATGGGTAGTTTTGCGTGGTGTTTTAGTGCGCTATTCGGCTGAACGGCCGCATACTGCGGCCGAGAGGCCTGTTTGATTTCGGCCCCAAAAAGCACCTGAAATCGCCTGTTGCGCATGATATGTTTCCCTCATTTGATGTTTCTGGAATTATGTATGCGCAAATCCATTCGATCCATCTATCTCACGCCGCGGCAATCTCGCTGTTGGGCTGAAAAAACAACGAGATTGCTTCGCCCATCTTACGATGGACTCGCAATGACTTGTGAAGCGGTATTTCCGGGATAAATACGTACATCCTGCCTGTCAACGGTCTGGCTGCGAGGAGCGAAGTGTTCTCGTTGGCCGGCCTTCCTTCCTTGCACTTCTGCAAGATTTGTCCGCCTCAAGTCCAGTTTCGCCCGCCGCTGGCGGGCTCAGCTGAACTCGAGTCTGCGGCATACGCGGTCGAGAAACGGGGTTGCAGGATCATTGACACCAGACATTAGGTTCGTGTTGCAACAACCTTTAACGACTTTTCCGAAGGAAACTTGAGGAATTTGCGCTCGGTGCGATGGGGACAGGCAGCACGATTTTCGGAAAATTTCCGGCTACCAGCACCCCCAGGGACCCATAGCGCAAATTCCTTGCATACCCCTCATACCTTGACCTCACCGAGCTTTTGGGCTACATTGTTTATTTCCACATTATGCGGCAGTTTCCCGCGGTGCCAGAGTGGCGGAAAGGCAGACGCGCCGGTCTCAAAAACCGGTGGGCAATCAGCCCTTGTGGGTTCGAATCCCACCTCTGGCACCATCTCTCCCCCCTGTTATATCCCCTGCTCAAGCCTCTCAGTGTCAATCCCCAGGACACCGAACAGGCTCCGCCTTTCAACGGAACCTGATCTTGAAAAATGGAGCAATTTGAGCTATATATATATCATGATAGATACAATCTCTTTTTGTGAGGAGAGACGTCCGTGGACACAGCACGTGTGTTCAAAAATGGTCGAAGTCAGGCCGTTCGCTTGCCAAAAAAATACCGTCTTCCCCAGGAACCGGGGGATGATGTCTACGTTCAGAAAATCGACGGAATGGTGATTCTTATTCCGAAAGGCAAGCCCTGGGAACATCTTCAAAAATCCCTTGGTCTTTTTACTGACGATTTCATGGATGAACGGGAACAGCCACCTCAGCAGGAAAGGGGAAAGCTGTGATCAGGTATATGCTCGACACCAACATCTGCATTTATCTGATCAAACGAAAACCGAGGGAGGTCCTGGAAAGGTTCAATACCCTCGGCAGGGGGGATGTCGGCATTTCGACTATCACCTTGAGCGAACTTGAGTTCGGTGTCAACAAAAGCAGCAAACCACAGCAAAACGAAGTGGCACTCATCCATTTCGTGGCAGAGCTGGAAATACTGAGCTATGGTCGTGCTGCCGCAGCCCAGTATGGGCCCCTCCGTTCCTATCTGGAAAGCGAGGGAAGTCCGATGGGTTCTCTTGATACTTTGATTGCCGCCCATGCATTGGCCAGCGGATCCACCCTCGTTACCAACAACGTGTCGGAATTTGAGCGAGTCCCCGACCTGCCGCTGGAGAACTGGGTGAATTGACATTGCTGGCCCCAGCGGTCCCGAAACTGCATTTGAAATGAGTCCCCGTGCGCAGTATTCGCTCAGCGGCCAGCCCACCGATAGCTCTTTATGGGTAGGGGATGGGTCTCCCCATGCGAACCAGGCCGGACGGCATGATCCTCACAAAATCAGAGCCCGCGTCGGTATTCAGGTGTTTCGCCCCCCTCTGCCTGGAGCCGCCGCCTGCCTCCTCCCCTCCAGACACTACGCCCAATGGCCGCCACCGCATTGCAACGGACAAAGCGCCTACAACCGGTGAAAAGGGAATTTGTTCCGCCCCCGAGCGCTTTGTGCTTTACGCCTCATCCTTAAACGGATACACTATCTGGCCTTAAAATCCCAGATATCGCATGCTCGAACGAATATATGACAAACGCTTATCAACCGGTATATCAGGGCATGACAAGGGATTCAGAGGTCCTCGGGGAATTGGACACATAATTTCCGCCTCTGACAGCATTCTTGGGATTTCATCATAGACACTATTCGGATCCCATCCACGGAGGACAAAATGAGCAAAACGCAAATCGAGCCATACCGACCCGTCTACCCATCCCCCGCCGCCCTCATCACGACCATTAGCGAAGACGACACGCCGAATATCATAACGCTCGGCGAATGTTTCAACATCAGCATCGCCCGTCCTCCCATCGTGGGAATCGCCATCCGCAAAGTGACCTACTCCTACGATCTCATCTGCCGCACGCCCGAATTCGCTGTCAACCTCCCGACCACCGATATCATCGAACAAGTCGACGGTATCGGAT
Organism: Candidatus Brocadiia bacterium; assembly: GCA_046538485.1. Lineage (GTDB taxonomy): Bacteria > Planctomycetota > Brocadiia > SM23-32 > SM23-32 > JBKHIT01. Next base: position 35,285 of record JBKHIT010000045.1, on the reverse strand, counting down.
GCGTCAGCGGGTCCGAATGCAATAAGTTCGAACGGTTCGACCTGACCCCCTTCCCCGCCGACAAAATCCGCCCACCCATCATCAAAGAATGTCCCGTGAGCGTTGAATGCCGCGTTCTGGACGAGCAAGAAGTCGGCGACCATCAACTCTTCCTCGGACACGTCATTGCCGAACACGTCGATGAATCGTGTCTGGCCGAAGATGGCTCGCCCGATCCCTGTAAACTCGACATGTTGATCTACGCCGGCGGCCACTATTTTTCCGCCGGGGAATGTCTCGCCGAACATGGATTCTCAAAAGCCTGGATAGAAGACACCGACGAGGAACAATGAGCGACAACCTGACCTACAAAATCTTGAAAGACCATTGCGTTGAGGGCACACCCGCCCCCGGCGAAGAATTTGGCATCCGCATCGACCAAACACTCACCCAGGACGCCACCGGGACCGCCGCCTACCTGCAATTCGAAGCTATGGGCGTCGACCGCGTAAAAACCGGCCTGTCCGTCAGTTACGTCGATCACAATACATTGCAGAGCGGATTTGAAAACGCTGACGACCATCGGTACCTCCAGAGCGTCGCCGGCCGTTACGGAATCGTCTTCAGCCGACCGGGAAACGGTATCTGCCACCAGGTCCACCTCGAACGGTTCGGCGTCCCCGGCAAAACACTTCTGGGCAGCGATAGCCACACACCCACCGGCGGAGCGCTCGGAATGATCGCCATCGGCGTCGGCGGGCAAGATGTCGCCTGCGCCATGGCGAGTCTGCCCTTCCGGCTCACCGGACCGGAAGTCGTCCGCATCCGTCTCACCGGAAAACTCCAGCCGTGGGTCAGTGCCAAAGATGTCATTCTTGAGCTTCTGCGTCGGTTGAGCGTCAAGAGCGGAGTCGGGAAGGTCTTCGAATACACGGGACCCGGATTGAAAACACTGGACGTCCCCGCCCGGGCCACGATCACCAACATGGGCACCGAACTCGGCCTGACCACGAGCGTATTCCCTTCCGACGAACACACCCGCGACTGGCTTCGTCGCCAGCAGCGCGAAGAATCCTTCACCGCCCAGAAACCCGATCCGGACGCGGAATACGATGAGACCATCGAGATCGACCTGTCCACGGTCGAACCGCTCGTCGCCCTCCCCCACAACCCCGACAATGTGGTAACCGTCAAAGAGCTCGAAGGGAAACACGTCGACCAGGTCTGTATCGGTAGCTGCACCAACTCATCGTTGCGCGATCTCAGCACGGTCGGACAAGTTCTGGAAGGGAGATCGGTCCATCCTGAGGTCAGTCTGACAATCTCGCCGGGATCTCAGCAGGTTTTGGAGATAATCACCGAACGCAGCGTGCTCGGGGCGATGGTTGAAGCCGGGGCACGGATCCTTGAGGCCGCCTGCGGCCCCTGCATCGGCATGGGACAGTCTCCGGGCACCGATGCCGTAACGCTGCGAACATTCAACAGAAATTTCGAGGGACGCACCGGCACGCAGAACGCCCGGTGCCACCTCTGCAGCCCGGAGACAGCCGTCGCCGCGGCGCTGCACGGCGAAATCACCGACCCCAGAACTCTTGGCGATCCGCCGGAGGTCGAAGAACCGGACCAATACCCGGGCGGCGAAAGTCTCATCATTTATCCGCCGGAAGATGGTTCCGACATCGAGGTGAAACGTGGCCCGAACATCAAACCGATACCCAAACGTCAGCCGATGCCGGAGATGCTTGAGGCGAGCGTGCTATTGAAGGTCGGCGATAACATCACCACAGATCACATCATGCCCGCCGGCAGCAAAATTCTGCCGCTACGTTCCAACATTCCCGCCATCAGCGAGCATGTTTTTGAAAGCGTCGACCCGGAATTCCCCGGTCGAGCCCGCGAACGCGGCGGCGGGTTCATCGTCGGGGGAGAAAATTATGGACAGGGTTCCAGTCGCGAGCACGCTGCGCTGGCGCCGATGCATCTCGGGGTGATCGCGGTGATCGCAAAAAGTTTTGCGCGGATCCATCGTTCCAACCTCATCAATTTCGGCATCCTCCCCCTGACTTTCGCCAACCCGGGTGATTACGACGAGCTGCGCCAAAACGACATACTGGCGATCATAGACCTGCGGGCGGGGCTTGAGGAAGGCAAATTGGCGGTGGAAAACATCACCGGCGAAACATCCTTCGAAGTGCTGTGCGATTTGAGCGAACGCGAAAGAAAAATCGTCACCGCCGGCGGCCGTTTGAACATGATTGAATAGCGCCCCCCAGCTCAGTTTAAATTTGCAGGGAGGGGATAGAGGGCGCAAAACCTCTGATGTGATGTTGAGGCGACCTGTTTTCAAAAGGCGATGCCGGGGTCGCCGCCCCCAGATCCCGTCCACACTTGCGTGACATATGAGCGGACTGGACTTCAGAACCGCTCCCGCGGGACTGGAGTTCAGAACGCGGCTCATCAGCCGACAGATCTCCCGGCAAACCAGGAATGGTGACGGCACCGGCCCGTGTGGTGTCCCGCGCGCCAACGTATCCGTTTAGCGTTGGTGCTGTCGGTAAGCCCGCGGAGCGGGCGTGGCAGACGCCCGGGGCGAAATGAGGCCGTTGTTTGGCCGAACGAGCCCCGGGTTACCATTCGGAAGCAGCCGAAGGAGGCGGATCGCCTCGCCGGAGGCGAACGCGGCAAGCTTGCCGCGGCGAACATAGTTCGCGCGCTCCGCCGGCACGTCCCTCGAAACCGCTAACCCCGGGCTCCCCCCCAAACGGCCCGGGATCGCCCGGGCTACGTCTGAATCGGCCCTGCGGACCTGCAGCTCTCTGGCACACTCCAGAGTGAGGGCAAGACGCAGGGCTGATTTTCAAGAATCGGAATACTTAAGAGACGCCTGCGCGGAGCGCTCTCGGAGTGTGGTGAGGAGTTCGGCGGCGCCGAACGGAGCACCGCTTTCATTTTGCCCAAACATCAATCCGGGTCTGGCGACCCGGCCCACAGGCTGGAGAGACCGTGCTACATGCAAAAGGAAACGCGACCTCATCTCAGGACTGCTCCGCCTCTTCGCCGCGTTCGCTCATCATCTTCTCGCGTTCTTCCTCAAGACGCATCTCTTTGATTTTCATCAGCCGCACGATGTTGGCGCGCTCGTTTTCCTCGAGTCTGGACTGGACGTATTTCACGGTCTCGCGCAGTTGAGGGATCATGATGTAATCCAGCGCATTCACGCGACGGCGGGTTCTTTGGATCTCGTCCATCAGCAACCACAATGCGTGTTCGTCCTCAGCCAGCTCCAGGAGACGCGGCAGGAAATCTTTCAGTTGCTGCGTCGCCTCGTCCAGCTCGAGCGGCGTCTCCAGCAGACTGTATCCGCCTCCGGCACGCACCTCACTCTTAAACTGCGGCACTCGCACGCTCAGCACGTTCCGCATCGTCGTGGTCAGTTCCAGCGTGCCGCTGCTCTGCGTGATGGCATCATCAACGGCGTCCGAAGAACCCGCCACACCCGCCAGCAGGAACAGTCGCGCCACAGCCGGGTAATCCTCGTTAAACTCGCGCCGTTTCTTCTTGTATCGGTCAACCAGCTCCATCAATTCTGCCATCAGCCCTTCAAGTTTATCCTCGAGCAGGCTGTGCCCGTGGACGGCCGTCTGAAGCCGGTGGCGGAGCTCCATCAGCTCCATTCGCGTCGGATTTACCTGGAGGCGTTTTGCCATTGTCTTAGATCATTTTTGAGACTGAAAGAAGGGTCAGGACCCAGCGTTTTCATCTTTCTCACCGGTATCGTCCTTTTGGATCTCCTCGCCGCTCTCGCCGGTACGGTTTTCGTAACGTTCTTCGATGTATTCATCGTGCACACGTTTGAGCTGAGATTTCGGGAGCAATCCCATCAGCCGCCAGCCGATATCGAGCGTCTCTTCCACCGTCCGATTCTCATTCTCGCCTTGCTGGATGAACTCTTCCTCGAAAGCTTCCGCGAATCGGACAAACCGCAGATCCATCTCGCTGAGAGCCATTTCCCCGAGCACCATCGCCAGTTCCTGGGCGTCTTTACCGCGGCTGTAAGCGGCGTAGAGCTGGTTCATCACATCGGCGTGGTCCTCGCGCGTTTTGCCTTCGCCGATACCTTTGTCCTTCAGACGTGACAGCGACGGAAGCACGTCAACCGGCGGGTAAACGCCTTCTCCGTTCAGCGACCGGTCAAGGATGATCTGACCTTCCGTGATATATCCAGTCAGGTCCGGGATCGGGTGCGTTTTATCGTCTTCGGGCATCGTAAGGATAGGGAACTGCGTGATGGACCCGGTCTTGCCCCGGACCCGCCCGGCCCGTTCGTAGATTTCGGCAAGGTCCGTGTACATATAACCCGGGTATCCGCGCCGTCCGGGAATCTCTTTACGGGCGGCGGAGATTTCGCGCACGGCCTCGCAGTAATTTGTCATATCGGTCAAGATTACGAGGATGTGCATCTCCTTTTCAAACGCGAGATACTCGGCCACGGTCAGAGCCAATCGCGGCACGGCGATACGCTCAACCGGCGGGTCATCGGCCAGATTAATAAACAGAACGGTCCGTTCAATCGCGCCGGTCTCCTGGAAATCGCGCGTGAAGAAATTGGCCTCTTCAAATGTGATTCCCATGGCCGCAAATATAACCGCGAAATCTTCCTCGGTGCCGAGTACCGACGCCTGCCGGGCGATTTGAGCGGCCAGACGCGCGTGCGGCAAACCTGTGCCCGAGAAAATGGGCAGTTTCTGTCCGCGCACAAGTGGATTCAACCCGTCGATCGTGCTGATGCCCGTCTGGATGAACTCGTTTGGATAATCTCTGGCGTATGGATTGAGAGGATTTCCGTTGATGTTGAGCCGTTTGTCCGGAATAATTTCCGGTCCGTCATCGATAGGACGGCCTCCGCCATCGAAAACACGACCGAGCATATCGGGAGAGACACCGATCTCCTGCCCTCGCCCCAGGAACTTGACTTTCGTCTTTTCGGTCGGAATCCCCTGTGTACCTTCAAACACCTGCACAAGCGCACGGTCCTCGTCGATATCAAGGACGCGGGCCCGACGCATTGTGCCGTCGGTGAGCTCCACTTCGGCGAGTTCTCCATAGGCGACATCTTCCACTTCATCGACGAGCATCAGCGGCCCGGCAATTTCGCGAACTGTCAGATATTGCTTAGCCACTGGCGGCCTCCTCGGTTTCAGTTTGTTCTGTCTGTGATTCAGTTCGAGTGCTCTGCGTCATTTGATCCTCTCCGCCGCGAAGGGCTTTGAGTTGTTCTTCGATCTTGTCGTCTATTTCATCGAACTGTTCCATCTCTTCCTCGGGGATGAATTTGGCCCGTGCAATATCCTCCACAACCTCGACACCCAGAATGTCCTCCAGTTGCACGCCCGCTTCCAGCACATCACGCGCCTGTTCATCGTAGTGCAGGATGATATTCAGAAGCCGATACTGTTTTTCCAGAGCCGTATAGGTGTCGATCTCATCGAAAGCGTTCTGGTGGAGGAAATCTTCCCGAATCATTCGGGCGACTTCCATGAGAAGCCGATCTTTTCCGGAAAGCGATTCCATCCCGACCAGGCGGACAAGTTCTTCGAGCTCGGATTCTTTCTGCAAAATCGCCATCGCCCGGCCACGGTTCTTCGACCAATCTTCGTGCACCTTTTCATCAGCCCAGTCGTCGATCGCATCCTGGTAAAGCGAATAACTACGCAGCCAGGAAATAGCCGGGAAATGCCGCGCCGAGGCCAGATCGTCTTCCAGACTCCAGAAAACCTGCACCACCCGCAGGGTCGCCTGGACCACTGGATCACTCAGATCGCCGCCGGGCGGGGACACCGCGCCGATCAGGCTGAGAGACCCCTCGCGGCCGTCCTGTCCATAACAAACCGCTCGACCCGCTCGTTCGTAGAAGTTCGCTATTTCGCTGGCCAGATACGGCGGGTAACCTTCTTCGCCGGGCATCTCTTCCAGCCGCCCCGAAATCTCACGCATTGCCTCGGCCCATCGTGAGGTCGAATCGGCCATGAGCGCGACGGAATACCCCATATCGCGGAAATATTCAGCAATGGTAATTCCGGTGAAGACCGACGCGTCCCGCGCCGCCACAGGCATATTTGAGGTATTGGCGACCAGAACTGTGCGTTTCATAAGCGGTTCACCCGTGCGGGGATCCGTCAACTCCGGGAATTCCATCAGCACGTCGGTCATCTCGTTCCCGCGTTCTCCGCAGCCCACGTAGACAATAATTTCGGCATCGGCCCACTTGGAGAGCTGGTGCTGGATGACGGTCTTGCCACTCCCGAACGGTCCGGGGATGCAGGCGGTTCCGCCTTTGGCCAGTGGGAAAAACATATCGATGACACGTTGTCCGGTCAGAAGCATCGTTTCTGGCGCGAGTTTTCGCTGAACACCCCGCGCTTCTCGGACCGGCCATCTTTGGGACATTGTCACTTCCGTCTCGCCGTCCTCACCGGCGATGACCGCAATCGTATCAGTGATTGTATGTTCACCTTCTTCGATCGATACCAGTTCCCCAGAGGCACCGGGCGGAACCATAATACGGTGTTCCACAACAGCTGTTTCCTGGACAACGCCAAGAACGTCCCCGGTTTCAACCTGTTCTCCGGATTCGAGGGACGGCTCGAAGGTCCACAATTTCTCCCGGTCGAGCGGATCGACCTGAGCTCCGCGGACGATGTAAGCGCCCCACTGTTCTTCGAGAATATCCAGTGGTCTCTGCACGCCGTCGTAAACGGCGCTTATGAGCCCGGGACCGAGTTCCACGCTCAAGGGGTCACCCGTCGGATGAACGGGCGCCCCGGGGCCGATCCCCTCGGTCTCTTCATAGACCTGAATCGAGTAAGCATCCCGGCGTATTTCAATCACTTCCCCGAAGAGTTGATCTTCCCCGACGCGGACCATCTCGTGCATTTCCGCGCCCGCCAGGCCTTCGGCCACAACCAGAGGGCCTGATACACGTCGGACACGGCCGACTTCCCTTTCGGACTCTTCCGGGGTCTCGGGTTGTTGTTCGCTGTTTTTTTCATTCATTTCGCCAGACACGTATCCCTCCCATGAGGGGTCTACTTCTCAGAAATAACATCGACTCCGATTGACTGTTCCATCTCCTGACGGATCCAATCGAGCGTTACGCCCTGCGAACCACGGTGAGAAGGAATCAGCAGGATCGCGGTATCCGTCTCAAGACGCAGATTCATCAGTTCTTCACGGCTCCCTTCGCTCACACTCTCACTGACCACCACGAGCCGCACTTCCGGTTTTTTGACCTGTTCGTCGAGCGTTTCGAGCATTTGTTCGGGCCTCTCGGCGGGAACCAGTTCGATTCCGATGGTGCGAAGCCCTTTCATCTCTTCCCGGGGGCCGATCGCGACAACTTTGTCTGTTTCCGCCATTTCTTTCTCCAGGCTCAGACGTAAAGGGCTTTCATGCGCTTGCTTAACCGATCCGGGTCCACCTGGTTGGCCCGGCCCACCACGGCGAGTCCCATATTGTAGGACTCCGCGCTGAGACCGAGCAAACCTCCAAAAATCCTTTCGGGTCCGAAGGCGATGTAACGGGCTTCCCGTGCGTAATCCATCAACCATCGGTCGTAGGACTGTGCAAAGGAACGGATCTTTTCCACACCGCTTCCGCTGCTGAGGCCGCTCACGTCCAGACCTTCCATGCTGGACGGCAAAAGCTCGGGCCATTCATCCAGTTCCCGCACCGACAATTCATCGAACAACTCCGTATCCTGTCGTTCGCGAACCAGAAGATTCATGGCCTCATCGCCCCAGCCCAGAGCACGGCCCCGCCACAAAAACTCGACGCCGTGCGCGGTATCGTAGCGCTGCCACCAGTTTGTAATGAATTCAGACTCGGTTTCGCGCGCTTTATCGCAGAGCACTTTGAGGGAGACTGAGTCGAATACGGCATCGAACATCTCCGGGCTTTCAGCCGATTCGGCCACGTCCTGGCACCGTTCCACAATCTCGCCAAAAATCGGCGGCAGGGGAGTCAGCAGGTCCTGCCAGAGGCGGTCCCATTGCGCCGGTTGCCAGCGGGAGGGGACTTCCGAAACTGAGACGTCCATGTAATTCCGTTTAATGTGATTGCGCAGACTTCGCAGGTCTTTCCGCCACAACGTCAGATTCGCCACCAGCGGGTCCGGGCTCACGCCCTGCAGCTCGACAATAAATTCCCTGTAGGCCTCATCGATGGCCCGATCCGCTTCCCGCAGATCATCGCTCCGGTTTAGAGTTTCCCCCAGCAGAGTCTCGGACAGTCGCGGCACCATATTGTCGGCGTCCGACATTTGGATGATATTCTGAAAAAAATCCATATCGACCATCCGGGACTCCAGGGCCGCGGTGCGGCCACTGGCGTAGGTCCATTGATCTCTTCTCACGGCAGCGGACATCGGAATTTTGTTTTCCTTAATTTGTAGCTGGAGACCTCAGACGCTGATATCTTCAGGGAAGATTTCAGCAGCAATTTCAGGGGCCAGTTCTTCTTGAAGTGAATTGACCCGGGATTTGACCGACAGGTCCACCTCAAGTTTCTCGGTCTGAAAGATCACCCCGCCCAACTCCGGGTCGTCTCCGGGAACAAGCTCCAATTGGGCATCCGTTTCCCGCTCCTGGTTGAGTTCGTCAATGAGCGGACGGACGCGATCGGCGTCTTTCTCGCGGCACAGAACTTTACCTTCGGTGCCACCCGGGATCTCATCCATCCATTCGGCGAGCAATTCGCGGTATTGATCGTCGGGGAGCTCAGCCACCCGTTGCCCGGCTCGCTTAAACAGGTCATCCAGAATGGAATTTCGCATCTGCAGGAGTTTGAGGTTATGTTCGGAACGGCGGTTCATAACCCGGCGTTCCTGCTCCTGTTCAGCGCGCCGACCTTTTTGCTCGTAGCGGCCTTCCAGTTCACGATCGATTTCTTTTTTCTTCGACTCAAGCCGACTGTCGTGGAGTTCCTGGGCCTCTCTCACAATCTCTTCGGCTTCTTCCCGTGCCTCGGAGAGAACCGCTTCACGTATACGTTCAACTGTCATTGTGGACCTCTCGAAAATGGACGAGGTACGGTCAATCAGCCGCCCATCATGGGATTGACCAATTCGAGCTCGCCGGCGGTGAGCCAGTTAATCAGCAGGAAGGCCACCAGCAGCGCCACCAGCCCGTAGAACTCCACCAGAACCGGCAGGGCGAGGGATCGTCCCGCCTGGTCGGGTTCCTTGCTCACCAGATTAAGGCAGGAAGAACAGGTTTCGCCCTGGTAGACGGCGCTCTTCCACTCGACCAGGCCCATACACAACCCGACGAACAGCAGCGCAACACCGACAAGCGGCGACACGGTGAACTTCCCGGCGTTGAGACCGCCGTTGGTCGCAATCAGGATCGCGGCCACAAAACCGTACAGGCCCTGAGTTCCGGGCAGAACCGAGTATGTCAGCACCCAGGGATAGAGTTCGGGCTTCTCGGTGAGAATACCGGTCCCCTGAGACGCGGCAACGCGGATCCCGCGGGCGGAACCGATGCACGCAAACATCACGGCAAACATCGCTCCCGCGGCGGCCCAGCCAAGTCCCGACGCAATGAAGTATTGCCTCAACAGTTCATCAAACATCGTCAAATCCTCCAATTTGTGCTTTCCAGACGAAAAGGACAAAGTCGTTTATCAAATCAGCGCAACTCGCTCTCAACTGTCCGGCCTGCAACTTACGGGTACAGGCCATATAAAACGGCGCATACCGTTCATAAGTAAGAACTTACGAAAACATGAAGGCACCAGTTTCTTCTCAAGCGTCCCTTCGGGACGCATTCTATTTTTTCGCACCCTGACCCCCGAACTCCGGCGGCTGACGCCGCCTCCGCACGGGGCTATGCTCTCAGGCACTCCTTCGGAGCGCTGAACGACCCTCGTCGGGGGAAATGGTCGTTTTTTGGCCCGGATTTTACGGGTAACTGGAAGCCATCCTTGCCAAATTAGGGTAGAATATTTATTAAACACCGTTCACAACCCTTCTGAGCCAAAAATCCGGGCTAACCTTCCACAATGACGTGATCCGTGCTCCAGGAAAGCGGACGGAACGGATCGCTTGCGGACTTGTAGAACCGACTGAAAAACTCAACGAAAATCAATCTCACCGGATGGACGAACGCCCCGATCATACCGAGTGCAAAATTGACACTGTGGCCAAACACCACAACGAGAGCAAAAAGAATAATCCCAATCACACCACCGATGTTCAGCATCTCCGCCACGATATTGAGCGACATCCCGATAACGGTCGTCGCGAGACCCAGCGCCAGAAGACGCGAATAGCTTAACATGTCACTGATAAACGAAACACATCCGTAAGATCCCATCACACCGTAGAGACTGACCAGCCCGATGGCTGCTTTCCCGATGATGCTCTCCTCTTTGCGACCCTGTGTCAGAACCAGAAGAATCGCCGTGACCAACCCCACTCTCGTGCCTATTCTGTGTACTCTCTCGGGCATCTCGACAAAGATGGGAGCTATGATAATGAGGAAACTCGGGATCATGATGATCCAGAGACCGGCATCCAAAAAAGCGTCAAGCGGATGCCCCCGGCGTATTTGACCGTAACCTTTCAGAACCATGGCATACAGCTGGTTAACCACACCGATCGCAAACGTCAGCAGCAGCAGGTCCACCGCACTGTCCATGGGCGAGACCACCGCCATTGTATTAACGGCTGTAGCCACCGCGCTTTTGTCCCCGGCGATACGGATGGGTAGATCGGCCGCCCACGACCCACTCAGCACCCCAAAAACCATGGTTGAAACGCCGCAGTATGCGAAAAGCAGAATAAGATTTCTCAAGCCCTCGTATCCTTTTGCTTTTCGGGATAAATACCAGCAGATCAGTGCCAGGGCGAGACCGTAGACAGCGTCGGCAAAACACATACCGAAAAACACCAGGAAACTTATCACCAGGAAAGGCGTCGGATCGAACCCGAAATAATCGGGCACCCCGAACATATCCACCAGCACCCGCACCGGTTTGGTCAGGGGGCCGTGAGTCAGAGAGACGGGCACATCATCTTCGGGCGTCGGATCGCGATACAGCGCGCTGACCTGCGGAAAATCCGCATCGAGCAAATCATACAGCCGATGTTGGTCTTTCGCGCGGACGTAACCGGAGATCACCGCGATACGGTTGCTCCTCAGAGCATTGTTTTCGGCGCGTATCCGGGCGCTCTGGGCCTCCCAGTACCCGAGCATAATTTCGACTTCACGCTGATGCTCTGATGCTTCTTCGATGCGTTTGCTGCATTCCCGAGCACCCTCATCATGTTCCTTTTTCTGGACCTGGAGTTTTTCCAGACGACTCGCGATGCTCTCATCGATTTCGGGGAGGGTCCGTTCCGCAAACTGTTCGCGCCGCAGGATACGCCCGGCCTCATCGGCGTCTTCGGGGAGGGCAACCGCGACCATGTCGATTCCCCGCTTGCGGGCCCGCACCTTCTGCACGCTCACGACCTCCGCCATTTCCTCATCATTCTCAAAGTGTTGAAAGTGGGTGGCTGGCATAGTTCCCACCCAGCACTTGACGGTCTTCAACGACCGCACGTCTTCGGGGGAGAACGGCAGATCCTGGAAAAATTCGAGGTTCTCAATTTCCTCCTCCAGCCGCCCGATAGCGTCCTGGTGCTTTTGGTGTTCCCGCGCGGCTTCGGTGCATTCTTCGTAAAGGGGGCGGTAGTCGAAGTTCTCAAGAACGCGGCCGCGTTCGGCTTGATCGACTCGCGTCGGCAGGTGGACGACCATTTTGGCCAGGGAGGATTCTTTGACCTCAAAATCGTCGAAGATGCGCAGAATCTCCTCGAGTTTATTCACATGCTGGTCGGCCTCGTCGGTCGATTTTGCCGGCTTTGCAAATCCTTCGGATTCGGGCAACTCTTCGGCCGTTTCCTCGACGTGGATGACGCCCTGCTCCTGGAGGGAATCGAGCAGCTGCCCCGTCAACCGTTTCGGAGCAAGCAGGGTTGCGTGTTTCATGCGATCAATGGCCATTCTCAGTCGCTCCGCATCTTCTCAACAATATCTTTCACGGCCCCGTTGAGGGTGTTTTCGGGAAGGGAATCAAGCTTGTTCTCCGCGGACTCAGCCTTCTGGTCTATCTCTTCAAGTTGTTGCTCCGTCTGTTCTTCAACCTCTTCAGTAAACACCTCAAGCTCTTGCTGAAGTTGTTGCTCCTTCTCTTCTCGGTAATTTTCTGCTTCTTCCTCGACCGAGGCTTTCAGTTCACGGGCCTTTTCTCTCGCCTCCTGGACGATTCGGTCGGCCTTCTCTTCGATACTCTGGACCTGTTTAACGATGTTTTCGGACATAGGTAAGGCGCCAAAAAATCAGACGGAATAACTCACGTGGGGAGCACGGAAAATGAAACCCTATTTTGACTCCATTTTCGGGACCTGTCAAACGGACACCCTCCGCGGCACAATCTCTGTGCCTCGAAAAATCCACTTCCGCCGGTAAAGAATTCAGGGCTTAATGTGCTTTCACTGCCTGCGAAAAGCGGCCTTAAGGTCATTCGTCCCTGACTGCAAGGAAAATAAGAATAAACCGCACCAGCATCATCACTGCCATGAAAGCCGCCGCCACATAGGTGAGCGCAGCCGCTCGGAGAACCTTTCGAGCATCTTCCCGTTCGCTGGGAGAGATAATGTTCTGCTGAACCAATACTCGCAAAGCCCGTTTGCTTGCGTTAAATTCCACCGGCAAAGTCACGATCGTGAAGAAAGCGCCGGCACTGAAAAGCAATATCCCCGCCTGCGCTACCAGCTGAGGGATCTGCCCTCGACCCTGAGTAAAAAACAGCATACCAAGACCCACTATGAAAATAATGGGCCCGAGATTGTTTCCAAAAGCCGCAAGCGGAAAAATGCCTTTCCGAATCTTGAGTGGTAAATACCCCCGCTTATCCTGTAGTGCATGTCCCGTTTCATGCGCAGCCACACCGAGAGCCGCCAGAGAGTTCGAGTCATGAACCCCCGTGCTCAAACGTAAAACTTTTTCCCGAGGATCGTAGTGATCGCTCAGGTGACCTTCCACCTGCTCGATTTCCACCTCCTCAAGTCCGTTCCGACGCAGAATGCGCCTGGCCGCTTCGGCTCCGGTGATCCCGGAACTCGAAATGCGGTGGGAAAACTCCTCGAAAGTACTCTTCACCTTCGACCGGGCATAGTAAGCAAGAATCAAAGGCGGGACGAGAAGAAGTATAAAAGGATCGAAAGGGTACAAAAACATACGTTTAGATCTCCGGCAAGGGACGCCGCAAATAACGATCAGGCGTCCGGTCCTCCTCACATTCAGTATAATCTTCCGCTTGAGAACCTTCAATCATTTTGCACTTCATCCCGCTTTTTTCATTGAAACTCACGTCCAACCCGTCTATGCTACCGGCCCCACTTACTAAGGCCATTAACTCTTCAGACTGCGGTTGAAGGTTTTGTCAAACCTGGAGATTGACCAGATGAAAGTTACGTTTGATGAAAACGCACGATGGATCTGGAACGATAGGTCCAAACGACCCGCCAATAACTTCGCCTGTTTTCGGCGCTGCTTCACGGTAAAGGATGTGGTCGAGGAAGCGCAGATTTTAATAACCGCCGACGCAAGGTATGAAATGTACCTGAACGGCTCATGGATTGGCCACGGTCCCATTCGCTCCTGGCCTTCCTCCTGGCGCGTCGACCGCTACGATCTTACCGGATTTTTGCAGCCGGGAGATAACGTCCTCGCAGCAATCGTTCAGGATATCGGTGTTGGTACGTTCCAGTATATCAACTCCGAACCGGGTCTTCTCGCTCAAGTCGACATCAAAACCGCTCAGAACGGCCAGCGCATCGTCACCAACCGTGCCTGGCAAAGCCGAGCCCATCCGGGATACGGATGGCCTGTCCCCAGAATCAGCTGCCAGCAGGCCTGGGAAGAACAATACGACGCCCGAAAAGTGTCTCCCAACGATTCCGACTGGCGATCACTGAGTTTTGACGACTCTGGATGGGAACGTTCCCGGGTTTTGCGCCGTCCCGGGCAACCTCCGCATGAAACACTCGTCCTGCGAGATATTCCTCACCTCACGCGCGAACCGGTTAAGCCTCAACGTCTCGTCAGCGCCGAAATGGTTCGCGCGGCACCGTTCACCTGGTCTCTGAATCCCCGACGCCTCCTCAACAGTCAGGATCTATCAGCCAGTATGTTTCGAGGCAAAATGCTGCTGGTAACCCACATCTACAGTCAGGAAGCTCAGGATCTCCGGTTGCAAAGTCCCCATGGGGACGCTGACTGGAAATTGAACGGTGAAATTCTGGATTTTCAAGAGCACGGCAAGGAAACTTCCTCAGCCGGCACAACGACCGTTCGGCTGGAGAACGGATGGAACGTTCTCATGCACCGAATGCCAGAAAAAACTCATTTCTACCGGACATCGATCAATCTCTGGACTGAAAAAGCAGTGCGATTCGCGGCTATTCCCTCCGCTGAAAATTCAGACATCCCCTGGCTTGCACTGGGACCTTTCGAAGGGATTTCAGAGACAAAACACCCCCTCGGAAAGTTCATTACGGCCGAGGAGATACCGGAAGGTGCAACAGAAGAAAAATACGAAGCTCTCTGGGAAAGCGGTCGACCCGATCCAGATGACCTCATAGCAGAATTCGCCCGCCCGATGCCCGAAGACTCCTGGACAACCACGGACGTCTTCGCCATATGCGCGTCTGAGGAAACCGTTGAAAACAGCCCGGTCGAGCTCGAAAATCCGGAGGCCATGCTCCAAGACACTCCCGAATGGACGGTCGTGTTCCCCCCGGAAGATGGGTGTTCGGTCCGGCTTCTGCTGGATTTCGGGGATGAACTGGTCGGTTACCACGAGCTTGAAATCGACGCTCCCAAAAACACGATTATTGATGACCATAATTTCGAATTTATTCAACGTGACGGACGGAAAAATCTCGCAGAAGGGATGAATAACACATTTCGTTACGTCTGCCGGGAAGGTATCCAGCATTACAAAACCTTCGTTCGGAGGGGTTTCCGATATAGCTGGTTGACACTGCGGAACTTCAATAAACCTGTCCGGATTCGCTACGTGCGGGCAATTTTTAACACCTATCCGCAGAAAAGCGATGGTGCATTTGAATGTTCCGACCGCATGCTCTCGCGCATCTGGGAGGTCGGTGCGCGGACACTTCGGTGTTGCTCCGAAGATACCTATACCGATTGCCCAACCTATGAACAGACGCATTGGGTGGGCGATGCGCGAAACGAAGCGCTTGTCGATCTGCTTGTCAACGGCGATCCGCAACTCAGCCGGCATTGCTGGCTTCAAGCTGCTCGTAGCCTGGACCGTTCGGAACTGGTCGAGTGCCACGTCCCGAGTGCATGGGCATCAATCCTCAGTACCTGGAGTCTTCTCTGGATGCGATGGGCTCAGGAACACTACCTTTTGACCGACGATGAACCGCTCGCGAAAGATATGCTCCGATACCTCGAACGCAATATCTGCGGACTCGAACAATATATCAATGACGACGACCTTCTCGACATCGAAGCCTGGAATATGCTCGATTGGGCGCCGATGGATGCACCAAACGAGGGCATCGTTACCCACTTGAATTGTCTCGCTGTGCTCGCTCTTCGACAATGCGCCGACCTGGCGTTCCGTACGACGCAGAAAGGACGTGCTCAGCGATGGGAAGAAAGCGCTGATCGGCTCAAGAACGCCATTAATGAACACCTCTGGGACGAGGACAGACGCGCCTATATCGATTCCATTCATTCCGACGGCGTTCATAGTGAAACGTTCAGTCAGCAAACTCAAACCATGGCCTATCTGGCGGAAGTTGCCGAAGCGGACCGGGCCGAACGCGCGTTGTCGCTCGCGATTGAGCCTCCCGAGGATTTCGTCACGGCAGGAAGTCCTTTTTTCATGTTCTTCCTTCTGGAAACGATGGTGAAAGCCGGGAAATATGATGACCTGGTGCAAACAATTCGCAATTACTGGGGGCTGCAAATTAATGCCGGGGCGACGACTTTCTGGGAAAATTATCATGCCGAACAGGAAAGGCTCACCCGGAGTCACTGTCACGCTTGGAGCGCTGCACCTTCGTATTTCTTGCCTCGCGAAGTACTGGGGGTCAAACCGCTAGAGCCCGGCTATGCCCGTGTAGTGATCGCGCCCCATGTTGGCAATTTGACCTGGGCCCATGGGCGTGTCCCCACGCCTCGCGGCTGCATCGAATGCCTCTGGCAAGCAGAAAACGGGATTTTCCATCTGGATGTCGGCCTCCCAGAATCGGTACCGACTCTTCTTGAGCTGCCTTTCACCGGGGAACTTCAGGTAAAGACCGGATCGGCCGAACCCGTCGAATCCCCGGAGAGAGAAACCCACCTCGAATGTCCCGGCGGGAAGCTGATTTTGGAAATTCAGATCCCCTGAACCGGGGATTAACTGTCCCTTTTCCGTTTCCGCGTCCTGTAGAGCCTCTCGGCAAATCCACCCTGCTCTTCGAAATCCCGGTAGCCGCCATGCTTCAGAATCAGCTAATTGTCACTCAAATTGGTCTCCCCATAAGAACGCCCACTCTGTCCAATCAGTCCAGCTTTACTTCTCTCCTGTCAACACCGTATTTTCCCCGTCCCAGGCCCCCGGCGGGCTCATTCCTCCGCAACAACAAAACATTTTCGTGCGTGTCATCTTCAACTGATCTTCCAGCGCATCCCAAACTGCGGGGTGCTCAGTGCAAATCGCAAAAGGCGTCTCGGGAGAAATACGTTTTATCTCATCGATATAGTATTGATAGATCTCGGTCCGCCCGTCCAGTGGAAACGGCGCCTGGTGGGTCCCGTCGAGTTTGTCCGCTTCTTCCCGCATGCGACGCATGAATCTCTGGTCCATCGCATCCGTATCGAAGATCCGCTCGAACTCATCGGCGTCCATCATGGCCAGCACCCAGGCACGAAGCACCTCCGGCTCGACGCGATCGAACATCATCTCCAGCATCTCTGTGGTCTCTTCACGCCAGTTGGACACCGGGACCACCGGCGAAAACCCGGCTCGGACGGTGAAACCGTGTTCCTGGCAGAACCGCATGGCATCGAGACGCTCTTCAAGCGTTGGAGAATCGCGTTCGATGAGGCGAGCCTGTGTATCCATCGAGATCGTCCAGTTGATCGGCGCATGGTCTTTGTGCGGCAGGTCCGCCAACCATTCGACATTGTTGCTGCGGGTGTAGAGAAGCAAATATTTATCGTATTCCGCAAACGTGCGAACAAGCGTCTCGCTCGCGCCGTACTCGGGTTCAAAAGCAAGGATATCGCTATAAAGATCGTATCGGTAAAGAAGCTGGCGGGGGCGTCGCTCGAACATTGCCGCCACGTGCTCGCAAAATTCGTCGATATCGAGCATCACATTGACGATGAAGCCCTGGCCGCAGTAATCGCACTTGTGAACGCAACCGCCAAGCGTATGAACGCCCCAGCCACCCTGGCAGATGTAATGCGGGGACTGTGGGCTGAACAGATCGCGCCGGCTGAAAGCAAAATCTTCGCCAACTCCACAGAACTGGGCCTGGAGCCGGCGGGCGTGGGGATTGGCATATTCTCGCGGCGCTTCAAGCCGCTCGTCCTCGTCCCACACGAAGGTGTTGAAAACCATTACCGGATCGTCTTCAACTTTGAGAAGGCCCTGCCGAATTCTTCCGTGTCCGGCCTCCAGATTTCTTTCACTGGCCAGATTCTCATCAACACCTGCTACTTCCAGAATATCAGGGACATCCGCAATATTAACCGTCGGGACCTCGTTGCGATCCATGCCAAGTGCGTCGAGCATCCTGTCCATTCTTTCCAGTGCCCGGGGATTGTCGAACACTCGCTCATGCGCAAAAACGGCTCTCGGGTTCAAAGAGTACATTTTAGTGGCTCCGTTACATCGCAATCTTGTTTACTGTTCTTCCAAATAGTTCCGAACATCGATAATAATACGTTCAAGATCAGCCGTCGGCTCGAAATTTACAGCCGCACGGAGTTTTGTAATATCCGGCGCTCTCATGCGAATATCTTCAAAGCCCGACCCATAAGCTTCTTCGTAGGGAATATGAGTAATATCAGCGTCGGTATTGACAAGTTCCCTGACCCGCTCAGCAAGTTGTTGGATCGTAACGGGATTTCCGCTCCCAACATTGAAAATCTCGCCTACTGCTTCATCGCAATCAACCAGATGGACAATTGCTTCCACAACGTCTCGCACATGAGTAAAGCACCTGACCTGCTTGCCATCACCGTAGACCGTAATGGGGTCTCCTTCCAGAGCCTGACGCACGAATCGCGGCACCACCATGCCGTAGCGCCCGACCTGTCGGGGCCCTACGGTGTTGAACAGCCGCAGTATCACCGTGGGCAAGTTCCGGGAACGACAGTAAGCCAACGCGAGGAACTCATCGATCGCTTTCGAACACCCATAACTCCACCGCGCCCGTGTCGTTGGTCCAAACACCAGATCATCCTCTTCAGCGAACCTCTCTCTGCTGCCTTTCCCGTAAACTTCGCTGGTTGAGGCAAGGACAACCTTTTTCGCTTTTGTTGAACAATGCCGCAGAAGGTGTTCGGTACCGTGGATATTGGTCTCAATTGTATGCACGGGGTCTTCGACAATGAGTTTGACTCCCACCGCGGCCGCAAGATGAAATACGACATCCGCACGGTCAACCAGCTCCATTAAAACAGGTTCGTTCTCGATTCCGTCAATCGTAACGTGCAGATTCTCATGGTCCCTTACGCCGTCCAGATTGCGGATATTTCCGGTTGTCAGGTTGTCGATAACGTAGACTTCCCATCCCTCATCAAGCAACCGTTCCGTCAGATGTGAACCGATAAAACCGGCCCCGCCGGTCACCAGTGCGCTTCTCATATTTCCTCCCCGCCGATCAGGTCTATGAAAACAATAAGCTAAGTATACAATACAATCCGTCCTTGCACCCGTCAAAGATGTCCCGCATTTGCAATTTCGGGGGGCAGTGCTTTAAAACCTGATCTTTGCCGGATCATCAAAATCAGGATTAACTACAGGAATGAAAAAGCTCACGTGGCGTCATAGCGGTCGTTTCTTCCGGGCCGCTTTCTGGATGGACTTCAGTTCGGCGATGTTTATCGTTGCTCTCCCGTATTTTGCCCTCGAGATGGGGGGGAACTCTCTGGACCTCGGAATACTCGGCGCCGCCCGGGGAGTGGCTTATATGGTCGCGTGTATCCCTGTGGCACTGCTGGCCGATCGGACCCGGCGGAACCGTCTGATAGGGATTGCCGCCGCCGGTATTGCGTTTTCCTTTATTTTCACCGCTTCCGCAGAGAAGCTCTGGCACCTTTACCTCGCCGCCATCCTCTGGGCCACCTCGCTTTCTTTCTTCTGGCCCTCACTGTTCGCGTGGCTGGGTGATGCCCACGAGCCTCCGAATCTGGCGCGCGCCACGGGAATGGTCAACCTGGGGTGGAGCTGCGGATTAATGGTAGGGTCGTTGCTTTCCGGGTGGCTTTTCCAGCTCGAACCATCTCTGCCTTTCTTGCTGGCCGTCATCGGCGTTTGCCTGGCCCGATTCGCCCCCGCTCACCAGGAAGACCGCGGCGAGCCGCATCCCGAGACTCACTCCGCCCCCCCGGCCCCGCCGGGCACCAAACGTCGACTGGCCGCCTGCTGGCTCGGCAACACCGCTGTCTGCTGCATGATCGGCTTGATGACGGGAGTCTTTCCCGATCTCGGCACAACCATCGGCGTCGGATCAGGACTGTTTGGTCTGCTCGTGGCGGCGCTTGGTCTCGCTCGGACGGCTGTTTTCTGGGCAAGTTTCCGCGGCGCCTCCGCTCCCCACAAATGGGGGCTGTCAATCGTCGTTCAGATCATCTCGGCCTGTTTGCTCGCGACCGTTGCCCTCGCCAGCAGCCATCTCTGGCTCGGAGTCGTTTTTGTGTTCCTGGGCCTGACGCTCGGATTCGTCTATTCCCTCAGCCTCTACGCAAGCCTCGCCGATGTGGGGTCCCGGGGTTTGAAAAGTGGCCTCCACGAAGCCGCGCTTCTCGGCGGCATCCTCCTTGGGACCGTAGGAGGGGGTGTCGTGGCCCATAAATTCGGCCTGCGAACCCCCTACATTCCCGCGGCCGGAATCGTTCTGTGCCTGGTCATAATCCAGATCGTTTTGCATGTTTCTGCCACCCACGCTGAGGAAACGCAGCAGCAGAGAGAAGTTGATGCAACCGGATCGTAACCAAAGAGCTTCGTCAACCGATTTCGCTTTTGGTCGATGCGGATTCGGGCTCTGGCGACGGTTCTTCGTCGTTCTCTTTACGTCGGCCATACATCAAAGCCAGAACCACAAAACAGGCCCCACCTATGCCAAGTCCACAGAAGTAGAAAATGCCTCGGCTCACGAGCGCAACGGCGGCCGCTGCATGACTTTCCACTCCAAAGGCAGCACAGAGAGCAATCATCGCCGTCTCCATAAATCCTGCCCCCCCCGGAGAGACGCCGAGGTCGCCACAGAAATTCGCAATGGAGACGATGACAAGGACTTTGAAGAAACTGACCGGTTCGCCAAACCCAAAGAACAAAATGAAATTGGCCAGGAAGAAAAGCAACCAGGCCACGCTCGATATGGAGATAACTTTCGCCAATGTTGTTGGGCTGGTGGCCGCATTGCCTATGGGAGTGAAAATATTGTCGAGTTTTTCAATAACCCAACTCTCAAAATGCTGATAGGTTTGGAATCTCTTTCGAGCAAAACGAAGAATAGGTTCATTGTAGAGAAACCGGAGTAGCTTACTCATAAACGGCGAATTAACCCCGATGTGATGTCGCAGCAAGACGCCACTCACAGCGGCACCGATTATCAGCAGAACAAGCCCTTCAAGCAGAATCTTGAATTCCAAACGGAGAGGGACAAACAGAGCCACAAAACTCACGGCAACGAGCAGATAACCGAAATAAACGGCCATATTGCCGAGTTTGTCAGCGATTAAAATCCCCAGGTGACTGCTGCGCTCCCCCCCGAGCACTTTACCCATATAATACGCCCGAATTGGTTCCCCGCCCACGCGAGCCCCCGGAGTGATAATATTTCCAAAAACTCCCGCCATATAGATCGGGAAAAGCACTAAAATGCTGGCTCTATCCTCGGGATTCATCATCAGCTGAAGGCGAAATGTCCACAACAAAAAAACAACAAAATTCAGCCCAATCGCCGCAAGAACCGTATCGAAACGCGCCTCGTGAATCGCCGAAAGTATTTCCTGAAATCCTATACTCCGGAGAACAAAGTACAGAAGCCCCAGCACAAAGAAAATGGCGAGAAACTTCCCGACCGTCAAGATAGTTTTCCGTTTGCTCATATCCTCATCTCATATCCCCCGCACCCGGCAATGTACTACCAACAACGGCACAGAATCAAGTGGAACGGCACTCGATACGCTGAACGCGTACTGACAAAATGCCTGTCATACTGAACGGGCCAACACCTGGTGACCCGGGCTGCCGGGGAACGCCATTAACCGGTAATCGATGTGTAACGGGAGTCGGAGGCGGCCCGGAGGGTCGCTTGAGAGTGTAGCGCCGTGCGGAGGCGGCGACAGCCGCCGGAGTTCGGGGTTTCAAGGGTCACCAAACAAAACGCGTCCCGAAGAGGCGCTTGAGAGGAAACGGATACAATCAATTCTCGGGCTTTTCGCGGCCTCGCCCATTGCTGGTTGCCCGATTTGTCTGCAAACATGAATACGAGCCAGTTATCTGGTCCCCTACATAAGCCCCCGGATGGGGGCGAAGCAGACGTATCCCGGTGCGCGGCCGCGCCGCTGTCTGGCGCGCAAGCTCCGGGATGAGAAGGTGCCCGCATATCAAAGCCCCCGAACGGAGGGCGCCGCTTTGCTGTTATCCGTAGTCCTTGACCCCGATCTCTGCCGACCTTCCGTCTTGCCCCATCCCTGCCTGCTTCTTATAATCAGGCTACCATGAATCCGTCACAGTTCATCCAGAAATGGTGCGACCACGACCTCAGCGAACGGTCTGCCGCCCAGCAGCATTTCTGCGACCTCTGCGAACTACTGGACCATCCCAAACCGGCCGCCGCGGACACCACCGGGGAAGAATTTACTTTCGAGAAACTCACCGAAAAACACCACGGTTCCCACGGTTGGGCGGATGTCTGGAAAAAAGGCCATTTCGCCTGGGAATACAAGGGTCCCGGACGCGATCTCGATGACGCCTATGATCAGCTTCTGGAATACCGGGAAGCCCTCGAAAATCCCCCGCTGCTGGTAGTCTGCGACCTCGACCGTATCGTGATCCATACTAATTTTACCGCGACGCGGACCGAGGTCCATGAAATCGCGCTCAGCGAACTGGCCGACCCGCGCAGTCTGGAGATTTTGCGTGCGGTTTTCTACCATCCCGATAAACTGCGTCCCGGCCGCACCAGCGAGGCTATCACCAGCGAGGCCGCGGAACGAATCGGCAGTATCGCTCAGGACATGCGCGAGAGGGGGCTGGACAGCCAGGAGGTGGCACATTTCCTCGATCGCATGGTCTTTTGCCTGTTCGCGGAAGATATCGAGCTTCTGCCCGAGAACCTTTTCAGCCGCCTGGTGGAGAAGACGCGTGAGGAACCCGAGCGGTTCCACAAACTGGTGGGGCAGCTTTTCGATGCCATGTCGGAAGGCGGCGATTTTGGGATGGAAGAGATCCGGCATTTCAACGGCAACCTGTTCGTGGGCGGGCCGGTTCTTGAGATGACCGCCGACGAGATCGAACGCATCCGCCAGGCGGCCCAGCTCGATTGGGGCGCAGTCGATCCGTCTATCTTCGGCACGCTTTTCGAACGGGGTATGGATCCCGACAAACGCGCGCAGATCGGTGCACATTATACCAGCCGCGAAGACATCGAAACCCTTGTCGACCCCGTCGTCATGTGGCCGCTGGAAGACCGGTGGGGAGAGACCAAAGAGACGGTCGAGAATCTCATCCGCACCGGCCGGAAAAGCGGGAAAGAACGCGACAAACCGATGTCAAAATCCGTGCGCACCCGCAGTCGCAATGAAGCCGAGCGGTTGGTGAGACGGTTTCACGAGCGGCTGACCCAGGTGAAGGTGCTGGATCCGGCCTGCGGCTCGGGGAATTTTCTGTACGTGACGCTTCAGAAGCTCAAAGATCTGGAAAAAGAGGTTATTTTGTTTGCCGAACAGCACAACCTGGGTCAGATCATGACCATGGTGGGTCCATGGCAGCTCTACGGCATCGAGGTGAGCCCGTATGCGTATGATCTGGCGCAGATGGTGGTATGGATCGGGTATTTGCAATGGGTCAAAGCCAACGGGTTCGGCATCAGCAGTGATCCCGTGCTCAGACCCATGGAGGGGAACTTCCAGAACAAAGACGCCATCCTCGACTTGAGCGACCCGGATAATCCACAAGAACCCGAGTGGCCCAAAGTTGATTACATCGTGGGGAACCCGCCGTTTTTGGGCCGTAGTTTCCTGAGAGAGCAATTGGGAGACGAGTATCTTGAGCAACTTTTTACTGTGTACTCTGATCGATTGCCGAAATCTTCGGATTTATGTTGCTACTGGTTCGAAAACGCACTTCGGCAATTGAAGCACGCGCATTGCAAACGAGTAGGGCTACTTGCAACCCAAGGGATACGCGGCGGGGCAAACAGAACCGTTCTGCAGCGGATAAAGAAAGAATGCGAAATGTTTTTTGCAGAAAGCGATCGGCCGTGGGTGCTTGATGGAGCTCACGTTCACGTTTCCATGGTTGCTTTTGATACTGGCCGTGAAGAAAGGAAGGTTTTGGATGGGCGGGAAGTGGAGAGCATTCACTCCAATCTAACGGGAACAATAGATGTTACGAAAGCGGTGAAGATTCCGATAACCGGTGAACTCTCGTCGCGAGGTTCTCAGAAGAGGGGGGATTTCGATATCGGCGAGAAGTTGGCTCTCCAATTCCTACAGGAATCGCCCAACCCACACGGGAATCCGAATTCTGATGTAATAAGACCTTATTACAATGGAAGAGACATTACGTCGCGCACCCGAAGAATTTGGGTAATAGATTTTGGCGTGGATATGTCTCAAGAAAAAGCTGCTTTGTACGAATTGCCGTTCCAGTATATTGTAGATAACGTCAAGAAAAAGCGTTTGGAAAATAATGATCCCCGGTTGCGGGAACAGTGGTGGTTGCACGGAGTAACCCAACCCGATATGCGAGAGCGCGCCGGTACATTGGCACGCTTCTGCGTCAGCCCACGAGTTTCCAAACATCGTCTTTTCGCATGGCTTTCCCAACCCGTTTTGCCGGACGATCAGTTGATCGTCTTTCCACGGTCTGACCATTACTTTTTCGGCGTTTTGCACTCCAGGGTGCATGAAGTTTGGGCCCGAGCGCAGGGAACGCAGCTTCGTGAGGCGGAGAGCGGTTTCCGCTACACGCCCACCACTTGCTTCCAGACCTTCCCGTTCCCCTGGCCGCCAGGTGACGAGCCGGAGCGCGATCCGCTCGTGGAAAACATTGCCGGGGCGGCCCGGGAACTGGACGAATTGCGTGAAAATTGGCTGAATCCTCCCGAGTGGACCGTTACGGAGACGCTCGAATTTCCCGGTTCGGTGGACGGTCCGTGGTCCCGCTACGTGGAGGACCCCGACGAGCGGGGGATAGGCACGGTCCGGTATGAACGCACGGTGGCGGATCCACCTTTCGCCGATGCTCTGAAAAAACGCACGCTGACCAACCTGTATAACGAGCAACCCACCTGGCTCCAGAACGCCCACGCCAAACTCGACGAAGCAGTCTGCGCCGCCTACCGCCAGACCACCGGCGACGAAGAGTGGACCCCGGACATGGACGATGAGCAAATTTTGGAAAAACTGCTGGCCTTGAATCTGGAACGGGGGGGAGATTGACGCCCACGAGGGTTCAGACGCAAGTTCAAGACACCCGGAAAACCGCTTTCGTATGCGGAAACCCTTGAAATCTAAACGATTGATTGTACCATGAGAATGACTTCTGAGGGAGGCTGAGCAGAGGAAAAGGGACCACCAAATTGTTAGGGAGGCAAAATGAGATTCGAAAAGGCATTGGAAGCAATACCTACCAAGAACGCGCTCAAGCGTACGGCCTCAGCGCACGTGCGTGATTATCAGCACTTGGGCGAGCAACGGCTTCGGGAGAGCATCTGTGATACAAAGAACCAGTATACCCATCCCGAGACAGTTAAAAAGGCGCTCAATGAAGTTTTTTATGTGAACGATGACCTTAGCCACCGTGTATTAGCGTGGATCATACTCCATGATGTTCTGCTCAACGAATATGGCCACCTCCTTGAGTTCGAAGAGCTCAGTGAAGAGGTGCAACAGAAGGAGCAACAGATCGTCAAAGCGGCCGACGAAAAGACACTTCGCGAACTTGCTGGCGATAAAGAAAGTAGCGTTCGCTACAAGAATCTCTCCCTTTACCAATTCGTTCTTGAGACCGCGTGGGAGCATCGCGAGACAAAGTCTGTGGATGAGGCGAATTTGCTTCGTAAACTGCGGGAACGTCTTCAAATAACGGAACGCGAGCATCGCATTTTAGAGGCGAAACTGGGCAAGTACCCAAAATCTGACAATCGGCTCCACACCCGGGATGAGATAACCGACACAGTCCGACTTCTTGAGAGCAAGGGACTGCTGTTTGAGGTGCGGGATGATGATGGGATCGATTTCGTTGTTATTCCTGAAGAAATCGCCGACAAAATTAAGGAGGCCCTCAACGTCGAGATTCGCCGCCCCGGATACGAACAACTGCTCGAATACAAGGCGGTACGTAACAAATCATATCTGAAAAATGTGCTGAAAAACGCCGGGGTGCCGTATCCGACTCGCACAACCCTGACGGAGCTACAAAGCCGCGTTATGGAGACGGTGCGGCCGTCAGTTGTTCTTGGGGGTGACAGCCCGCGCGGGGGATTAAACAGCCAGGATTTGGCTGAATGGTGTGCTGATCTGGGACTTAATGTAGCCGGGCTCAAAGACGACCGAATAGATAGAATAATCAAACATTACGATCAGCTGGAACTACACGGTGTCGAAGAAGGTGACGAACGGGAAGTGTGGTATCATTATTTCACAGAACTGGGTTCCCGTGATACAGATATTCTCCGAAAGCAACATATTATTGAGCGCGACAGCGAAATCGACGGGTATTTCGAGGATGCAACGACTTATCTTTTTGAAACCAAACTCAACCTTTCGCCTTTGCGTCAGGCTGGGACTGAGCACTCGGACGGGCTTTTATCTTTTGAAGACAAGTGGGTAATGTGGGACAACAAGAGTTCTGCATCGCCGATCCGCCTGAAGGATTTTCTTCGCCAGTTTGATTCATACATGGATCGTGCGGAGAAGGATGTGCCGGTATTTCTGGTCGTCGCTCCCTCATTCACCCCAGAGTCCGACACAACTGCCTTGCGTTACACTGCCGAGCACATTGGCAGAAACATAGTTCTGATCGAGGCCGGTGAGCTCAAGGAACTGGCCGATCTATGGTCGAGCGAGGACAACAAGAACCGGTCGCAGCCTTTCCCCCTTGGCATGCTCGCGCGGCCGGGACGATTCAACCTCGAAAGCGTCCGCGCGTCGATTTGAGGCCGGTGGGAGAATACCGATACCTGAAGCAGTTCTACGTTATAGTGAACGAATAGGCTCCGGCCCCTGGTCTCCACAGAGAAACCCGGAGACGGGCGAGTATGACGTCGAAACCATCCGCTCCACCGACTGGCTCATAGACCAGATAGTCTACAGACCCGACGGCCTGACGGAGGAGGAAGTGGGGGTTGTAGAGGAAGGATAACAATTGCGGTTTCCCTTTCAGAGATTTTTGTGGCGCGGGGACGGCGAATGGCAGAGTGTTCAGTTATATCTTTGCTGGGACCTGTTCTTTTGCTTAATGTATATGACCGAGAGAGCTTGATGACTCAATCTGTATTTCACAGAACGACTTGGAGGAGGCAACACTATGCGAAAAGTGCTTATGATTCTGGCATTGACAGCATTGGCTGTGCCAGCGTTGGCAGGCGGTGAAATTAAGAGGGAAGAATTCGATAAACTTAAAAAACGGGTCTACGACCAGTCGGAAGTCATCGGTAACCTTCGCGGGCGCATCGCCGTTCTGGAAAAGAAGATCGATAAGCTCGAAGAAGCGCAAACGGCGGCCGAAACGGCTGAAAAAACGGATGATGCTGCCGAAACAAAAGAACAGGACAGCCGGGGTGTCAAAAAGCTTCAACAGATCCCGGCCCATCCCGGCACGTGGACGGAATGGCATTACGTTGGTTACAGCTGGCGGAAACGAAAATGGAGTGTGAAACGAACGGGCGACAAGAAAAGCGGCGCCATCAGATTGGAAGGAGCCGACCGCGCCAAACGCAGCCGCATCCTGCACAACGCGACCCTCAAAGGCGATTTCGTCGTCCGACTGGCGCTCAAAGCGTCCGGTGATTCGGTCGTGGAACTGGCTCAGGGCAAGAGCGCGGCGAAACTGAAGAAAGGTTTCCGTCTGTCCCTTCCCCGCAAAAAACTGGCATACGTGGAGATCCGACGCCAGGACGGCGAATTATCGGCCAGAATCAACGGTGAAGAAGCGGAAGTGACTGCAAAAAACTACAAAGGCAAGAAAACCGCCCCCAGCCGTCTCGCCTGCACCGTGCACAAAGGCGAAATTCTGCTGCTGAGCAAAGTCGAGATGTGGGCGGAATCGCAATAACAGCTTTTGATCCCGAAAGATCCTTCTGGGGACATGAGCGATCTGGCATGACGCAAAAGGTCATCGTCAACCGCCAATTTTCCCCAGTGGAAGGATGGGTTGGTAGGTTTTATTGTCGACCTTTAGCGTTATGAGCGATATAATGCGATTG
This sequence comes from Candidatus Brocadiia bacterium, assembly GCA_046538485.1. Classification (GTDB taxonomy): domain Bacteria; phylum Planctomycetota; class Brocadiia; order SM23-32; family SM23-32; genus JBKHIT01. Next base: position 7,345 of record JBKHIT010000045.1, on the reverse strand, counting down.
AGTTTTGTGGTGAGATTCGCCGAGAAGCGTGTGCGTGAGCATTTTACCATCGCAAAACACTGTGAAAAAATCATGCATATCTACGACCGCGTGATCAAGGAGGCTTCGTGACATGAGTATCCTTCGGGCAATCGCCTGCATTCTGCTGCCGCCGCTGGCAGTCATCGACAAGGGTTGCGGCTCGATTCTTCTGGTTTTCATTTTGTGGCTCTTTGGCTGGATTCCCGGCGTAATCGGCGCTATTATTATATGCAATAAAGATTGAACGGCTTTTTTATGACTCCCGAAAACACAACCCAGGAAAATACTCCCGATAATAAAAAAGATACCTCTCCCCTGCTTGAGGTGCGTGATTTGCATACCTGGTTCCACACGGAGGAAGGTGTCTCGCGCGCGGTGGACGGGGTAATTTTTCCAGTTGCAAACCGGCGGTGCGAAAAGCAAAAAGGAAGGGTTACAAGGCAAACGGATGTGCTTACTGCAGCTCCCGGTGTCACACGGGCTAAGTCTGTGTGAAGGGTAATGATTTCACTCGGATTCTTCGTGTATAGCCTATCACCGAACCTAATTAGCACATCACAACGTTTAACGGCGATCACGAAAAGTTGCCGAGGAGAGGATCGGGACGGGCACGCATCTGGACCAAGGATCGAAACAGACAATAAAAACGTCAAATCAGCGGTAGCTGATGCGGGTGTGCCGGTGGTGCCGGAGGTGAGAACAATAATTATGTGATCACACGCGAAGCGTTATTGTTCGCTTTTCAGGCGAAGTTGTTTCGCCGCTTCTTTAGCATGTTCTATAGTTATCTGTCGTGCTCCCTCTGTTACGGCTCTAATGGGTAGCGGACAATTTTGTACGGAAAATATACACGTAGTAATTCTCTGGGCGATGGTATTGGATGCTTGTGCCAGGATGTGTTACTATGCTCTAATGTAACGCAAGAAACAAAGATAGGAGTTCAAGGTGCCTGAGAAAAAAAATGTAATACGGCTAATGGGGAGTATTTTTATCGTGGACCCTCTGCTTGGAAGTCCGCGGAAGCTCGCTCAGAAACTGCAGAGCGAATGTGCCGAGTATGATCGTCTGGCTTCCCTTTCGCCCCTCCCCATTGACCTCCCCGGTCAGACGCCTGCCGAGGCCCCCAGAGCAATACTTACTGAGGCGTCTCAAGTCTGGCAGATTGTATGCACAGGCACAAGAATCAACTTGCTCTATTTCCCTGCACGTGAGGACGAGTCGCAGGAAAACACTGCACCTGCTGAATTCTGGGATTTGTGCCGACGCCTACTGCCGGGCCTGCAGACGAATCTGAGCTTGGACGTTAGTCGAGTATCTGGGGTGATGCACGTCAGGTGTGATCTTGAGGCGGCCGCCGTTCAGCGACTCAAACAGACACTATTTACCCCCAATATGCCCGACTTCTTTGATGCGAATCCATACTCGGCGGAGTGGCATTTTAACAATCGTATTCCTTGGGACAGCGGGGAAAAGACCTGCGAACTGAATAGAATTGTCCGGGTCAAAGCCGTGCGACTTTCTGAGGAGCGAGAGAACGAAAAGGTCCTTTTCGTTGAAACGGACATAAACACAAATCCCGATGAGCCGGAGATTCGTTTCCAGGAGGGCGAGGTCTCGCGGTTTTTTGAAGGGCTCTTTGATAGGAACGCCACGATTATGGAGGTGCTGGATGAGCAACGCGTTACGCGATAGGTTTGAATGCGATGTGTTTCGCATGCTCCAGTTGCCCAATATCCCAGAGGTGAAGGTTACGTACGCTGCGGGCTCACCAACTGAATGGGCAAGTGGGACTCCTCGGGAATGGAGGTCTGATTCTGGAGATATGCCTTCGTGGCAGGAACTTTTCTGGGACGCATGGGAATCTCAAGCACCGAGTCCCAGTGCCGCAATACTGGAGTGGAGCAAGGACGTCAAATTGGAATTTGTAGATTCCGAGAGTTCCGAAGTGCTCGGCCGTTCGGCGGGGATGGAGGCTCGGGAGCACTGTGAGGGCTACATTTCAGATCGGTTGGCCGATGCCGTGCGGGACATAGTAGGCGGTCCAAGCTTTTTCCTAACAAATGACTCGTCATGGTTGAAGGATATTGAACGTTCCATTTTGGAATGGGCGGAGGAAGGTGTTCATAGTCGTATTGCACTGGACAATTCAAGATTTGCTGATTTGTTGGCTTGGATATCACGCACGACTTTTACGAATGAAGCCTATGAGTATGTTTTGGGGAATCAATTAGGCGATGCTCTATTGGCTGTCATATCGGCAATCAACGATTGCATCACTTACAAAACGCTTCATTTATCCGTTTCGGAATACGATGATATGTCGGGCATGCAGCTTCTGAAGGTAACCATTGAGGCCGGCTTGAGGGGGACGGAAGCAGTGGAAAAGGAAGATGAGCTATTGGACCGGCTGTTCGACGCGATCGGCCCCGAAACAGTCAATGCATTTGTCATAGAGGTGGACTGAGCCCGGCATGGATGCGGACGCATTTGCAAAGATAGCAAGCTGTCTTGAGAATGAGCCGCCGAGCGGGTTGCAGGAAGCAGCGCATCGGACGGCCGTCGGCAGAATATACTATGCTGCCTTTCTGTTTGCGAGGGAGATGATGACGAACTGGGGATGTGATTTTGGATCTGGTGGAAGGGTCCATGCAGAAGTTGCCGAAGGGCTTAAGTGCTCTGGGGTGCGTGCTTTATGGAAAATCGGTAATCACATGGTAGAGCTGCATGATCAGCGAAAAGTGGCTGACTACGACACAGGTGGCTCTTTTGATCCCGATTTTGAACGTGTGTGGGGATACTACGACCGCATTTTAGAACTCGCAGATTACTGGGGGGATCAGGACGGACAAGAACGGTCGAAGGCACTGAAAAAAATGCAGGATAAGATCAGGCAGATCGAATCGTCACAAAACTGAATCAAATCGGTGGGGATTATCTCGGGGCTGATGAAGCTGAGCTGCGTAATAGGGGTCGGACCACGATATCAGCATGCGGAACAAGTGGATACGACAACACGGGGGGTAATATATGGGCTTAAAGCGGCAGTTCTGAGTTTAGAGTTCTGAGTTGTGAGTTGAGAAAATCGAGGAACGGCGAACGAAACGACGTGGCGCCAGCTTGCTGGTCACGGGGAAACAACCAGAGGTCAGAGCTGCAGAGGTCAGAAGTCAGCGACGGCATTGCAAGTGAAACGGCAAAGCAGACTGTAGGTCAGCGTCGGCCCTGTCGGTGAGGGACGGCTTGAATGCGTCCAGAACCCCCAAAATGAGAGTTGCGGTATCCGACGTTTTCCGGAACGGCGCAGCGGTGAGTAAAACGTGCCTCGGGCCCGTTTTAACACACCGCAATCCACCGCGAGTCGCGGGGGACTACATTAAGGTTGCTGCAGTGTACTTAGTGAGCTCTGATGGCGAAACTGGTATTCCCGGAAATTGTATCCCCCGCGGGGGGCGCCGCTGGCGCGCGCGACACCCCACGGGCCGGTGCCGCCGACATCCCTGGTTTTCGGGAACTGTCCCGTGCTGCAAGAGGCACCAGTTTTGTGGTGTCCCTTCAGCCCACTTTTTTCTCCATGCACACCTGTGCCCCAGGGCTCCGACGACCTTCAGCCGTCTGCACCCCGGGCTGTCATATACTGCCCTTTCAGGGCAATGAACGGCAGGGCGAGCTCGGCGATAACCCCCTGGATCTGCGTGACATCCCGGATACGTGGAGACCTGGTGGTCCATTCCACTTGATGTTGTGGGTTCAGAGCAATTCTGCCGAGGTCAGTTCGACGCGAGGCGATCCGGCTCCTTCGGCTGTTTCCCAATGGTAACCCGGGGCTCGCCCCCAAACGGCCCGGGATCGCACGGGGCTACGTCTGAATCGGCCCTGCGGGCCTCTTTTGGAACGGCAATTGATACGCTAAACTGGTACGGCCCTTCGGGCCCCATCACCCGACCCCAAAGGCAGCTTCTGGACAACGTTTTCGTTTTCCACAGTTGGTAATTCATACCATCGTAGCCGGACTGATGCCTGTAAAGAACCTCAGGCGGCTTATGCGGGACCGCTTAGCTCCTGTGACGGTAGGCAGTCATCGTGATCTGCTGCTTCTCCCGTACGGTCCGGTTGCGCCGGGGACCCAGCCCAAAGGCAGCCCCCACAAAAATGATCCCGGAAAAAACAATGGCAGTCAAGAGGGAGGTCCGCCCGATCCCCATACATACAAATCACCGGTTCACCCTCCGGGAGCATCGTCAGCCGCCAGTTGGCGGTTTCTCTGAAGATAAATTACCATAAGCTCCCAAAAGTTGCAGGGAGACCGCCACGATTTTCACAGTGATGAAAGAGGCTCTGCCCTTCTGCTCTGTCCGCCTGCACCTGAAGTATCCCGTTTGGCGGAACTCCTGCGCCTGGTTTCCCCGCACCGACAGCACTGAAGGCGCTTGCGAGTTAAACGCCCATTTTTGTCATTAATAAAAAACGGCGATTAAAAACGGCAATTCAAAGACGTGAACATCCCTCCACCCACATCCTCATCCAGCACCTTACCCCAGTGGATATACCCCACGCTCAACGACAGCGAGTCCGCCGCCATACAGGTCACACCCACATTCCACCAGTCATCACCGTCGTAAATAATCGTCTCCCCCGTTGTAGCATCCCTCCACTCATCATATCCCGGCTTGCTCTTGTACTCACCGGTCACCCCCAGCCAGTCGGTCACCAGATACGCCACGCTCCCCTCCAGCTGCACCTTGTGATCGTCGGTGAATCCCCAGAGACCCATATGGGCAGCGTCGGTATAACGCGCACCAGCCGTCAGATACAGAGGACGGCCCGTCAGCGGTTCTGTGACTTTCTTGGAGGCAAACAGGGTAGCCTCCGCCGTCTCGTCGTCCTCGATTCCCATTGCCCTCTCCATTGTATCGATATCACTGCTTGGCACCCCCGGTGCAATCGAGCCCGCCCTGAAGGTCAGTCCCCGCCGGATCGCACTGAGATCATTGTTTTTCTTCCAGTGTCCACCCAGGGTCAGCGCCGGCACCCAATTCGTATTAAAAGCGTTCTCCTTCAGAAGATTTAGCCGCGCGCCCACTGTGTGCAGAGCCACGTGATTGGTCCCCATATCCAGACCCGGCGGAGTCGTATCCTCCTCCACATTCTCCCGCGCATCCCCCAGCTGCAGATTCGTGTAGGCGTATCCCAGCTCCAGATCCATACCGCCCGGCACCTCCACCGTCCCAGCCAGACTCACTGAGTAAATGGTCTTATCACCCATCGTCGCGAAATGACCTCCCGTGGCCAGGCTCCCCACGCGAGTGGCTCCTCCGGGCGGATTCGACAGATAAGCAGTCGGCACCTCCACCGTCTCAGCCAGACTCACTAAGTAAATGGTCTTATCACCCATCGTCGCGAAATGACCTCCCGCGGCCAGGCTCCCCACGCGAGTGGCTCCTCCGGGCGGATTCGACAGATAAGCAGTCGGCACCAGCATTAAACCGCCTCCCCCGGTGAGGGTCTGCTGCAGAAAAGGAACCGTTGTCTTTTCCTCATGCCTCTCCTGCCCTGCTACCACAGGAATCATCGCCAGTATCCAGAACAAACATACCGCCAGATTCAAACCTTTTCTCATCGGGTTATCCTCTCCCGTAGGATATTATTATCCACATTTATCGTTGCCATCTTTATCTACCCGGCCATCACAGCCCCATCCACGAGATGGGTGCCCACTTCGGCCAGATATCAATAAGAGCGTTCACCGTCACCGTCACGCTGTCGCTCTCGGTGGCCCCATCCTCATCGGTGACCGTCAGCGTGATCTCGTGCGTGCCCACCTCGAGTTCAACCTCCGGCGTGGCACCCGTGGCGATCTCAGTGCCGTCTTCGCTCCAACTGTAACTCGTAATCGTCCCGTCAGGGTCACTCGATCCCGACCCGTCGAGAGTTACAATCTCAGAACCGTTATCGTCAGCATCTGCCACCGTCTGGTCGCTGCCGGCATCGGCTGTGGGTGCCTCGTTGCCGTCATTGACCGTGATGGTCACGGTGGCGGTGTCGCTCCCGCCGTTACCGTCGCTTGCGGTGTAGGTGAAACTATCGGTGCCATTGTAATCGGCGTCCGGATCGCAGGTGAAAGATCCGTCCGAGTCCAGGGTCACCGTCCCGTGGTCGGGGCCCGTCTCCAGGGATGCGCTGAGGGGATCCCCGTCCGGATCGCTGTCATTATCCAGCACGCCGGGAGCCTCGACTGTAAGGGTCTGGTCTTCGTTGGTGCTGTAGCTATCGTCGGTCGCCTCCGGCGGCTCATTCGGCTCCTCCAGGGTTCCGGTGGTAGAGACCACATTGCTCCATGCTCCATCCGTATCCTGGGCGCGGGCGAAATACGTCGCCTCACCGGCCGACCAGCCGCTCGTATCTATCCCCGTCAGCTCCCAGTCTCCCCCACCAATATCCACCCCGTCCCCCAGATAGCCATCTTCATTCGCGTCAAAGATTCCATCACCATCATCGAGGAAAAATTCCAGATGACTGATATTATCTTCGGGGTCGCTCACTTCCGTAGCTTTCAGCGTCAGGGGCTCGCCAATCGTAACCGGATCGGGGGTATCTATCAGCCCTCCAATAGTGGGTGGATCGTTAACCCCGGTGATCGTCACCGTCACCATCGCGCTGTCGGTGCCACCGTTCCCATCGCCGATGGTGTAGGTGAAGGTATCGGTGGCAGTGTCATCACCGCCAAGACTCTCAAACTGCCCAGCCGGATCGTAGCTCAGACTGTCCGAACCATCATCGAAACTGACTGTTCCGGTGGTTGCGCCATCATCCACAGCGTTTATATCCAGCGTGTCATCGTCTGGATCGCTGTCATTCGCCAGCAGGGTGTCGTGGATATTCCCGGTGGGAGTATCCTCGTCGGTGTTGATTTCATCGTCCTGCGCCGTTGGCGCGTCATTGGGATCATTTACCGTCACCGTCACGCTGTCGCTGTCGGTCACGCCGTCAATGCTGACCGTCAGGGTGTGGGTGGCGACTGTAGTCAGGACACTTGTGGTGATTTGCGCTTCACCGGCCGGGTCGCTGAAGTCAGCGGTGCCGTCAAACACTGAGCCGTCTTCATTACTGGTAATGGTTACGGCCACATCCGCACCGTCGATAGCGTTGCCTTCAGTATCCTTGGCGTTGGTCACATTCACCCGGGCGGTCTCGCCTGCGGTGATCGGATCCTCTTCCATCGCCAGGTCAAAGCCGGATTGATCTCCTCCATCGTCCACAAATGTAGCGGTGGCGGTGTCACTTCCGGCAGTCGGTTCGCTGAACTGCACCGTGAAAGTACCACTGT
>JBKHIT010000106.1:0-9818 GCA_046538485.1 Candidatus Brocadiia bacterium | reverse complement strand
TACATAAAAGCCGCCCGCCGGGTGGCGCACTTTCATCTTGCATCTAACCATTAATAACTGCCGAGTTCCTTTGCAAGCTCAACAATTTGGCGGAAATCTTCCAGCCCCACGCTCGAGGGCACTGAGTGATCGGAGGAGAAAATGTAGCCTCCATTTTGTTTTACGGTCGGTATGACCCTCTCCATTTCTTGTTTGATTTCATCCGGTTCGTCCCACAAAACGGCGTTTATCCCTCCGTGCAGGACCAACTCATCTCCGTGCTGTTCTTTCAGTTCGATCGGGTCCATGCCGGCTTTCACCTCCAGCGGGTTCAATGCGTCAAGGCCGATTTCAACAAGTTCGGCCACGAACGGTACGACATTCCCGCAGGAATGAAGTTCGGCTTTGATACCTTTTTCATGAGCCCACTCGATCGCGCGACGGTGAATCGGTTTGAGTATCTCCCTGTAGGTATCTATGGAGAAGAACTGGTTGTATTTATATCCCATGTCATCCGGCCAGCGCAACGTGTCGAATTTGTAACCTTCATCCCACACCATATCGAGCAATGCCAGATTGACTTCAAGTTCGTGGTTGAACATATCAATACACCACTCAGGATCTCGCGCGATAGCCAGCAGTATACGCTCAGTCCCGACAAACCATGAATGCGTGATGTCAAAGCCGAACCAACCTCCGCCGTGGATCCAGTATCCCTTTTCTTTCCACTGCGGGTAATTTTCCCGGAGATTGTCCCAGTTAACCCGATCTCGACTGGGTTTCATACGTTTCTTCGCCTCCTGCCAGGTGTCAGGATCGGTCACGCGAAAATCGATGAATTCAGGAGTCGAAGCAATGTGTTTCCAGTTTTTAAGTTTTGCTCCCCAGGGAGTTACTGTCACCTTGTAATCATCGGTTTCTTCAACCACTTCTGATGGAAATTGCGGACTGTTGTCGACCCCAATCCGGGCCACACGATCGAGCCCGAAAAAATCCACGAAAGTCGTGTCTTCAGGCATGCCTTCTTTGTGCCAGCGTTCGATGGTGGCGCCCCATGGACTATCGATGATAGGAATCCGGTCCGCTTCTTTATGTTCGTACATGCACTGAAAACGTTCACGAGACGTCATTGCGCTCATATTCTCACCTCAATGGTTTGGAAAAACCTAAAAATAACATGGTACTTCCATGGCCATGAGCTATCAAGGAGCGGGAAAAACTTTGGCTTTGAGAAAAAAAGGCAAAAAAGTCATAATGGTTCTCGAAAACTCTTCGCATTAATACGATTGACCAGGACCGTCCGGTTTTTCGAAAACTTCTGGAATTTTGGCGGACAATGTCAGATCAAGAGAACAGCAGGCCAGACCAGAATCAAAGTAAGAACGTCCAGGAGAAAACAGGAGTCGAGCGGGACTCTATCTGGCACGAGCTTGATTGGTTGGTCCTGGTGATATCCACACTGGCGATCCTTGCGGCCTGCATTTTAACAGTCAGTGGGCAGACAGTATTTCTGGGAGGGCGGGCGTTGCCGGAAGCCTGCATGTTCAAGAAGTTGACCGGTCTGAAATGTGCAACCTGCGGGTTGACCAGATCTTTTGTGGCGACCGCTCATGGCTCCTGGGAACAGGCGTGGAACTTTCACCACCTGGGGACGTTGGTATTTCTGCTTATTGCCTTTCAGGTTCCCTACCGGGCGATTTGTCTGATTGGCCGAGATTTGCGCCTTCGGTGGGTGGGTTTGGAACGGCGGGTGAGTCTGACAATCGTCTTGATTCTTGCTGCAGGTTTTTTGGCCAATTGGGGGCTCTATCTTGTCACAGCGGAATGAAATACCGTGTGGTAATGCGGCACAAGAAAATATTAATTAAAGAATCCCTACCAGCAGTTTCTCCAATCTTTGCTGCGCCTTATCGCAGCAAACATCCGCTTCATCCACCGCAACCTGTTGTCCTTTGATCAACAGCCTGACGGACCCATTTACTCGGCCATGTATCGGGCACTCAAACCCCAACAGCGCCTTTTTTGCCTTTTCCTCACACAGCTTGAGGACCTCCTGCATCGCTTCCCGCTCAAAATGCGTCGTCCCGGACGGATCGAGCCCTACTTCAATGTGAATCATTTTGCTTCTCCATTCCTCATTCCCCAGATATCTCCTGCAGCGCTCTGTTTTTAGCGGGATTTCAATTCATTGCGTCCGCCGGGAACTCCCGCCAGAGAGAGAGCACATGCAGTGCGACCGGCGAAGGATCTGAGCCCTGTATTTCATAAATAGTCTGTTCACCTGCCCGGAATATGTCAAACGAACAACCTTACATGAACCGCTTCGTCGAGTGCCCCTCGAACTGCGTGTTCGTTCATTATTCGGGTTAATAAGATAAGAACATTTTCGTTGTAAAGGATCAAAAAGGCCTTATCTTTTCGCGCCAAAGTGTTGACGAAGGGGGTAGATGTTGGTTAAATGCGCTTCGAAAAGATATTTTAATTATGCATTGTTCATTTTCCGTTTTTACTGCTGATAGTGACAAAAACATGGACTCCCAGGCGGGAAAACTCTTCGCCTGGAAGTCAAAAATATGGTGGAGAAAAAATGGCTCGTAGCGCCGAAAAAGTTATTACGATCAATGACGGGGCGGCCTGCCAGGCGGGAAAATGTGATTCGGGTTGGTTCGCTGCTGTCCTGCGACGTTCCGATCGCGATTTGTCTTTCCGCGAACCGCTGGCCGCCGTGTGGGGAGACCGCCCCGATTCTCTTCGCGAGGGCAAATCGTTGGAAAACTGGTGCCGGGCGTTGCCGAGCACAGCTGAACAGGAAATCGTTTTGTTGAAGGAAGACACCGCGGATGAGGAACCAGAAGTGGTCGGCACTGGGACTATTTTGAGCGATCCGGCTACTCCGGATCAATTTGTCCCTCAACCAGTGATTGCCTAGACGGGGCGAACGGATAATGGCTTCGGACTGTGGGTGTTCTCTGACGGCCGCGCCGATCTTGTTTTTGGAGACTCCGTTTTTATGTCGTTATCCGGACGTGGCGGTTATTGATGAAGAGATTGTTTTTGCCTGCCAGATTATGACTGAAACCGGACCCGGGTTGTGTGCCGATTTTCGGGGCGGAAGGGCTGATCAGCGGTCATGACACAATTTTCTTTGCTGTTGAACGTGGGATGTTCAAACAGTTCCGCCCGATCCTCCAGGTGGGACGTGAAAGGGCCGACCATTACCGTCGGATCAAGGAATTGATGCCTCCGGGATCAATCATGGCAGTGCGACATTTTGATTCTGCTGCCAGTTGTTATGAAAACGTAAGACCTCCCCGTCCTGCGAATGCGGGAGCGGGGCATCTTGCCGGTTGTGGGCCTGCTTGGGTAGGTCGGAATATAAAGATCCCCGCCGCAAGGGCGGGGTGTTTTCTTCTGAAAAAACGGAGACTCGAGTTCAGCTGAGCCCGCTACTGGCGGGCGAAACTGGACTTGAGGCGGACAATGTCTGAGACACATCAAGCCGCGCGGAGATTCGGTCAAATTGCGCCGCGTTCTGAACTCCAGCCCGCTTACCTGTCACGCAAGCGGGGACAAGATCCGGGCTCAATGAGACCAGCATTGTGCCAGAAAGCCCCCCTTTGTGTCGATGCTCGCCTGGGCCACCCACGCCTCCTATCCCGTCCCTGGAAGCCAAAAGGGGAGCACGGTTCAGGAACGCATGTAGCACAGGCTCTCCAGCCTGTGGGCGGGATCGCCGACCCGGACGGTTTTGCCATGTTCGCAGGACGTTCTGAAGGGATTCACCACCAGCCCAGGGTGCAGAGGGCTGAAGGACCTCGAAGCCCTGGGATTATGGATGTGAATCAAAAGTGGGCTGTAGGCCCATCCCAGATCCGCACCGAACAAGAATCCAGATCGCCAGACCCGGATTCACTTTCTTTCCGCGGGTTACGCGCTGTTTATTACAATCTTGACACTACAGGCCATTAAATCTATGATCATCCCGGGGATTCGGGCGGAACAGCCCTGTCTCTTCCACTGATTCCCAGAGCAACAAGCCATTCTGGAGGTTTTCCGATAATGCCAATGAAAAAAGTTGTGCCGTTGTTTGTGATGTTGGTCGGATTGGTTCTGGTCGGGCAACTTCGGGCTCGAGAACAACATTTTCCGATCGAGCTGGTTCCAGAATTCAATATCCCTCGCGTGCAAGAACCGCCAACGATCGATGGGCGTATTCACAGCGATGAGTGGGACCGGGCAGTGCAACTTCAGGGCGTTACCTCGGCCCATTCAATCAAATATTTCGGACGTGAGACCCGGTTCTGGTGGACGTGGGATTCAAATTACCTTTACATGGGCACCCGAAGCAGCATCCGGCCCGGCGAACGGCTCGTCAAACAGAAACGCCAGCGTTTCACACAGGGAGTCGTCTTCGATGATTCCTACGAGTTTGGAATCGACCTCAAAGAACGGAACAAGACTCCCGGCGAGGCTCCGTTCTTCTTCAAATTTATCCTCAATGCCGTCCAGGCCGGGGAATATCAGAAAATATATCCCAGCATCGGACAATCCATGTTCAACTGGTACCCCCGTTTCGATATCGCCAACACGCGCTGGGAAGACGATGAAGGAAACCGCTGGTGGGATATGGAAATCGCTATGGACTTGGACGACCTCCAGATGCCTCGAAAACACAAACCCGGCGATATCGTCGGACTCCTGATGGCCCGCGATTACAAATTTCCCTGGCGACAGGTCTCGATGCCGACGGCCACCGGTTTTCTGGTGAGCCGCGGGTTCCCCCGGGGGATACTGACCGGTGGAGAACCGTTCGTGCAGATCGAGAAATTCGATGGTTTGCTCGACCGAAAAGTTAATCTCGAAGCAAGAATCTCCAACCCCGGTCAGAGGGCGGCCAATATCAAAGCGATTTTGAAAATCCGTTCGGTCAAAGGGCGAAACGAGCCGGGAGATGAGGTCCTCTGGAAAGTGGAGAAGGAGTTTAATCTGAAAGCCGGCCAGGATGCCCGCTTTGAAGTGGCTAAAACGGTTCCCCAACCGAAAGCGTTCCTGGATTTGAAAATTTTATCCCTCGACGATGGCGAAGCAACGCCCGTCTACGAGTATCACACGTTTTTCCAGGAGGACGAAAAGAAGAGTTTCCTCAGCTATAACCGCAAACCACCAGATTTCCCGCTCAGTGCCCGGTTCAATCCCGTTGAGTGTAAACTCTGGCTCGCCGGCGATACCCTCGATGCTCAGGTCAAAGACCGCGATAGCATTGCGGCTATGAAATGGATTGTGCGGAGCGGGGATGAGGTGTTGCGGAAAGGCAAAGTCGAGAAGACGGTCTACTGGAAGTTCCAGGAACTCATCGAACTTCCGAAATTGAAACCGGGGAAATACAGCGTCCGGGCGGCATTGGTCGATGAAAAGGGCGAAGAACTGCTCGCCCGATCGCAGGGATTTTCCAAGAAGAATGAAGCAAAGGTTTTTGCGGAATGGTGGGACAACGATATTGGCAGCCCCGATCAAATCCTGCGCCCGTTTGAAGCCATTCGTGTGGACAGGCAGAAAAATGGCACGAAGGTTTCACCGGTTCTGCGAACCTACGAACTTGACGGGATTGGACTGCCGCGTGAGATCCAGAGCAATGGGGGAGCGGTGCTGAATTCTCCGGCACGGATCGTCGTTGTCAGCAACGGTCGCACACATGTCGTGCCCACAGACGGCACCGTGCAACTGACGGATACCAGGCCCTGGCGCGTGAATTTCAGGGGTTCCTCCCGGGCGGCCGGGCTTCAATTCCGTACCGAAGGCACGATCGAACAAGATGGCCTCACGGATATACGGCTGACCTATCGGCCTGTGGAGAAACCGGTCCAGGTTGAGGAATTTCGTATCGAATGGCCCGTCGACGATACCTCCAACAACCGCATGGTCGTGATTGGTCCGGGGGGGAATTATGCCACCCGCGAGATCGGATCCGTCCCGGCCGGACAGGGGGTGGTGTGGGATAGTCTCAGCGCACTCGGCACCCAGGGGTCCGGAATGACCAAAGGGAATTTCTACAGCAACGTCTGGGTGGGCACTGAGAAACGTGGCTTGCTGTGGGCCGGAGATAGCGACCGCGGGTGGGTTCCGAGCAATATCAGTCCCGCCCACAGCCTGAAACGCACAGGTAATACGCTCATAATCCGCAACCATATCATCGGGACCCCACCCGGCGAGGAGCCGGAGCTGGTGGAGGAAGAACGGACCGTCCGATTCCAGTACAACGCCTCCCCGTTCCGCCCTCTGGACAAAGGGTTCCGCGTGAACCTCCGCTCGGCCGGCAATGGATTCGGCGGACAGGCCGGTTATATGCTCAACGAGGAAGAAAATATCGACGGCTGGCATCTGCTCCATCCCCCGACAAAAGACAAATCAGAATGGCCGAAGTGGTACGCCCGCTGGCGGAAACACAACGTAAGATATCAGGGGAGAACTCTTTACAACGGGCCCCAACGCCAGAAACGGTGGAACGATTGCCAGATTCCTCTGCGCGGGTACGGTCCCAAATCGATCGAACCCGGCGTTTACAAGTATTTCCGCGCGGACTGGCTGCCTCAGAATTCTGGCGATGAGCTGCTGACGAAAACCTACACCGATTATACAATCCACCTGATGGATCGCATGGCCGAAGAAGCGCTTATGCGCCAGTTTTACTACGATATCGCTTTCGCCTCGAAGATGCTGACAAACCTCACGTCGGGCGATGGTTACATGTTGCCCGACGGACGCACGCAGCCGGAGGCGGGCGACGACGAACTGCGCTACTACGCGCTTCGCAGTTACGCCATGATGATCGAGAACGGGGTCTATCCGCCCGGCATAAGCGGCCACGCTACCAACGCGTTCTGTCTGAAAGCCCTGCCGTGGTTCGACGCGATGCTCGATTCGGAATATCCCATGCGCGATTCGGTGGATGTGTATCCGTCGGACCGGATGATTGCCATGAGTTGCCCCCATAATTTCGGGGTGGGTATCAACCACCTCGGCAATATGAACGCCCGCTGGGCGGCGCTGCATGACGCTTCTCTTTCAGGGGCGTCTTCTTTCCGAAAGCGCGCCTTCGATCATCCCGCGTTCAAGCACTGGGGGGTTACTTCCGATGATGTGGAGTTTATTCCGTACTGGAGAAACGACAAGCATGTCCGCCGGATCGCCACGGGACTTCTGGCGTCGATGTGGAAGCGGCCCCATTCTCTAATTCTGGGCGTGATCAATTACGGCCCGGACCCGAAGGGATTTGAGGAGAGGCGAAAACTTGCCCTCACGCTCAATCTGGAAGAACTGGGGATTCCAATTGGTGCCGAAGGATCGCGTGTGCGTGTAAGCGAATTCCTCCCGCGGGAAGACCGACTGGAAAAACTCTCTCTGGACCGCACAACCGGGGCGCTGACTGGCTCTCAGTTTGCCTACCATCGCACCCATTTCGTTGCCATCTACTGGGAAGACAGGCCGGTCGGTGGCGAATGGGAAGAGGCCATCGGCAAGGACGTCCGCCGTGCGGCGCTCGATTGGGGCATCAACCGGGCCGAGGCGGTGGAGATCGGCTCCGGAGAAAACGGTCTTGTGGAGGCTCAGAATAAAAAACTGCGTGTTCGTGCCTGGAGGCGCAAGAACAGCGTTCTTCTGAAAGTGGCGAACACGACCCCCGAGCGGCAGATCGGACTGATCGATCTCGATATCGAGAAACTCGGCGTGCGGGTGGATCCCGAGACGGAGCGGTGGTTGCGTTTCACGCAGACCTATCCGATTGGCGGCAAGGGCAGCTTTGGCTATGATGCTAATTCCGGCCAGGTGAATATCAAACTCCCCGGCGGAGGTGTGCGCTACTTCTGCATCGATAAGTTTTGATGATTCTGCACTTTAAGGCCAATCACGATGTGGGGACTTTGTTGTCGTAACCGGTATTCTGGTAAGTACGTGTGTTGGTCCGCCCCTGATGCAATGGTAAGCATTCGGTAACCCACGTGGACATTCCTGTCACTGTTTCCGCGCGTAGTGGCTAATAATAGTCCCCATCGGCGCGGGGCACGATGGGGCCATCCACGTGGGTTACCGAATACTTACATGCAATGTGGAGAACTTGATGCATTCTGCCGGTGAACGCCTGCCAAAATACCGGTGGGATAGGCTGTGCCTTGTGAAGCATTGGCGTTGGTCCGCTTCCGATTGCGGCCGAGTATTCATATTAATAGTTTTCAGCTCCTTCGCTCTTATTTGTTAAGGGTTCGCCGTGACTGTATTATACTCATATACGGCTACGGGACTGAGCCCGAGCCATGTGCAATGATAGTCCAGAGCAGTCAGGTTAAACTCATGTGTGGATATTACGCAAAAGAGGCCGTTCTTAAACGCCGATCACAGAGACAAGACGAGCTTCAAAGGGAACTTGAGCGTATTAAGAACGTTCTATCTGCACAACCAGACGTCGAACGCATTATCATCTTCGGTTCATTTGCGCGGGGAGAGAGCGGGGAGCGAAGCGATCTGGACATACTCGTGATCCAACAAACAGATAAGCGCTTTCTGGAACGGGTTGATGAGTTGTATCAACTGATCTTACCGAGACTGGACGTTGACCTGCTCGTTTACACACCGGAGGAATGGGAATGTATACGAGAACAACGCAATTTTGGGAAACGGATAGAAAAGGAGGGGCGAACGATCTATGAAGAATCCATCACAACAGGAAGGAAAACGGTGGATCGCCGAGGCCAGACGAGAACTTGATGCTGCCCAAACGTTGCGGGACTCCGAACATTACAATTTCGCGTGTTTCCACGCTCAACAAGCGGCCGAGAAAGCAACCAAGGCTTTTCTCTATTCCCGTGGAGTGGAGAACGTATGGGGACACTCTGTTGCCACTCTGTTGGACGATGCCATCAATTACAAAAAAGATTTAGAATCCCTCCGGTCCGGCGGCGCCAGCCTGGATACGTTTTATATACCGACGCGCTATCCCAATGGATTGCCAGGCGGTCTGCCATCCGAGGCCTATACATCCGAAGAAGCGGACAGAGCCATTAAGAAGGCCAGTAACATCACAGAAACTATCGCCCGCCATCTTTAAGTCGTTTTCCGGTACTGGCCGGAAAACTGAGATGGTATTTTTTTGACTTTTCCCCAGCTTGGGATTGGCCTATGGAACTCTGTAAACTGGAACTCTTTTGGTGTCACCATAGCAACTGCATGGTTAATAATACCCTATTACAACAAAGGGTAGCATAAGGGCGTTAAAGCGGTTTTGAAGGGGCGGGAAATGGGCGTTTAAGGCGATATGGTGGTTGTTTTGCGGGCTGGCAGTGTTTGAGGTATTATTCGAAGCATCATGCCACGAGCAAACCGAATTGCGTGTGTTGATTGCGTAGAGAGCTTTGCTCGGACGATGCAGTTGGTGCTGGAGCGAACCGCTTGCAGCAGGAAGCCGGGAATTTCTCGCTGGTATTAGCGCAGAGTATGGGAGGCAAGGCCTTTGCGTTGATTGTAACTATTAGCCGTGTAGCAGTTTGCGAATAGGGCAAAAAACTATTTACCCCAAAAACGTGCTCTCAGCGGCGCTGAGGACCGTGTGGGACCCCAGCACGCCGATTTTCACCCCGGAACCCCCAAAATGAAGATGTGCGGTGCGTATTCGATGAAGCACGTTTCCCGGGAACGCGGACGTCTCGTCCGCATCGACGGCGTGCGGGATTGCTGTTTGCCGGGAGATCTGCCGGCTGATGAGCCGCGTTCTGAACTCCAGCTGTCGGTAAGCCTGCGGAGCGGGCGTGGCAGAAGCGGGTAAAGGGCTGGGATTCTCCCAGCCCCTC